>JAUWNK010000062.1 GCA_030612685.1 Desulfobacteraceae bacterium
CTCAGGATAGCTCTATTCAGAAAAGTCTGACCAGTATAAGAAATGAGCTGAGAAAGGCAGAATCCCGTTTTTTCCCTTCGGGGAAAGAGTCTGTAATAGCCGCCCGGATCCAGCAAGATATTGAACAAATCTGTATGAAAAATGGAATCAAGGTCCAGCGGAGCAGGGTCCTTAAGTTTGAAAAGATAGGGAGTTATAAAAAAATCAGTATACAGGTAATATTTCAAGGGAGCATCATGGCCTTTAATCGGATCGTTTTTGCCCTCAAGAACCATCGAAAATATTTTTTTATCCCTGAAGTTGAGATAAGAGTTACAAATACAAGAAATCCTACCACTATCAGGACTACTATGACAGTTTCCGGTATTATGAGGACTTAATGGTTCACCGCAGAGGCGCCAAGTACGCAGAGAGGAAAGATTTTTCCCTTTTCCCGCCTGAGAAAGGCGGGACAAGGGAAAAGCTTTGCATCCTTTTGTGAAATTGGATTGATAATGGATATTAATAAATTGTAACCGTTCACGGGTTCACGGGTTCAAAGGTTAAAAGGTTCAGGGGTTCAGGGTTCCGAAAACCCGCCTGCCATCCCTGCACGACGGACGGCAGGCGGGGAGGCGGGCGGCTTTGCGTCTCTGCGGTGAATTGTTACTGAGGGTTTAACCCATGCGAAGATATATCATTTTTGCCAATATTGCCCTTTTTATCGTATTTATATTTCTGGGGATGAAGGGCTATGATAGTCTGAAAGAGCTCTCCCTGATAAAGAAAGCGAATATAAGTGTAAAGGATAGCCACCGTGATTATACTAAAGCCCGGAAAGGCTCGCACACTTCTTTTATAGCAGGTATGGGTCATTCAGCCGATTATTATGATGTGATCCCTGAAAAAGACCTCTTCAGGCCCGAAAGGAAGGAATATAATGAGCCTCTTTCCTCTGAAGGAGATGAGACACAAACAGGCAAAGAGAGGATTCCCCTGCCCGCCATTGACCTTTACGGCATTATGATTGATAAACAGAAAAAATTGGCACTCATCTACGATAGACATGAGAAAGAACCGGGTCTCAGGCACAAGGTGGTCTCCTTAGGAGCTGAGATACAGGGATATAAACTAAAAGTCATCCAGCCAGAACAGATAGTTTTTGAGAAAGGCGGTTTTCTAAGCACAATAAAGCTCATCCATAAAAAGCAGGCCAGGGGTGGGATCATGGCTGCCGGAAAAAAGGCACCCAAGATTATTGAAAAAGGAGAGACAAAAGGAAAAGGTGTCCAACAACCTGTTAGTACTAAAAGGGAGATTCCCAGGGGGAGACCCTATAAGAGGTCAGGCAGGTAAAGTGAAGGAAGAGGGAAATGTAAGATACAAGATTATCAATACCCCATTTGGCAAGATAAAAAGAAAGGTAAACTAAGAGAGGATAGCTATGGTAGAGAAATTGAGATGGAAAGTTATTGGATATTTGCTGGTGCCAGCCATGTTTTTGTTTTGCATGGCCTGTTCTACTGCAACTGAAAGATATAGACTTTTTGATTCTCCAGACCTCACCAGTGGTCCAGAGCATAAGGCCAAAGATAAAAAAGATATATCTATAGATAAGGCCCCAGTAAAGGAAAAAGCTGAGCTTAAGGTTAAGGTTCTAAAAGAAGGTGTGAAATTGGTTGGGGAAATTCCCGCATCGAAAGTTGCTCTGCCGGGCACAGGCCTTTCACTGGAATCCGGAGGTGGGGGTACTCCCCAGAAGGAAGGCATTTCAGTTGGGGAAAAGGGAATTATCCTGAACTATGATCAGGCTCCCATCACCCAGGTCATAGACATGATCGGAAAGTATTTAGGCATAAACTATGCCATCGATCCAACAGTAAAGGGAACAGTAAATTTGCACACCTATAGGGCGATATCAAAACAAGAGCTATGGCCTGTCTTTTTAAAGATCTTAAGGATAAATAATCTTGGGGTGACAGAAAGTGATGGGCTTTATGAGATATATCCCCTGAAGGATAGCCAGGCATACAATATTTCTATGAAAGCAGGGGTAGAGGTAGCCAAGGGGATGGAGGATATGTCCGTCATCCAGATAATTCCTCTAAGGCATATTATGGCAGATGATGTGAGTAAGGTCTTGGGCAACTTCACAACCTCTACAGGAAAGGTTATGGTATATCCTGAAGATAATCTTCTTATTATTGTTGACCAGAGGTGGAATGTAAGACGGCTGATGGAATTTATCAGATTGTTTGATGTAAGCCAATTTTCAAATTTGACCCTGAGGATGTACGAGATTCACTATGTTCCGGTTTGTGATTTAACAAAAGAGTTGGAAAATATTCTTAAACAGTACGGAGTTGAAGATGAGAAAACTCCCGATGTAGGCATCAAGCTGATCAGTCTGGAAAGGCTTAATGCCCTGTTTGTGGTCAGCGGAAATAAGGAATTGATGGAAAAAACAGAGGCCCTTATCCGGATGCTGGATGTAACGGCAGCAGAAGACGTCGAAACAAAAATTTATGTTTATCAAGTGGCCCATGCAGATGCAGAGAACTTAGCGGAGCTCCTTCAAGAGATACTTTCAGTAGATGAAAAAGAGGAGAAAGAGAAGGAAGTAGTAAAAGAGGGAAGAAAGGTAAATATAGCCACGGAGGAATTAGCAACAGCGGCTGCTAAAACAGAAAGACTAACCAGTCCTCTAAAGAAAAAAGAGGCTGAAAAGGAAAAAATCTCTAAGGAGCTGGTCGCCGTTGGTAATCTAAAGAGAGAAATCAAGATCATAGCCGATACAAAACGCAACTATCTGATAATAAACGCTATACCGGCAGATTATTTAACAATCCAGAAGCTACTCCAGGAGTTAGATATCATTCCAAGGCAGGCCCTTATTGAGGTGATGATCGCAGATATAGTATTAACAGACGAGTTAAAGTTAGGACTTGAATGGGAGAGCATAGGAGGTCTCGGTTCAGGATCGAATCTGGGTACAGTTACTGCTGGTATAGGAAGCGGGCTGGCAACCGGTATCTCTGCCACTGGTCTGTCATACGCGATAGCGAAAACCGGAGAACTGTCCGCAACCCTTAGGGCCATGGCAAAAGAAGACAGGGTAAATGTGTTATCTGCTCCAAGCATTATGACCTCTGATAATGAAGAGGCAACCATAGAGATAAGCAGCGAAGTGCCTTACCTGAGCGCCACTACTGCCATTTCCACAACAGAAGGTGGACTTACAGAAACCAGCACCATACAGTATCGAGACACTGGCATAATTCTAAAGGTTAAACCCCAGATCAGCGGTAGAGGCCACCTCAAAATGGAGATCAGCCAGGAAGTGAGCGAGAAGGGTGCAGATGGGGTGAAGGGTTCTCCAATATTTATCAAGAGGGCAGCAAACACAATTGTTCATGTATATGATAATCAGACAATCGCAATTGGGGGGCTTATGAGTCAATCAAAGACCTTTGTCAATGAAGGGATACCTTATCTCAACAGACTTCCTCTCATAGGGTGGTTGTTCGGTTATTATGGTGAGAAGGCGGAAAAAACCGAGCTTATTATTTTAATAACTGCAAAGGTGATTGATAGCCTGGAAGATATAGATATTGTGAGTGCACGTTTTAAGAAACGGGTAGAGATTATAAAGCAGGAGTTAGAAGATTATCACTTTAAGCAGAAAAAGTCGAGATTGAAGCAGGGTAAATGATAAAGGAACAAAGGGCAATTACATGCCATGTATGGTCAGGGCTAAGTCATTCAAATAAGTAACTTGATGTAATGTCAAGATTATTTGCTTAATTATTTTTTTATAAATTCGAAATCCTAAGCACGAAATCCTAAACAAATTCGAATGTTCCAAATCCTAAATTCAAAACTAAAGATATCTCCAACAATTTCGAATGGCTATTATGCCAATGTCGGAAATGTTTTGTTTCCTAATTCCGAGTTTTGCCCTGTCCCAATGGGATCGCCCCGTGCCGGTTGGGCCGGGATCCAATCGAGAGGATCACTTCGGGAGAATCCGGAACTCGGAAGCATTTGATATTCGGATTTTGAAATTGTTTAGGGTTTAGGAATTAGGATTTAGGATTTAAGCGTCTTGAGAATCATTTTATTTTATCAAGTTAGAATCTATTTTGATGTTGCCGTATATGCATGGTGCCTATCGATGTATCTTCATTATCCTGCCCGTTGTCCTTCTGTTCCATGGAATCGCAGAACCAGCGGATAGAAGAACGCCCAAGGTAGCGATTGTTATCTCTCAGTCCATAAGGCCTTATCTGATAGCTGTAGAGGGATTGAGAGAAGAAATTGCTCGGGATACAGGGGCGAAGATTGAAGAATTTGAGCTAAAGAAGTTTAAAGGCAGAAGCCGTGATCTCCTGTCAATGGATCTGAAGAAAGGCAGGTTTGATCTCTTTATTGCCATAGGCCCTTCTGCTACTCGCTTTGTCTGGGCAACCTTCCCTTCCAGGGATGTTCAAAAGCTTTACACCATGGTCTTAAACCCTGAAGGCCTTCTGGTCCCGGACCAACCTGCCTGCGGTATTACCTTAAGGATTCCTGTAAAAACCCAGATACAACTTATCTCTTCAGGCCTTCCCTTTGTCAAAAGGCTTGGAATTCTATATGATCCTCTCTACAACACAGAGCTTATAGAACAGGCAACAAGCCCTATAAGTGATGTAGGGGTAGAAATCATACCCCTTGTTATCTCATCCAGAAAGGAGATCCCTGTTGTTTTGAAAAACAACTGGAAGCTTCTTGATGCCCTGCTGTTGATCCCTGATAGGACAGTGATATCCGAAAGCATTGTCCAATATATTGTAAAGGAAGCAATACTTAATAAGGTGACAGTAATCGGTTATAACCGTTTTTTTTATGAAAGCGGTGCTGCCCTCGCATTTATATTGGATTATCGGGAAATCGGGAGACAAACAGGCCGGGCTGCTATGCGGATGTTATCAGGGGAAGCCTGCAAAGAAGAGCCACCGCTCTTTCATGCATGGGTTAATAAGCGTGTCATCCAGAAGCTGGGAATAGAACTCATCGAGGAATACCAACCGCCTCTAAAGGTGGGACCATGAAACCCTCATGACCCCTCCCCTGATGGCAATGCTGCTGACTTAAGCACATTTCGTTTTGAACCGAAGAATTTCGAACAAGGAATAATGAATATCGAAGTAATGGAAAACCTTATCAAACTTCATAATTCGACATTCGTTGTTCAATATTCGATATTCAATAACAAGCGTGATTTTCCTTAAGTCAACAGTATTGCCCTTGATGGGAGGGGGCGAGGGCATATTGGCCAACTTAACCGATAAATATAGGCTTATTATAGGGCTCTGATAGTTCTATTGGTTTTGATGATGTGTAAAATATCGAATATCGAACAAGGAATAATGAATGTCGAAGGAAAGTAGAATATTTGATCTTGAAGAGCGTTTAATAGATTTTGCCGTCCGAATTATTCGTACAGCGGAATCCTTGCCAAAAACAAAAGTGGGAAATCACATTGCCGGTCAACTCATTCGTTGTGGCACATCACCTGCTCCCAATTATGGTGAAGCTCAAAGTGCAGAATCTCTTGCTGATTTTATCCACAAGATGAAAGTATGCCTTAAAGAATTGCGAGAAACAAGGATATGGTTACTTATGATTGTGAGAGCAAATATTGTAAAGCCAGCATCAAAACTTAAATACCTGATCGATGAAAATAATGAATTGATTTCGATTTTTGTGACAAGCATAAAAACGGCTAAACAAAAGGACAACAAGACCTCATAATTCGAAATTCCTTGTTCGATATTCGATATTCAATACCCTTTTGAATTCAGTTGGCCCCTTAAGTTAGCGCTTATGGGGGGGGCGAGGGGGAGGGTGAGAAAAGGATATTTTCCAATGAAAAAGCCAGGTATACATTTCCGGATTCTCCTCGCTACTTTTTTGTTAATTAGTGCCACCACCTTTACCCTGGGTGCCATGGGGGTAAATATCACCAGGAAATTTATGCAGAGCCGGTTTGAGGAAAGGATCTCCTTTCTGGCAAGATACCTGGCCCTTAATGCAGAGCTTGGTATACTTATTGACGATAGAGTCATGTTAAAGACCCTTGCCGGGAATCTCTTAAGCGAGGAGGATGTGGCACAAGTTACCATACTTGACAGCAATGGTAAGAAAATTGCCGATATATCGAAAGATATATCAGGCCCGTTAAATATTGTTGAAGCACCAGTATTGCTAAAAGAGTCACATGATGAAAGCCTTGCATTCGAACTGGATACAGCCCCTGAGGCCCCGGGCAAAGGGTTGATAGGAAAGGTCCTGATAACCTATAGCACCAGGGGTATAGACAATCTTTTATCAGCGATGAAGATCCATTTTATCTGGCTTTCTGCCGCCCTGGCAGGGTTGGCAGGACTGATCTTCTATTTCATTTCTCGTTCTTTAGTGGCTCCGGTTACTGAGCTTGCGGAGGAGGCAAGGCTGGTAGCAAAGGGTGACCTTGAGTTGAGAGCAAGACCAGGTAGTCTACCAGAGACAAGGAAGCTCGCCCTTGCATTTAATGCTATGCTTGATTCTCTGGACAGGGGAAGAGAGGAACTTGCCAGGGCCAGGGAAAAGATGGCACGGCAGAATTCCCTTGCAGAGATGGGTAAATTTTCCATGATGATTGCCCATGAGGTGAAAAATCCTCTCGGTATAATCAAGAGCTCCCTGGATATCTTAAAAAAGGACTTTAAGCTGCCCGATAGCACTACAATGATAAGATATATGGAGGATGAGATAAGACGCTTAAACAGCTTGATTGAAGACTTTTTGTCCTTTGCCCACCCAGTCAGGCCTTCTTTTCGTCATGTGGACGTGAATGCCTTGCTCAAGGAGATTATGATGGGATTTGAAATTCAAAAAGTTGGATCCCCTGTTGAAATACATTCTCATATTCCATCTGAGCCTTGTCACGCACGCGTGGACCCTGATTTGATTACCCGGGCAATTGGCAATATATTAAAAAATGCCTTTGAGGCAAACGGGGATAAGGGTGTAGTAAGTATAACGGTGTCCTGCCAGAATGATAAATGGTTTGTGGATATACAGGACCAAGGTGAAGGGATTGACTCTGAGAATATCCATAAAATCTTTGAGCCCTTTTTTACCACAAGATCAAAGGGCACTGGCCTTGGACTGGCCTATGCCTCTCAGGTGATCAGGCTCCACAACGGTACTATCAGCGTAAAAAACCGAGAAGAAGGAGGAGCATTATTCCGGGTGGAGATACCAATATCAATTATCAATTAACAATTATCAATGCCAAATAACAAATAACCCCGTCTGCCTCGCAAGCTTGGCGAGCGGGCAGGCAATAACAAATAACAAATGGCCGGAGGCACAATGGCCCATATTTTAATCGTTGAAGATGAAGATAAGATGCGGCATCTGCTCTCTATTATGCTGAGCAGAAAGGGATACCGTGTTGATCAAGCTGGGGATGGCATCGAGGCCCTGGAGATGATAAGAGCCACACCTTTCGATATGGTCATAACGGATATCAAGATGCCCCGCATGGATGGGATGGAACTTCTGGAAAAGATTAAGGAGATGGAAATCCCTTGTCCAGTGGTATTTATTACGGCCTTTGCCACAGTTGAGTCGGCTGTAGAAGCCATGAGGCAGGGAGTGGTGGACTATATCACCAAACCATTTGAGGAAGATCGGATTTTGCTGACCGTGGAGAGGACCCTCGGACTATCTAAGATAATGGCTGAAAACATAGAGCTTAAGCGGGAACTTAGAGATGTGGCCGGTACTGATGAAATGGTGTACGTTTCCAAGGAAATGGCGAGTGTGGTAGATCTTGGATTGAAGGTTGCAAGAACAGATGCGACTGTTCTTATTTACGGGGAATCAGGCACAGGAAAAGAATTCATGGCCAGAGTTATTCATCATGCAAGCCCGAGAAAAGGGTCTCGCTTTGTGCCGGTGAATTGTGCGGCCATATCCCCGAGCCTGGTGGAATCTGAACTCTTTGGCTATGAAAAGGGCTCATTTACCGGGGCAGATCGAAGAAGTACAGGTAAGTTCGAATTCGCAAAGGGGGGAACCCTATTTTTAGATGAGGTAGGAGATCTTCCTAACGATGCTCAGGCCAAGTTCTTAAGGGCATTGCAAGAGAAAAAGATACAGAGGGTGGGTGGTAACGAGGAGATACCGGTTAATGTAAGGGTTATTTGTGCTACCAACCAGGATCTCGATGCCCTGATAGAAAAAGGGGAATTTCGTCAGGACCTGTTTTTTCGAATTAATGTCTTTCCTATTCACATGCCTCCCTTGAGGGAACGCACAGGAGACATAATACCCCTAACAAATCATTTTCTTAATCGTTATGCAGGCTCAACATCTATTCAAGTAACTGATGGCGCAAAGAGGCTGCTTGCAGAGTATGCATGGCCTGGAAATGTAAGGGAACTGGCAAATGCCATGGAAAGGGCTGTGATACTAACAGGAGATAGGGGCTTCATCACAGCCGATACCCTTTCCTTTTTGAGAACATTTCCTCCAACTGGTTCTGGAGATACAGACTTACGCCTACCTCCTGTTGGGATCTCTATGGAGAGCCTTGAAAAGGATTTGGTGAAACAAGCCCTGGATGTCACGAGCAATAACCAGACTGCTGCAGCCAGGCTCCTTGGACTTACACGCTCAAAATTCAGGGTATTGATGAAGCGATTAGAGAATAAAGGCTCGTAGCGCAGGGCTTTAGCAACAAAATGCATGTAGCGCAGGGCTTTAGCAACAAAATGGATGTAGCGCAGGGCTTTAGCCCTGCCATTTGAAGATCGGAAAATTAAAACCGTAGGCCAGGGCTTTAGCAACAAAATGCATGTAGCGCAGGGCTTTAGCCCTGCCATTAAAAAATGAAAAAATATAAGAGTCGTCCAAGACTCAAAGATTTTAATTACAAAGGTTATCAACGATATTTCGTTACAATATGTACACACGAAAGAAATCCCATATTTAAAGATAATGCCATGGTCAGAGAGTTGATTAGAGTATTGAAGGATACATCAAAAAATAGCTTTGGATTCAAGGTATGGGCATACTGTTTTATGCCAGATCATCTTCACCTTCTGGTTGAAGGTGAATCTCACGATTCTGATCTGAAGCGTTTTATTTCTTCATACAAACAACATACGGGGTACTACTACAAAATGCATGTAAGCAGGGCTAAAGCCCTGCACTACGGCTTCGAAAAATGTACCGGCATAAAAGTAAATGTAGCGCAGGGCTTTAGCCCTGCCCAAAACCCTGCCCAAAGGAAAAGCTTCAAGCTATGGCAGCCCAGTTATTACGACCATATTTTGAGGAAAGATGAGGATATTTTGAGTGTAGCTATGTATATAGTGAATAATCCAGTAAGAAAAGGATTGGCTAAGCATTTTATGGATTATGAATTCATTGGTTCATTTGAGCTTGAATTAGAGCGTCTTTTTTAAGGCAGGTCTAACCTTCCCGCCATGCGAGACGCGAGGCGAGGCGGGCGGGAGGCTTCGGCTGTTTTATTGCAGGGCTAAAGCCCTGCGCTACTGTTTTATTGCGCTACTTAAACATGTTATCAAAATTCAACAACATATTTTCATTAGCCTGTCTTCTCTTGGTAATACTTTTTGTGCCCCCATTATCTCTTGGGGCTGAGGGAGAAAGACGGTCCCCAGTGCAGGATGATACCATGCTCATGTTTGTAGGTGAGAACCTGGAGACCCTTTCTATTGCCTCAAAAAGGGAGGAAAGCGCATGGCAGGCTCCTGCTGTGGCCCAGGTAATTACAAGGGAAGAGCTTAAGGAGAGGGGGGTAAGAACATTAAGTCAGGCCCTGGAGATGATTCCTGGATTTTACATGGCCCAGAAGGAATGGGGCACACGGCCATATCTCCGGGGGATCCCCGATTCAGTCCTGTTTTTGTATGACACCGTCCCCGTAGTCTCCGACACGAGCAAATCCTTGCACCCTCTGGACCATGAGCTATCCATGGCTTCTGTAAAGCGGATAGAGATTATAAGGGGGCCGGGCTCTGTTCTCTGGGGGCCGGATGCCTTCGCAGGTATAGTAAATGTTGTGCCAATGACTGGTAAGGACCTTAGCGGGGTGGAAGCAGGTCTTTTGTATGGCGAACCAGATGAAGAGCATGGTTTTTTTACCAACATAGGTTATGATGCAGGGCTCTGGGATGCTTTTTTGTCATTAAGTAGCCGAAAGGGAGAGGAAGATGACACTGTCTGCAATCTTGTGAGATTTTGGGGGGATGGAAAAACACCGGTCGGTTCTCAGGACCGATTTGGAGAGGATATACCCGGGAGATCCCGCTATTTTGACGTGTCAGGCCGTTTTTCATTCAGGGATTGGTTCTCAGTGTCTGGCCTGGTCTCCGACTACAAGAGGCAATATGCCATGTCCAGGCCAGAGGAAGATCTCACATGGCGGGAAAGCCGTAGCGCCCCTTTAGGTTTTATCAAGGTAGAGGCCAAAAAGGACATAAACCGATCTTCAGCTCTCCGGTTTACAGGCTCCTATAGCTGGATAAACCCAGAATACGAGATCATAGACAGCACCTTTGAGCAAAAGGAACGTACCTCATATGGCGAGATCATATACGATCGCTCCTTTCTGGCAGGTCGAGGTCTATTTACAGGCGGGCTCTCTCACAGAAAAAAACGTATAAGGAATGCCCTGATATGGGAGAGTTATCTGCCTGACTATTTGGGACCCAAAAATGAATATTTTTTACCAAGGGTAGACGAGGAGGATTACAACACCCGCCTCTGGTCTGTTTTTGGCCAGTATACACAAAAGGTCGGGGATATTGATTTCTGGCTGGGCCTGAGAGACGATGATCATGACGAGTACAGGGATCATGTGAGCTACAATGCAGGAATTGGTTGGTCCCCTTGGTCACAGTGGATGTTTAAGCTGTTATACGGGACTGCCTACCGAACACCCTTTGCCAGGCAACTCCTGGAAGATGAAAGACCGGAACTGGAGAACATAAAAACCTTGAATGTTCAGCTTGCCTGGAAACCCTCAAAGCAAGTGGGGCTGGGCTTGTCTGGTTTTGCCAGTCGTATAAAGAACCATATCATGGAAGACCCCTATGCCGGTCTTTCCCTGCCCAACGATCAGGATATAAAAGGGCTGGAAATAGAGGGAAAACTCTCTCCAGGCTATAACCTTGATCTATCTGCGAACTTAACTGTGCTTACAAACACTGGCTCTGATGAAACATACCATTATAACGACTATACATTGATAATGCCAGACGGGACGGTAAAGAAACACTACATTGACCTGAAATACCCTTATGATACCGGGGCCAAGAGGATTTTTAACCTCACCGGGACATGGAGGCCGGCTGAAAGGCTCACCACCTTTGTTAGGCTTGGCTATTTTTCCTCAAGAAAGCTTATCTATCCCAAGGCAACGGAGTATTCCTCAATCCCTGGTGTCTGGCTCATTGATTTAAGCGCTACCATCAGGGATGTTGTTTACCCGGGTCTGGATCTGGACTTTGCTTTTAGAAACCTTTTTGATAAAGGTTATGAAACCCCTGGAACATACAGCACTATAGATGGGGAGCCGTTTTCAGCGACCATAATGCTCAGGAAGAGATGGTGACAAACAGTTTCATCTCCCAAAGAGCTTGTAGCGAGCTAAGCCGAGCGGTAACGAAGCCCGTCTTTCGAGTCCCGCCCCGTCCTGATGGGATCGGGATCACTTCGGGAGAAGCCCGTTTAAATTCGGTAACGGTGACGATACCCGTATCGGTCAGGGTTACGTCTTTCGTCTTTCACATTACCGTAACCCTGACCGATACGGGTATCGTCACCGTAACCTGGTTACCAACAGGTCGAGGGAATAATTTTGACATTTGGCATATAGACAAAATTTTTCGCTAAATGACTTACCGTGGCCGAAGATGAAATACATATGAATATTTCTGTTATTATACCTGTTTACAATAGCGAACCCTTACTTCCTGAATTGGTGTCACGTTTGCACCCGGTTTTGGAATCATTGGGCTCGGATTATGAGCTGATTTTAGTAGATGATGGCAGTCGTGACAGCAGTTGGGAGGTAATTTCCCGGCTTGCTCAAGAACACTCCTGGATACGCGGCATCAACCTGATGCGAAACTACGGCCAGCACAATGCCTTGCTTTGTGGCATCCGTGCTGCTCAATATGATGTTGTTGTCACTGTGGATGACGATCTCCAGCATCCACCTGAGGAAATCCCCAAGCTTCTCCAAAAACTAACTGAAGGCTACGACGTGGTTTATGGCACGCCACTAAAGAAGCAACATGGTTTGTGGCGTAATATAATTGCGCAGATAACCAGGCTGCCCCTTCAGGGCATAATGGATGCCCAAATAGCCCGTAATGCCACCGCTTTCAGGGCCTTTCGTACTTATATCCGCGATGCTTTCACCAACTACCAGAGTCCTTTTGTTTCCATTGACGTGCTGTTGAGTTGGGGCACAACTCGCTTTGCTGCCATTCCTGTGCGTCGTGATCCACGCAGGGCAGGGGCGTCTAATTACACCATTCGCAAGCTTGCTTCTCATGCCCTGGATATGATAACTGGATTCAGCACCTGGCCTTTGCGAGTAGCCAGTCTGGTTGGTTTTGGCTTTACGCTATTTGGGTTTGGTGTGCTTATCTATGTACTCGGTCGTTACCTGGTAGAGGGCGGAAGTGTGCCAGGTTTTCCATTTCTCGCTTCAATCATCGCCATTTTTTCTGGAGCACAGTTGTTTGCCCTTGGTATCATTGGTGAATACCTGGCACGTATGCATTTTCGGAGCATGGGGCGCCCCTATAGCTTCATACGTGACACTACAGGTTTTTCTCCTAACCGAGATGATGATCAATCATGAGCTCAGATCCACCTCAGGTTTACCTTTCCTCGATAGATGAGGAACGTTTCGGCATACGAACCGCCCGAGCCTCCAACGTAACCCTTGATAAATTGCCTTCAGTACTGGATTTTTGCCGGGCCAGGGATGTAGTTTTGCTTATTGCTCGATGTCTGGTTTCCGAGTTTCGAGCAGCACAGGCAATGGAGCGAGAGGGATTTTCCCTTATGGACACCTTGGTTTACTGTTCACGAAACCTTGTAACAACGCCGATTCCAAAAGATAGCGGAAAGATTATGGTGCGCCCAATCCAACCTGGTGATGAAGATGATGTGAAGTTCGTGGCTGCCGAATCATTTCGCCAATACTTTGGGCACTACCATGCGGACGAAAGGTTAGATCGTGTCAAGTGCCATGAAGCGTACATATCATGGGCCCTTCGCTCGTGTGTTTTAGGCGATGTTGCGGATGAGGTATTGGTGGCCCATCTGGAAGGCTCGATCGTGGGCTTTTTTACCCTCCGGCTCAATAGCCCGGAAGAAGGCGAAGCAGTTGTGGGCGGTGTTGTTCCCTCTGCTCGGGGACTTGGTGTCTATCGGTCCTTTATTATGCGCGGGATGGAGTGGTGTCTGTCAAAGGGGGCAACCCACATGCTGGTGTCGACACAGATAACTAACATTGCTGTGCAAAAAGTTTGGGCGAGATTAGGCTTTGAGCCCAGCTACGCATATTATACCTTCCACAAATGGTTTGATAAACCCTGATTTATGAAAACATGCCAGAATACCCTGACTTTTAACTCTGGGATGAATGGCATCCTTTCAGTTCCCCTCCCCTGGTGGGAGGGGATAGGGGAGGGGGAAAGTTCGGGATTTTCACCCCCCTCCCCCCTTTACCAAAGGGGGGTAAGAATCCCCCGTAGATAAGTCGTAGCGCAGTCCTTTAGTCCCCGATTCCGGGACTCGGAAGGCTGCATCTATTGGCACCGCCAACCTGCCCGCCATGCGAGACGCAAGGCGAGGCGGGCGGGAGCGGTACACTACAGATTTAATAAAGATGTCTTCATGATAAAAACGGAAACCATTTAATGCTCTCCGTAATAAATCATGCTTAGAACTATGAACCGTCTCTTCAGGATGTTCTTTGCCGGAATCCTTGCATTATCAGGAGTAGTTTTTATCTGCTCTTGCTCAGATTCAGTAAATTCCACAGCATCCAATATTATTCCAGTCTATACGTACAAGGTCGTTAACACATATCCTCATGACCGACACGCTTTCACCCAGGGATTGGTGTTTGAAAATGGTTTTTTATATGAAGGAACAGGGCTTCATGGACGATCAACATTGCGCAGAGTGAAATTGGAAACCGGAGAAATTTTACAAATTCGTGAACTACCAGCTCACTTTTTTGGTGAGGGCGTGACAATTTATCAGAACAGGACCATCCAGTTGACCTATAAATCCAATGTCGGATTTGTCTATGACAAAGACAGCTTTAAATTGCTACGAGAGTTCAGTTATCCAACTCAGGGCTGGGGAATTACGCATGATGGAAGGCGTTTAATCATAAGCGATGGTACGTCAACATTGCATTTTTTAGATCCTGAGACCTTTAAGGTAATCGGCCAGATACAGGTACGTGACAAACATGGACCTGTGAGAAAACTCAATGAATTAGAATACATTAAAGGGGAAATCTATGCCAATGTCTGGAAAACGGACCGTATCGTAAAAATTGCACCTCAGACAGGTCAGGTGATTGGATGGATAGAGCTGAAAGGTCTTTTAGGCCCGGGAGACCGTAGTACGAGAGTTGACGTACTCAATGGCATTGCCTATGACGCAAAGAATGATCGGTTTTTTGTGACCGGAAAATGGTGGCCTAAACTATTTGAGATTAAACTGGATTCAATGGAATAATTGAACTTGATAATTCCCTGTAGCTTGCTACATGGTAACCGTATAGTCCCTCCCCCTTGATGGGGGAGGTTTACCCGCCTACGGCGGGTAAAGGTGGGGGTGGTAAAATGTTTGTTCACCCTCCCCTTTATCCCCTCCCATCAAGGGAGGGGTCATTTGA
>JAUWNK010000096.1 GCA_030612685.1 Desulfobacteraceae bacterium
ATACTTACTGATGAGGACTACGATGTAGATGTCTCACTTAGCGGACGTGAGGGATTGAATCAGGCCATCGAGAAAGAATACGACATTGTCCTTACTGATATCCGCATGCCTGACATTGGAGGTATGAGGGTCTTAAGGGATGTTAAGAGGGCCAAACCAGCCCTTCCAGTTGTTATGATCACCGGTTACGCCTCAGTCAAATCAGCGGTACAGGCCATGAAACTTGGTGCAGCAGACTACATTGAAAAGCCATTCACACCTGATCAACTTCTAAAGGCAGTGGCCTCAGCACTTGATATAGCTGCCACCCAGGCACCTGAAGAACAGGCCCTGGTTCACAGGGAGGAGATGATTAAGGTTCTGGAGAAGGCTGCAACAGATAGTGAATTCTTCACTAATCTTCTTGAATTTGCTACAGATGCCTTGGATGAATATGACCTGACAGGTCCTGAGAAACTTGCTCTCCTGACTGGTGATGTTGAGTGGATAGAGGAACAGATCGGTCCCCTTACAAAATCCCAGAGGCGCTGGCTTGATTTGAGAAGAAGTGCTGAGATATGGTGAGGTTTTAACACTATTTTCTGGGCACTATAGGAGGGTCAATGAAAAACTGGTCAGCAGCGTTGCAGTTGCTGGTAGTAGGTTTTTATGTACCTTTGAGCCTTTTGATACCAACAGGAATAGGTCTGTGGCTTGACAGGAAAGTGTTTGATGAATTTCCTTTGTGTACCCTCATAGGTCTTGGTATTGGCACCATAATAATGGTGTACGGAGTTTATCAAATGGTGCGCCCTTTTTTGAAGGAGGCTAAGATGGTAGGGAAAGAAAGCCACGTGAAACAAAAGAGGGCTAAGAATACGACATTAATAAATTCAGGGCAGGAGAGGAGTAAAAAGGAGGGATAATGACCGGAAAAAGGCACAGAGGGAGCCTTTTAAAAATAGTGGTGCTCGCCATTGCCATTTTCGCTATGATTATTATCAGCTTTATCGGCAGTGAGATCGGCAGTGGGATAATTGGGTCTAAACCAATAAGTTTCCTCAATGTTGAGGCCCCTAAATATCACCCGGCCCCTGAAAGACCTTTTCACCATCTTCCCATAACGAATACGATGATTACCGCATGGATAAGCATTGTGGTGTTGGGTGGTCTGTTTTTTATTGGCACCCGCAACATGAAACTCGTCCCCACTGGGTTACAAAATTTCTTAGAGCTGATAGTTGAGGCGGCAGCGAACTTTATTGAGGACCCAGCAGGGGAGAGACATGGGAGATGGTTTTTTTCCGTTTGCACTACCATCTTTCTCTTTATTGTCGCCAATGCTTGGCTGAGCCTCATCCCCGGCTTTGAAACCATTCACATAAATGGGGAGCCTTTTTTACGCAATGCCAATACTGACCTCAATATCCCTGCGGCACTTGCTGTGGTCTCCTTCTGCTATGTTGAGTATTGGGGATTTAAGGCCAAAGGGGTTTCCTATCTAAAGACGTTCTTTCACTTTGGCCCTCTGTGGCAAGCACTTAAACTGATGTTCACCGGTAATATCAAGGCCGGAGCAGGTGGTTTATTGAATGGTTTAGTAGCCGTTTTCGCTGGCCTGTTAGAAATACTCAGTCACTTAATCCGAATGGTGAGCTTCACCTTCCGTCTTTTTGGAAATATGACAGCGGGGATGATACTTGTCATGATAATGCTCTTCCTTGTTCCCTGGGTGCTTCCTATAGTATTTTATGGCATGGAGGCATTCTTTGGCTTTGTTCAAGCTATGATATTTGGTGGATTGACCCTGGGATTTGCGTGTGCCGCAGTTATGGAAGAAGAATGAGGATAGATTTTTACGGGTTGTGAAGAAATGACTAAAGATAACTTTTTGATTTAAGTGCAAATACAAAAAAGGAGGTTGAACTAATGGAAATTTGGGCAGACGTAGCGAGGCTTATAGGTGCTGGGCTTGCAATAGGTCTAGGGGCTCTTGGACCAGGAATTGGCATTGGCATACTTGGCATGGGTGCCATGAATGCATTAGGCCGCAATCCTGAAGCCAGAGGAGCAATAATGACAAATATGATTTTAGCTATTGCCTTTGCTGAGGCAGTGGCGATTTACGCCTTAGTAGTAGCTATTTTGCTTATCTTTGTAGCGTAATAGTTCGATGTAATGTCTAAAAGGAAGGCAGGATAACTTTATGGAAGGCTTTTTAGGGTTAACCTTACCGAGTTTTATCGGCCAGTTGATCAACTTTCTCATATTGCTGGGGCTGCTCACATTCTTTGGGTATAAGCCGATTCGCAGAATGCTCGATGAGCGTGCTAATAGGATAAAGAAGAGTATGGAGCAGGCTGAGGCCACAAAACAGGAATATGATCGTGCTCGAGTAGAGGTAGAAAAGCGGATCAGTAAGGCACGTGATGAAGGACAATCAATAGTTGGGCAATCAGAACAGGCAGGTGAAAGGATCAAAGAAGAAGCAAGACAAGGGGCTCGAAAAGAAGCCCAGGCCATTGTTGATAGGACTCGAGAGGAGTTAGAGCGGGATCGGGATAAAATCGTTGACGAGCTGCGTAAGGAGTTTGTTGATATGGCTATCCTTGCTGCCGAGAAAGTAATCAGTGAAACTTTGGATAAAGAGAAGCACCGTCAGATTATTGAGAAGACATTAGAGGAAAGTGCTGCCTTAAGGAGAAACGAGAGTTAACCATGCCCCGAATAATTTCTGGTAAACGGTATGCTCAAGCCTCCTTTGAGTTGGCATTGGAGAATAATGAGCTAAAAAGATGGCGTGATGACTTGATTAAAGTTGCTAATATAGCAACAGATAAAAAGCTTATGAGTATGTTGGAAAACCCGAAAATACCTTTTGATGCTAAGAAAAATCTTCTAAAAGAACGGCTGGGCAAAGTGGATCCTTTAGTCCTCAATTTGGTCTACCTTCTCATGAGCAGAGGTAAGTTGAAAATTCTGGATGATATTTCACGGCACTATGAGCGGTTATTAGATGCCCATTATGGTATTGAACATGCAGAACTTATTACTGCTGTGCCCTTGGAGGATGAGTTCAAGAAAAGTCTTTCAACCCAATTTGCGGAAATGGTTGGACATGAAGTTATTATAGATGCCCAAACTGACCCGTCTGTAATAGGGGGGTTTAGGGCCAGGATTGGCGATACGCTTATCGATGGAAGCATTAAAAATACATTAGAATCTTTAAGGAAGAATTTAGTCGGGGCTGGAAGATAATGTAGCACTGCAATGATAAAAGAGATAGGAGTCACATATGGCAGCTCGGGATCAAGATATTGTTTCGATAATCAAAGAAGAAATTGAACATTTTGGCGCTGTTGTAACTACAGCCAATGTAGGCACAGTGGTAGAGATAGGCGATGGCATTGCCCGGGTTCATGGACTGGGTGCTGCGAAATACAACGAACTGTTGCAATTTCCGCATGACATTATGGGATTGGCTCTAAATCTGGAAGAAGATAATGTTGGAGCTGTTATCCTCGGCGATTGTAGCAAGATTAAGGAAGGAGATGAGGTGCGTGCAACGGGAAGGGTGGTTGAGGTTCCAGTAGGCAATGCACTGATTGGAAGAGTGGTTGATCCTCTGGGGCGCTCGCGTGATGGCAAGGGGCCGATTAAGACAGAAAAAACCCGACCTATAGAAAGGGTAGCGCCGGGTGTAACAATGAGAAAGCCTGTGGATACGCCAGTGATGACAGGTATCAAGGCTGTAGATAGCATGATTCCCATCGGGCGTGGCCAGCGTGAGCTTATCATTGGTGACCGTTTTACCGGTAAGTCGGCTATTTGTATTGACGCCATAATTGCCCAGAAAGGTGAGGACGTTATTTGCATCTATGTGGCTGTTGGGCAAAGGACATCTAAGGTTGCACAGGTAATGGCCATTTTAGAGAAATATGGAGCCATGGAGCACACCATTGTGGTTGCTGCTGACGCCTCTGACCCAGCACCACTGCAATACATCGCACCATTTTCTGGCTGTGCTATAGGTGAGGAGTTTATGGAACAGGGGAAGGATGTTTTGATTGTCTATGATGACCTTTATAAGCATGCCTGGGCATACCGCCAGCTTTCCTTGCTCCTTCGTCGTCCACCAGGCAGAGAGGCCTATCCTGGAGATATCTTCTATCTGCACAGCCGACTTTTGGAAAGGGCGGCTAAGTTGGCTCCTGAGCATGGTGGTGGCTCACTCACAGCTTTGCCTATTATTGAAACTCAAGCAGGGGATATGTCTGCGTATATCCCCACAAATGTGATTTCAATCACTGACGGACAAATTTATCTGGAGCCTGATTTATTCAATGCTGGCATTCGTCCGGCGGCGAATGTGGGATTGTCGGTATCTCGAGTCGGTGGGTCTGCGCAGAGAAAAGCCATGAGGCAGGTAGCTGGCACATTACGGTTGGAGTTGGCTCAGTTTCGTGAGCTTCAAGCATTTGCTCAGTTTGGTGCTGAAGACTTAGATAAGGCTACAAGGGGCCAGTTAGAGCGAGGTCGGCGTATCACCGAAATATTGAAGCAGCCACAATACTCTCCCATGTCTTTGGGGGAACAGGTAAGTATTCTCTATGCGGTAACCAATGGCTTCCTTGATGAGGTGCCTGTAGATAAGGTCATGACTTGGGAAGAGAACTTCCATAGATTTATGAAAACCAGCCATCCAGAAATAGAGCAAAAAGTAAACGAGGATAAAGAGATAAAGCCTGATACAAAAGAGGCCTTAGAGAAAGCTATATCAGAATTTAAGCAAGGTACCACTTATTAGGATTAGGAGTATATATGATTAGCACTCGAATTCTTCGTAGGCGCATACACACTGTTGAGAACACAGCCAAGATCTGCAAGGCTATGGAAATGATTGCAACCGCCAAAATGAAGCGGGCTCAAGACCAGGCCAAGGCAGGGCGCCCTTATGCCGAGAAGATAAGCGAGGTGATTGCAGACCTTGCTATTCATCCTCAGGTTGGTGAGGATGTTCACCCATTGCTCCAAATACGAGGTGTAGAAAAAATCGCTATAGTCCATTTTACCACCGACCGTGGACTCTGTGGTGGGCTCAATGCGAATCTCAACAGGGTTATTGGCACTTTCATTTCGGAGCAAATAGTGCCAGTCACCCTTATCACAGTAGGACGTAAAGGACGAACGTTCATGCTTCGTGCCGGGCAAACTATACGTGCGGAGTTTACCGGAATAAAGGATAGACCGAGCCTTCAGGACACGCTGCCTATCTCTCGGGTTGTTATCGATGACTATAGTAGCGGTGAAATTGACCTTGTGTATCTCACCTATCCCCGTTTTGTCTCCACCATGGTACAGCGGCCTACCATGGAAGTGCTGCTTCCTGTTGATCCAGTGGAATTGCCTCTATCACAGAGAGGAGAATATATCTATGAGCCCGAGCCCAGTATAGTTTTGAATGAACTATTGCCTAGATTTGTGGAGATGCAAGTGTACCATGCAGTGCTCGAACTTATTGCCAGCGAGCAATCAGCACGAATGGTAGCTATGCGGAGTGCTAGTGATAATGCCAAGGAAGTCATTGAGGATTTGACTCTCACATTAAATAAAGCCCGACAGGAGACTATAACTAATGAGATCTGTGATATTTCTGGAGGGGCTGAGGCTTTGGCTAGATAAGGAGGTTATGAGTGGCAAAAGGGAAAGTGGTTCAAGTTATTGGCACAGTGATCGATATGGAGTTTCCACCTGGTGAACTGCCAGCCATTAATAATGGCATAGTGATTAATCAGGATGGCGTTAAAATTATTGTTGAGGCACAGCAACATATTGGCAACAACTGGGTGAGAGGGGTTGCATTAACTGCTACTGAAGGATTGCAGAGAGGTGCTGAGGCTGTGGACATGGGGACCCCGATAACTGTGCCTGTGGGGAAGACAACTTTAGGAAGACTCTTCAATGTTTTTGGTGAGCCCTTAGATAATCTTGGCGAGGTGAAGACCGATCTACGCTACCCCATTCATCGTCATTCACCTGCTTTAGATGAGCAGGAGACCACTCCCCATATATTAGAGACGGGGCTAAAAATTATGGATCTAGTGACCCCCTTTACCAAAGGAGGAAAAGTTGGGGCATACGGTGGAGCCGGTGTGGGCAAGACAGTGGTGATCATGGAGCTCATACGTAATATCGCCACCGAGCATGGTGGATTCTCTGTCTTTGCAGGTATAGGTGAGAGATCTCGCGAGGGAAATGACCTGTGGCTGGAAATGAAGGAGTCTGGAGTTTTGGAAAGGACTGTGCTTGTTTTTGGGCAGATGAATGAGACCCCTGGTGTGCGCTCTCGGATAGGATTAACCGGGGTAACCATGGCAGAGTATTTCCGTGATGTTGAGGGGCAGGATGTTCTTCTGTTTATAGATAACATATATCGGTATGTTCTGGCTAACATGGAACTATCCGCCCTTTTAGGGCGTATGCCCTCGGCAGTAGGCTATCAACCAACATTGGGTACAGATGTTGGCGAGCTGGAGGAAAGGATCACCACTACAAAGAAGGGGTCAATTACCTCATTCCAAGCTATCTATGTGCCTGCTGACGATTATACTGACCCAGGAATAGTTGCTACCTATGGACACCTTGATGCTGTTGTTGCCCTGGAAAGGTCTATTGCTGAGTTAGGAATCTATCCTGCTGTTGACCCCTTGACCTCGACATCCCGAATACTTGACCCTGCTATAGTTGGTGAAGAGCACTATCAGGTGGCGAGAGGTGTGCAGAGGACATTACAGAGATACAGGGAATTGCAAGATATAATAGCTATCCTGGGTATGGAGGAATTAAGCGACGAGGATAAACTTACCGTGAACAGGGCAAGGCGCATTCAGAGGTTTTGCTCCCAGCCGTTTCACGTAGCCGAGCAATTCACCGGTATCCCAGGTAAATATGTACCTGTTAGGGAAACAGTGCGTGGTTTTAAGGAAATCTTGGAAGGAAAACACGATGAACTTCCTGAAGCTGCCTTCTATATGGTGGGCACTATTGACGAGGCAGTGGAAAAAGCTAAAGAGATGAGTGAGGTATAGTGGCTACATTTAGGCTTGAGATTGTTACCGCAGAAAGAATGGTTTACTCCGGCGATGTTAATATGGTGGTTGCCTGGGGGGTAGAGGGGCAATTGGGTATTCTTCCTCATCATGCTTCTTTGATGACCATGCTTCAGCCCGGAGAGTTAATTGTAAAAAAGGATAATGAGGAGTTCTATCATGCAGTGAGCGGTGGTTTTCTTGAAGTACGCCCTGATAAGGTGATTGTCTTGGCTGATGCCTGCGAACGTGCCGAGGAAATAGATAAAACTCGCGCTGAAGAGGCTAAACGCCTGGCAGAAGAGATCATGAAGGCCCCACCGCCTGAGACAGAAACCGCTACAGCCGAGGCCGCGCTTCGCCGGTCATTAGTCCGACTTAAGGTGGCCGAAAAAACACGCCGCAAACGAGGACAGAAGCTGAGAAGCCTGTAGGAGTGATATTATGAAAGTATTTGCAGACAAGCTGATTGAGATTACCGAAAGACATGCAGAGGAAATTTCTGAACAATGGTGTAAAGATATAAGGATAAATAACAGAACACCATCATACCATGTAATACCAGAGGAAGAGTGCGTCCTGCAGGCCGTGAGGTTCTATAAGAGTCTGAGCCGGTTATATTTTAGCCAAAGACCAAGTAGAGATTTGTATGAGTATTTTATGCAATATGCTGAAGACAGATACAATGAAGGCATCTCCTGCCCTGAAGCTATATACGCCCTCTTTATGATGAGAAGGCATATGTGGCTATATGCAGATTCCCAGGCACTCTTTCTAACGCCCATGGATCATATGCAGGCAATAGAAGCTCTTAACAAAACGATACGCATCTTCGACCTTGGTACTTTTTTTGTTGCTCAAAAATATGATGCATTGAAAAAACGGGATGGATTTAATTATTAACAATAAAGTAATTATTCAGCCACAGACCCGCCTGCCAGATGGCGGGCAGGTTCACACAGATGAATACAGGTAAGTTTAAATACAGGGGAGTCACAGATATTATTCTTAGAAGTTTTATTTGTATATGATGATAAAAGAAAAATATCAGCGATAATCAGCGTAAACCTGCCCGCCATCTGGCAGGCGGGTCTGTGGCTGAGCAGTTTATAACAATGAATATCATGAAAATACTTGTTGTAGATGATGAAGATATTGTCCTTGAGAGCTGCCAGGCGATATTTGAGCTCGAGGGCTTTGAGGTAATGCTTGTTCCCAGTGCGGATAAGGCTCTTAAGGCAATGAAAAATTATAATTTCGCTCTTTTACTCGTAGATGTAAAAATGCCCAAGCACGATGGTATATATCTTATGCAAAAGGTTAAGGAAAAATGGCCTAATGTACCTATTATAGTCATGAGTGGTTATTATACAACACAGACCATTAAAGAAGCTTATAAAATGGGAGCCGATACCTTTATTGCTAAACCATTTGAACCTGACGAACTCGTCAAAATAGTACGCCAGGTCATTAAAAAGGAGGAATGTCATGGAAAAAAAGAAAGTCCTAGTAATTGATGATGAACAGATTGTCTTAGATAGTGTCAGCCAGATACTAATCGATGAGAATTACGAGGTAGATGTCTCACTGAGTGGCCGTGAGGGGCTTGATTGGGCCATTGAAAGACCTTACGACATTGTGCTCACTGACATCCGTATGCCAGACATTGGGGGTATGAGGGTTTTGAGGGACGTTAAGAGAGTTAAACCATCCCTTCCTGTTCTTATCATCACCGGTTACGCAACAACCAAGTCAGCGGTACAGGCCATGAAATTAGGGGCAGCAGATTATATAGAAAAGCCATTTGAGCCTGAAGAACTTATCGAGGCAATGGCCCGGGCCCTTGGTATGACCCCAAAAGCTGAGGAACAGGGATTGATTCATAAGGAAGAGATGGCCAAAGTTTTAGAGAGGGCTGAATCAGATGACGAATTCTTTGCAAAGCTTCTCGCAAATGGGGCAGATGCCTTAGATGAATATGGTTTAACCAAGGCAGAGAAACTTGCGATTGTGACCGGTGATGTTTCGTGGATAGAGGATCAGGTTGGGCGCCTAACACGACCACAGAGGCGGATGCTTGTTTTCTTGAAAATTCAAAGTGCCTCTTAACTAAAAAAGGTGCTGAAATCAGGTCCTTTGTCTCAGAAGAGATAATGTCTGTTTCAATCACCTGGAATTTAGGAATTAGTGATTGATTGAGTAGTGTAGTGGTTAACTTGTGAAATGGTCAACTACTTAACAACCTAACCATTCAACTAAATACTTTTGCTCATTTTAGGCACTTTAGGCATTTTATCAGCCTAAGGCTGATTTAGATCACTTTAGACACTTAAATATGTTTTATTCAACCAGATCAAAGCTTATAGCAAGTTTTTTAGCGGTTTCCTTTTTAGTTGGAGTTGTTTCTCTATTTATTGGTGGTCATCTCCTTTACAAATCTGTGCTCAGTGAGGCAACAAACCGCATCAGGTTAGACCTGAATGCCGCCCGTGAGATATACCTGACGCGTATAAAAGCTATTAGATGCCCTCTTACTATTACCTCGATGGAACCTGCATTCTGTGATGCCCTGAAAGAGAGAGAGGCCTTAAAACTTATACCCAGGTTAGAGAATATAGCACGACGTGCTGAGTTGGACTTTGTAGGTGTAGTAAGAAAAGAAGGTGACACACTCTGTGGGGTTGGAAAGAATTCCCTGCGGTGTAAAACCGTGGAAATTACTAATCCTATCGTTGAATTAGCGATTGATCGTATGGTTCCTATATCAGGCACGGTTATTCTGAGCAAGGAATTTCTCTCTGCTGAAAGCCATGAACTTGCTGAGCGTGCACGAATCAGACTTCTCCCCACACCGAGGGCAGCCCCGATAGAGGTGGAGGAAACGTCGGGAATGGCAATTGCGGCTGCAGTACCAGTATTTGAAAAAGGCGATTTAATTGGGGTTATCTATGGTGGGATTCTTTTAAACCGAAGTCAAAAGATAGTCGACACAGTGCGGGACACTGTATTTCAGCACGAGACATACAAAGGCCGCAGTATAGGAACCGCCACTATCTTTTTCAATGACCTCCGCATATCAACAAATGTTCTCACCCCGGATGGAAATCGAGCTATTGGAACAAGGGTCTCGAAAGAGGTAAAAGAATATGTCCTTACAAAGGGCAAGAAGTGGACAGACCGTGCATTTGTTGTAGATGACTGGTACATAACAGCATATGAACCTATTGAGGACATTTTTGGTAAAAGAGTGGGAATGCTCTACGTCGGGGTATTGGAAGCAAAGTATGCTGATATGCGGAGGAATGCTCTTTCAGTTCTTATAATTATAACCTTAGCTGGCATGGCATTAGCAGTGGTGCTAGGATACATCATGGCAAACAAGATCATGAATCCGGTGCATCAGTTGATAAAGGCAAGCCAACAGGTTTCGGGGGGCAATCTAAAGCCGGAGATTGGGCCCATCTCAAAGGACGAAATTGGTGTTCTCCAGAATACTTATAAGGATATGCTTGCATCCCTTGAGGAACGCGATAGACGCAGGAGGGCAGATGCCGAAAATCGGCTCCTTCAGTCTGAAAAACAGGCCAGTGTTGGAAGGCTTGCTGCAGGAGTTGCTCATGAGATCAATAACCCTCTAACCGGCATATTAACATTTACCCGTATTCTCCAGCGAAGTAAAGATATAGGAGATAAGAGTCAGTCTCATCTTAAAAAAATAGCTGAGTCAACCGTACGGGTCAGGAAGATTGTTAAGGGTCTCCTCGATTTTTCCAGACAAACCGAGCTTGATAGAGAGCCAACGGATATAAACCGGCTTATCCGTACTGTAATTTCAGCAATGGAAAACCAGGCACTGGTAAAAAGTGTAATCATAACCTTTAATCCAGGAGAGAATTTACCCATGCTCATCCTGGACCGCAGTCAGTTCCAAAGTGTGTTAATAAATTTAATTATAAACGCCTTTGATGCTATGGAACACGGTGGCAATATCACGGTATCTACCGGTATCAGCTTATCAGCAAGCGATGTTGGCCAAAAGGGTATTGAGATTACCATCGCTGATACTGGTTGTGGTATACCACAGGAGGATCTTGATAAATTGTTTGATCCCTTTTTTACTACAAAGGAGGTGGGTAAGGGTACAGGGCTTGGTCTATCAGTTTCCTATGGGATTGTACAGAGACACGGGGGAACAATTAGGGTTCAAAGCGAGGTTGATCGAGGTAGTACTTTTACTATCCAGCTTCCAGTAGAGGAGCAGGGTGGGGAACATGAAAATACTGGTAATTGATAGTGATACAAAGTGCTGAAATATGTGAGCTTAGTTATAAGTGCCCTAAAGTGCCTGCCCGCTCGCTAAAGCCTTGCGAGGCAGACGGGCCTGAAGTGAGCTAAATTGAGCATTTGTCATTGGTGTTTCTTTTCTTCCATGCAAATGA
>JAUWNK010000106.1 GCA_030612685.1 Desulfobacteraceae bacterium
ACTTTAGATCACTTTAGGCACTTTTCTAACGAAAGGAGCGTCTCAATGAAAGACAGAATTATTATCTTTGATACTACCTTAAGGGACGGGGAGCAGTCTCCAGGTTACAGCATGAACACTGCAGAGAAGATGCATCTTGCCGCCCAGTTGGAGAAACTGAGGATAGATATCCTTGAAGCAGGGTTTCCTTCTTCTTCGGAGGGAGATTTTCAAGCGGCTCAGATGATCGCTAAAAAGATCAGGAATATTGAGGTAGCTGCCCTTGCACGAACCTCTAAGGAGGATGTTGACGCCGCCTGGGGCTCAATAAAGGAGGCAGCAAATCCCCGCATCCACTTGTTTATAGCTACCTCAGACATCCACCTCAAGCACAAATTAAAAATGGATAGGAATCAGGTCATCAACAAGGCGGTTGAGGCCATCAAATATGCCAAACAATTCACGAACAATATCGAATTTTCAGCAGAAGATGGCTCCAGGACTGACCGCGATTTCTTAAGCAGGATATTTGAGGCGGCTATTTCAGCCGGAGCCACCACAGTCAATCTCCCTGACACAGTAGGTTATGCTATTCCGGATGAGTTTGCAGATCTTACTGCCTATGTAAAAAGCCACACACCAAATATTGGCAAGGCAATTCTTAGCGTTCACTGTCATAACGATTTAGGCCTGGCCACAGCCAATACCCTGGCGGGTATTAATGCTGGAGCGCGGCAGGTTGAGGTCACCGTAAATGGCATTGGGGAACGGGCAGGCAATACATCTCTTGAGGAGGTTGTCATGTCCCTCCATACAAGGAGAGATTATCTCCAATATTTCACTGATATCAACACAAAAGAGATATATCCCTCAAGCCATTTACTGGCTATGATTACAGGCACCCCGGTCCAGCCTAATAAGGCCATTGTTGGAGCAAATGCATTTGCCCATGAGGCTGGTATTCATCAGGATGGGGTCCTAAAAAATAAGACAACATATGAGATAATGGAACCTGCTACCATCGGTTTGGAGACCAATCGTCTTGTTATGGGAAAGCATTCTGGCAGACATGCATTTAGGAATAGTTTAAAGAAGCTTGGTTATGATCTACCTGAGAGTGATATTGACCGTCTCTTCAAGAAGTTCAAAGAACTTGCAGACAAAAGGAAGGAAATAGTGGATGAGGATTTAGAGGTTCTTGTTGCTGAAGAGATATTTAAAGTTCCAGATACCTATAAATTAAAGTATCTTAATGTGATAAGTGGGACAGCAACTGTCCCCACGGCGACTGTACAATTGGAGATCGAAGGGAAGTTAGAACAGAAGGCAGGATTTGGGGTTGGCCCAATTGATTCTACCTTTAATACTATTGCAAAGATTACTGGAACGGAATCAAAACTACTTCGTTTCACTATTGATTCCTTGACTGGCGGGACAGATGCCCAGGGGGGTGTGACAGTGCGTTTGGAGGAAGAAGGGGTGCAGACAATCGGTAAAGGGACCGATCCTGATATAATAGTTGCAAGTGCCAAGGCCTACATTAATGGATTAAATAGACTGGAACATCTAAAAAGAAAACCATCGTTACAAAATAGCAAGTGAGCAAAAGAGACGAACTTAGGGCTTTACCCTAATTGGAGTACCTGCCCGCCATCGCTCTCGCTCAGGCGAGGCGGGCGGGTTGGAGTCCCATTATGGGCGGGAGATTGATGGATTCAATTGAATGACTATCGAATATTGACTATTGACAATTGTGAATCTCCAACACAAATATTCAATCGACAATTATCAATATTCAATTTTATATCCATTACTCCAACACTCCATCATTCCATCATCCAATGTTATAGGAAACTATGAAAAATGTCCATGACCATAACTGAAAAGATATTGGCACGACATGCTAATGTCGATCAGGTTCTACCCGGCGATTTAATAGATGTTAATGTAGACATGGCCCTGGCCAATGATATCACTGCCCCTTTGGCAATAAAGGTTTTTAAAGAGATAGGAACTCACTCCGTATTTGACCCTGAAAAAATTGCACTTATTCCTGACCATTTTGTCCCTAACAAGGATATCGAGTCTGCCGAGCAGGCCAAGGTAATGCGAGAATTTGCCTATCAACATCAGATCAAACATTACTATGAAATTGGGCAATCCGGTATTGAACATGTGATACTGCCCGATAAAGGATTAGTTATCCCGGGAGATCTGGTCATTGGTGCGGACAGCCATACCTGTACCTACGGGGCACTGGGGGCCTTTTCTACAGGCGTTGGGAGTACCGATCTTGGTGTAATAATGGCCACCGGTAAGACCTGGCTTAAGGTGCCACCAACAATCAAACTCAACTACGAGGGTAATCTACTCCCCTGGGTAGAGGGTAAGGATCTAATACTATATACCCTGCATGAATTGGGGATTAATGGCGCCAACTACCATGCTTTGGAATTTTCGGGAACCGTTATCAAAGGGCTTTCCATGGCTCAAAGGTTTACCATGGCCAATATGGCTGTTGAGGCAGGAGCAAAAAACGGCATAATTGAGCCAGACGAGATTACCCTGGCCTATGTTGCTCAAAGATCAAGCAGAAGCCCCTTTGTCTGCACCACTGATCCTGATGCAGACTATGAGAAGGTAATCGAGATAGGGGTAGATAAAATCGAACCTCAGATAGCCTTTCCCCATTCCCCAGACAATGTCCGGCCTTTATCCCAGGTCGGGAATATAACATTAGACCAGGTCTTTATAGGATCATGCACCAATGGCCGACTGGAGGACCTGCGAAAAGCAGCCATGATTCTAAAGGGTAGGACCGTGGCGAATGGAACCAGGCTTATAGTCATACCTGGTTCCCAGTTAATATATGGAGAGGCCATCAAAGAGGGAATTATCCAGACGTTGATCGATGCTGGTGCGGTTATCGGTCCTCCCTCCTGTGGACCATGCCTGGGTGGTCACCTGGGCGTTTTGGCTGAGTCAGAGAGAGCCCTTTCTACAAGCAATAGAAATTTTATAGGCCGAATGGGGCATCCCAAAAGCGAGGTATATCTGGCAAGTCCAGTTGTGGCTGCTGCCTCTGCAATTTTGGGGAGGATTGGCTCACCAGATGAGATTTAAGGTGTAGGGTTGAAGGGAGAAGGCGAAATAGAGTCTGGGTAAAGATTTGGAAATGTAGAGGGGAGATATGTACAAATGAAGATTGAAGGCAAGGTGTGGAAATTCGGAGATAATGTGGATACAGATCTCATTATCCCTGCAAAGTTTCTCAATGTATCCGATAAAGATAAGCTTGCTAAAAATTGCTTTGCTTATCTGAGGCCTGACTTTATCAATACTATTAACCATGGTGACATCATTGTAGCAGGGGAAAATTTTGGTTATGGTTCCTCAAGGGAACATGCACCATTAGCTATAAAATCAGCTGGGATTAGTGTTATTGTTGCAGAAAGTTTTGCCAGGATATTTTACAGAAACGCCTTCAATATAGGGCTTCCTATATTAGAATCCGAAGAGGCATATCTCTCTATCAGGGAGGGAGATCAAGTATCGGTTGATCTTTCAACAGGTGAAATAGAAGATAAGGATATTAGTAAAATATTTTTTGCCAGACCTATACCTGATTTTATGAGAGAAATAGTGGATGCAGGTGGGCTGGTGGAATATATCAAGAAAAAGGGGTTGACTGATGATAGATGTGTATAATTTTCACCAAGTTAGATGCTCTTGCAACAATATTGCCTGATGAGATTGCTTCGGCTGTTCCCTCACTTCGTTCGGGACGCCTCGCAATGACAGTAACAATGACACTACGTCATTGCGAGCGGAGCGAAGCAATCTCTTGTATTTTGATCACATGAAGTTATGATACGAGACATTAGGATATGTAACAATTGAAGAAATTATCCATGACCAAAGAGTATAACATAGGGGTAATCCCTGGAGATGGAACCGGACCGGAGGTGGTTGCCGAAGCCATAAAGGTCTTGGAGGCGATCTCTCTTAAAGGAGGCCCAAAATTTCGCTTTACCTCCTATGATCTTGGTGGGGAAAGATACTTGAAAACAGGGGAACTCCTTTCTGATTCAATATTATCAGAACTCAAAGAAATGGATAGTATCTGCCTCGGTGCCATAGGTCACCCTGACGTGAGGCCTGGCATCCTGGAACGCAAGATCCTGTTAAGGCTTCGCTTCGAGCTTGATCTTTACATCAATCTTCGGCCAGTTGCCCTTTTCCCTGGAGTCTATACTCCCCTTAAAGATAAGGGGCCCGAGGATATTGATTTTGTTGTTGTGCGGGAAAACACTGAAGGACTTTATGCAGGTGGTGGTGGCTTCCTTAAAAGGGGTTCTCCTGACGAAGTGGCCATTCAAGAATCTATCACTACAAGAAAGGGTGTTGAGCGTTGTATCCGGTACACCTTTGAATACTGCCGGAATAGAAACAAGGATAAACATCTAACCTTGTGTGGTAAAACAAATGTCCTGACCTATGAATTTGATCTCTGGAATAGGGTTTTTCAAGAGGTTCTCAAGGAGTATCCGGATGTTACTACAGATTATCAGCATGTAGATGCCATTTGTATGTGGATGGTTAAGAACCCGGAACAGTTTGATGTTATTGTAACCAACAATATGTTTGGGGATATTATTACCGATCTGGGAGCCATTATCCAGGGAGGTCTCGGTATTGCTGCAGGAGGCAATATCAACCCTCATGGCACAGCCATGTTTGAGCCCATAGGAGGCTCTGCCCCAAAATATGCCGGGTTAAATAAGATCAATCCCCTTGCAGCCATATCCGCTGCCCAGATGATGCTGGATTATTTAGGAGAAAAAGAGGCAGCCAGGGTTCTCCTTAATGCCATAAAAAAGGTGGTAAAAGATGACCTAAAAAGCCTGGAAGCAGGAAAGATGGGGTATGGCACAAAAGAGGTGGGGGATCTGGTGGTTGGTTATTTATGAGTATATTTAGCGGATTTGGCATGCAGCTCCATCCCCAGACAGAGTAGATGGTTCTAAAAATTGCAATATTTTACTTGACATTCAAGAGAATATCGAGAAAATTATACTAAATGAAACTGGGGGATCGTTTAGGGGTAAGACGGCAGGTTCTGGCCCTGCAAACCAAGGTTCGAATCCTTGTCCCCCAGCCATTGCATATAATGCAGTAAGGAGTATTCAGTAAGCAGTGCGCCTGAAAATCTTAGCGGTACTTACTGCCTACAACATACTCCTTACTTTATTTATGGGTCCCATCGTCTAGCGGTCTAGGACGCCGGCCTCTCACGCCGGTAACACGGGTTCGAGTCCCGTTGGGACTACCAGGGACTATCAAGGGATTAGCCGATGACGGTTAATCCCTTTTATTTTGCAATTTGATATTGTAATCGAAACTTTTTCGCAGGGGTCTGATTTATAGATAACAGTATACTATAATTTATACGACTCAGGGGGCACTACACAATATATATATGCTCGATTTAGTAGAAAAGTGATTAAAGATTATCTCTTCTCCAAAACCACCCTTATTGCTTTAGATAACTCTTTCATAGTAAAAGGCTTCTGTATAAAACCATTGCAACCTCTTTTTAATATCTCTTTTGCCTGACCATTGATGCTATATCCACTTGAAAGGAGAACCTTGATGTCAGGGTTTGTCTCCTTCAGTCGATCGTAGGTCTCTCCACCACCAATGCTGGCATGATCATATCAAGGATAGCTATTTTAATTTTCTCAAGGCTAATAATATGAATAAATCAATTGCTATTATACCTAAAACCGAGTAGAAAAAGCCATTAAAACACCGACATCAAAGAATACAATAAAGGAAAGAAAAATGACTCTTCCACCTAACTTTATTCGCAATATCATCACTGAAGACTTGAAGAACAATAAAAACGAAGGCCGAGTTCATACACGATTTCCACCGGAACCTAATGGCTATCTGCATATTGGACACGCTAAATCCATCTGCCTCAATTTTGGGCTTGCCCAAGAGTTCAGGGGTCTTTGCAACTTGCGATTTGATGATACCGATCCAAGCAAGGAGGAGGTTGAATATGTGGAATCCATTAAGGAAGACGTCAGGTGGCTTGGATTCGATTGGGACGATCGAGAGTTCTATGCATCTGACTACTTTGAGAAGCTCTACGAGTACGCCGTGCAGTTAATCAAAGCCGGCAAGGCGTATGTTTGCGAATTGAGCGCACAGGAAATCAGAGAGTATCGTGGCACCCTGACAGAGCCCGGCAAGAACAGTCCTTACCGAAATCGTTCGGTTGAAGAGAACATGGAGCTGTTCGAACGCATGCGGGCAGGTGAATTCGAGGACGGTTCCCGCGTACTTCGAGCAAAGATTGATATGGCATCTCCAAATTTGAATATGCGAGATCCGGTCATCTACCGCATTCTGCATACTGAACATCACAGAACTGGCAACAAGTGGTGCATTTATCCCATGTACGATTTCACCCATGGCCAGTCAGATTCCATCGAATGGATCACCCATTCGATTTGTACACTGGAATTTGAAGATCACCGCCCCTTGTACGACTGGTTCATTGACGAATTGAAAATCTTTCATCCACAGCAAATCGAGTTCGCCCGCCTCAATCTCAGCTACACCGTGATGAGTAAGCGAATGCTCCTGCAATTGGTAGAAGAGGGGCATGTCACCGGATGGGACGATCCACGGGTTCCCACCATATCGGGTTTGCGGAGACGTGGTTATACACCTGAGTCAATCCGTAACTTTTGTGAGCGTATCGGAGTGGCCAAGAGGGATAGTATGGTCGATATTGCACTGCTCGAGCACACCGTCCGTGAAGATTTGAATCAAAGAGCTCCGCGTGTAATGGCTGTGTTGCGTCCTATTCGGGTGGTGATTGACAACTATCCGGAAGACCGTGTAGAAGAATTGGAGGCAGTTAACAATCCAGAGGATCCCAGTATGGGGTCACGGAAGGTTCCATTTTCACGAGTGCTGTACATCGAAAAAGAGGATTTCCGTGAGGACCCACCAAAAAAATTCTTTCGTCTGGCCCCTGGTCGAGAGGTGCGGCTGCGATACGCATATTATATCAAATGTGTGGGTGTGGTTAAGGATGAAAAAACAGGTGAAGTGGTCGAGCTGCACTGCACCTATGATCCGGAGACACGAGGAGGGGATTCTCCGGATGGTCGCAAGGTCAAGGCAACCTTGCACTGGGTTTCGGCTGCCCACTCCTTTAAAGCTGAAGTACGCCTGTACGACCATCTCTTCCTCAAGACAAACCCGACCGAGGAAAAGGATGGTGCTGATTTCAAAACCTATCTGAATCCGAACTCGTTGGAGACATTGACATCTTGCCTGGTTGAACCAAGTCTGGCAGGTGCAACACCAGGAAGTAGGTACCAATTCGAGAGGCAGGGATATTTCTGCGTTGATTCTGTTGACTCTTCAGAGGGAGCACTCATATTCAATCGGACGGTATCTTTACGTGATCCATGGGCCAAGATCCAGAAAGCGCAGAAGAAAAAAATTGAATGGCTTAGAGAGGCCGGCGCTCCCCCAGCAGATAAGCACGACGACATCACCCCTATTAAAGAAGAAATCAATATAGAGGATTTCTCAAAGATAGACCTGCGAGTGGCCGTAATCCGGGAGGCCGGCCTTGTCGAAGGGTCAAACAAGATGATCAGGCTCATGGTCGACCTTGGCGAGGGCCGCTTGCGTCAGATATTCGCCGGCATCCGCTCTGCGTACCCCGATCCTGAGAGGCTCGTCGGTAAAAAAATCATTGTCGTTGCAAACCTGAAGCCCCGTCAAATGAAGTTCGGGCTCTCAGAAGGCATGGCCCTCGCTGGCGGCAATACCGAGCACCTCTGTATTACCACCTTCGACGGCGAACCCCTCCCCGGCGACACTGTTTCCTAAACCGATAATCACCGTAGCAACTGAATCAATCAGAAAAAATTCGCCGTCAAACCCTATCTATTTCCATCTATCTCATCCTTCAGAACAGGTGAACACTTGGAATTGACCACTCTCTTTCCACCAAACCTTATATTTTCCCCGGTCACGGGATTCCTTCCTCTTCAGCCATTTTTTGTACCTTACAACAAATTTCCCGAATCCGCGCTAAACAGCGCTAAACAATATCCTTGACTGTATATTCGACTTTAATATATTTTATTAGGTTAAATGATAAAAAATGTATAGTCATGCCTTAATAGAGAAAAGGGGGAAATAAAAAGCCACTGAGTTGAATGGATTAACTAAAGGGCTGGGGAAAGAGTTAGGTAGACGCCTTTGTGGAAGGTGGAGGGCAAGGTAAGTGTAAGTTGAAGGTGAGCTTTCAGGGCAAAATGAAAACTAAGTTTACTATATTTTGTTTGTTTTTGTTAATCATTCTATTTAAGCTAAATGCTTATGGTGCTATGAAATGTTATTTAGTTGTTTTTGAAGAAGGATATTATGAAGAGGAGGAAGACCAATTATATAGAGCTAAAGTAACAGTTTACCAAGGTGACAAAAAATTAAAAACAAAGGAAAAAATAAGAGGAAGCACTTTACCCAATCGTTTTTTGTATCATTTAGATAAAAACCGGCCTATTATTGCATCAGGAGAATATAAGTTTGATGTAAAAAGCAGTGACAAATTCAGTAAGGCCTTGCGTTTAAGTGAAGGTGGCTTTATAGATACTATAAATCCAAACCCTCGCAACCATAATCACTATATTGCCAATGGAATCTGGGTGCATAAGGGAAGAAGCAAAGGTCCGATCAGGGGATCAGAAGGATGCATAACAATTGATCCTAAGAATTGGGACGAATTTATAAAACTCTTTCCTTATGCAGAAGACTGGAAGAAAAAGGATTATCAAGGTAAAATAATAATAACAAGGGATTCAGACAGGAGTTTCAATCAACCCGGTAGCCCTTCAAATCTCCGTATTCGTAAACACACCCTTGTGAAGAAGAAATGTTATTGATGGGGACATAAATTACAAATCCTGAGGCAACTTATAGAAGCGTTGTCTTCTTCTTGATGTCAAAATATTGTATAAGGAACAAATAGATAGGAAACAGTCCTTATCCATTATTAACCTTCACTAAGGAGGGATTATGAAAAAGTTACTCGTAAGCGTCCTGATATGTTTATTTTGCCTGCCTCTTGTGTCCAAAGTGAAGGCCGAAGACCCACTCAATGCAAAACAGCGAGCTTGGCTCAAGAACCATGGTACCATCCGGGTAGGCGCATTTAATTTTTATCCCCCTTTTGGATTTGTGGACGAAACAGGGGAACCCCAGGGCATGTCAATTGATTTTTGGCGGCTTATTTCCTCTAAACTTGATTTTTGGGTACAGTTTTCCCCCATTGCCTTCAAAAACCAGTTGAATGGTTTGAAAAGCGGTAAGTATGATTCATTAACTGGGATATTCCCTTTGATGAAGCGACAGAAGTTTTTTGATTTTTCCAAGTCCTACACCATCATCCGGACTTATATCTATGTCAAACCTAAACACTCCCACCTGGAAAGCTTAAAGGATCTCAAAGGGCTCAAAGTAAGTGCAGTTGAAGGGGATTCTGGTCAGACTGTTGGCCGAGAGGCCGGTTTAAATCCTTTCTCTTTCCCTACCTACCGGGAGGCAATTTTTAACCTGGCCAATGGAGACACCGATGCTATTATTATGGATGAATTGGTGGTAACCTATTACATCGCAAAGCACAACTTTCATGGTAAGATCATAAAAATAGGGCAGCCTGTTGATGAGGGTAAAATGACCTTACCAGTGAGTAAAGGAAACACCATTCTTTTAGATATCCTGAATAAGGGAATTGATATGGTCTCCAAAGACGAATGGGAAAAGATTGAAAAGGAGTGGTTAGGGCAAAAGCGTTAAAAGATGTGATGATTAGATCAAATCTTCAATGAAATTTTCCGGAAAGGAAATCTTGACAATTCCCTAAAATCCCTGAGCTCTTCCAATAATATGACCTGTTGCCTCCTTAAGGAAAAAAATACATTTAGCGTAATTCCTCATGGCCATTTTGACTCTTATCGTTCCTGGCCGGAGGCCTTGAGTCCCTCGACCGGGCTTGGGATCATGAGATTGTCGATGGACAAGTGAAAGGGGCACCCACTTTTGTGTAGTGCCCCTTTTCGCGTCGAAATGGCTCCCCGGGACGGACTCGAACCGCCGACCAAGTGGTTACAAGTGCCCTGATATCTCTACCAGGCTTGGACTATCTCATCACCTTAGCTGGGCACCCTAAATTTTGCCTTCCATATTTTGGGCGTTTAACCAGCCTTAGGTGTCGGGCGCTATAGAGGTTTATTGGTTGGGGTCCTCACCTCATAGTCTCTGCACGTTTCCGCTTACCTTTGCCCCTTCAGCGGACTTCGCTCAGGATTACCGTATCCTTTAGCAATTGGGACTTAGGCTTCCCTGAATTCACCCGATTTTTCAATCCCGATTTCTCGAGAAAGCTGCATTCCTGAATGAACCTCTCGATGGCAATTTGCACAGAGAAGGACACATTTATCAAGCTCTTCTTTGATCTTAGCCCAACTTCTTGTATAACCTTTATCAGAAAAGCCAAAATCTTTTCCACTGGAGTTTAAGTGGTGGAACTCAAGAGCTTCATAGCATCTGTCATATCCACAGTTGATACACTTTGACCCTTTGTACTTGATTGCCATTTCTCTAACTTTTTTCCTGCGTTTTTGAACGGCATC
>JAUWNK010000137.1 GCA_030612685.1 Desulfobacteraceae bacterium
TGTACCGTATTTTTGATAAAAGATCGGGTTTTACACAAGGTTTCCCTTCTATTTTCAAAAAAAGTTCCCCGCTCGACTAACAACCTCAATTCTCAATGCGCTATTTTTTTGTAACCGTGAATTCTCGGACAACCTCCTAGGGTTTATATCCCGCGATTGTCCAACACCGTTGAGGTTGGGAGTGGTCCGATGGCTTGGAGGTGAAGGTGAAGATAATACCGCTACGATTCTGGTTTCGCTTTGCTCAAAGGAAGATGAAGTATTTCGAAAAACTGCGATTTCGTCTCTTGAACGTCTAGGGCATTTTACACCAGAGCTGGCCCTGCCTTTACTCGAAAATGATGACCCTGAGATCAGATCAATGGGTCTTATAATTTTTGCACGTCTTGCAGGAAAGAAGGGCACAAAAAGGATCGAGGCCCTGTTAAAGGATAGCGAGGCAAAGGTCAGGTTAGTTGCTGTTAAGTGCTTGTATGATGTGGCAGGCCCGGATGCTATTGATCCAATATCTAAGTTGCTGATGGATCCCCAGCCCCGAGTGCGGCTCAAGGTGGTGGAAAGCCTTGCTGGATTTGAGAGTGAAAGGGTTGTAACATTTCTTCTTCAAGCAGCCCTCGATTCTGAGGAGGAGATTTCCAGACTGGCTGTTTTTGCACTGGCGGCAATGGGGATATTCACCCCTGAGCTGGAAAAGCTCTATATCCGTATCATGGAAAAGGGGATGATGAAGCCAGAGCTATCTATAGAAGAGGTTGATTTCTTTTGTGAGATGATGGGCATCCTTAAAACTTCTCATTCCAAGGAGCTTCTAAGAGTACTGATTCTTGCTGCAAATTCAGGCAGTAGACGGCTTAGGAGGGAAGCAATTACAGGTATTGACTCTTATTTCGATCACCAACGGCTCGATGCCATGAGGCAACTTGCAGACACGGATGACCTAACGGTTTTAAAATATGTAGCCCTTGGGCTTGGAGAGGCGGGTGATCCAAAGGGGGTGATTCCTCTTATTCGGGCCATAATGGAATGCCCGAGAGAGGTAAGTCGGAAGGCGCGCGAATTTCTGGAGGGGCTGGCAGATGTCAAAAATCTTCCTTTTTTGATTAAACTTTTGCAATCAAGATGGTCCTCGGTAAAAAAATTCGCCGCAGAACAGATCGTTGGCATGGATTCGCCGGAGCTTATAGATCCTCTTCTGGAGGCCATCAAGGACAGGAATGTGGATGTTCAATTAGTTATAATTGAGGCCCTGCAAAGTTTTACATATGATAAACGTGTGGTTAACTGTCTCTTGAAAACTGTTGGCAAAGGAGTCATCTCTCTCCGCCAAAGGGCCGCTGAAATATTGGGTAATGCCCGGGTTAAAGAGGCAACAGAGCCCCTAATGAGGGTCCTGGGGAATAAGTTTTTGCGCAAGAAGGCCGAAAAAGCCCTTTTAAGAATTGGGGAGAGGAAAGGAATATTGGAGGTCAAGAGACGCAAGCTTAAGGAAGAATTTATTTCCAAGACCCTATCGCAACATGGTCTGTAGGCGTAGAAATTAATGTTTGAGTAACTATTCGGCGGCCAGTAATCAGCCCTCAGCCTATGGCTGAAAGCTGAGCCCTAAAGGATTAAGTAAGAATGAAAGATTTCAAACACAAGCAAAAAAACCGAGAGTTTTCGGCTGCATGGACGCTTACAGGTCCATACCAAAAATAGGAGGAGGCTGATGGCAAAACTTGGCGAAATGCTCCTGAAAGAGGGAATCCTATCCGCGGAGCAATTGAAAGAGGCCCTTGAGATCCAAAAACTTACACCTGGCCTCTTTCTGGGAGATATACTTATCAGAAAGGGCCTGTTGTCCGAAGATGAGCTGATAAGGGTACTGGTCTCAAAAGCAGGTATTCCTCAGGCAAATTTGGAAAAAGTCAGATTGGATCCGAACATGGCTTCCTTTGTTCCTCCCAGAATTGCAAAATTTTACCATTTGATTCCTGTTAAAAAGAATAAAAACTTATTATCTGTGGCCATGATTGACCCCTTAAATGAGACTGCAATCAACGAACTGTCTCAGATAACCGGAAGTATAATTGATCCTATGGTTACGGACCAAAAGAGCCTGGAAAAGGGCTGGAAGCACCTTTATGGAGATGATCTCGCATCGTTTGACACTTTGGAGGAGGCCGATCCTGTCTCCCTCAAAAAGCAAAAGCACCAGATTTCCAAAGACTCTATAGATATGAAGCATCTGGATGCTGCCATAGACTCAGCCATTGATGATGCAATAGATCTCGAAGAGGAGAAGGAGATGAGGGCCGAATCTCAAATTCTTCAACTGGAGATCTTGTCGGAGACATCATATATTATAAAACTCGTAAACAGTCTCCTTCTGAAAGCGTTCAAGATGCGAGCCACTGATATTCACATTGAACCCTTTAAAGAGAAAATTCAGATACGATTTCGCATAGATGGGGTTCTGTCCAATATCAAGAGCCTTCCGAAAAGTGCCCTGCAAGGGATAACATCCAGAATCAAGATCATGGCTAGAATGGACATTTCCGAACGACGTATTCCCCAGGACGGGGGCTTTCGGGCTCAGTTTAAGAAAGATATGATGATTGATTTCAGGGTGAACACCTTACCAAGCATTAACGGAGAGAAGATCGTTCTCCGTATTATTGGTCAGGCTGAGCTCCGTGACAACGTCAGTGAGCTTGGCTTCTCCAGCCATAGCCTCAGGATAGTAAATGAAGCCTTAAAGAGCCCTTACGGAATGATCCTGGTTACTGGACCTACGGGAAGTGGAAAAACCACTACCCTCTATACAATTTTGCAGCAGCTCAGCAGGGAAGAGGTAAATATATTGACTGCTGAGGATCCTGTGGAATACCAACTGAATGGTATTACCCAGATCAGTGTCCGGCCCGCCATAGGATTCACATTTGGTATGGCACTGCGAGCCTTTTTGCGTCAGGACCCGGACATCATTTTTGTAGGCGAGATGCGAGACTATGAGACTGGGGCTATTGCTGTCCGTGCAGCCCTGACTGGTCACCTTCTACTTTCTTCCATCCACACAAATAATTGTGCTTCAACCATATCAAGGCTGGTGGAGATGGGCATGGAACCCTATCTTATTGCCTATGCCTTGAGACTGGTGATTAGCCAGCGCCTGGTGCGCCGGATCTGTGAGAATTGTAAGGAGGAGCTTCCCTTGAGAGAGGCGGAACGACTTGATCTGGATGAATCTACGCTGGCAGATATCGAACATCTGTATAAAGGAAAGGGGTGCGGTCAGTGCAATGGTATTGGATACTTTGGCAGAGCACCTGTTTTTGAGGTAATGCCCATAAAAAATGACGAAATGAGAAGGATAATCACGGAAGCTGGCATGGAAGATCAGGTAATGCGCGTTGCTCGGAGCCAAGGATTTACGCTGTTAAAAGAGGAGGCTATCGCTATGGTTAATGAAGGAGTAACCACCCTTGATGAGGTGTTAAGGATCATCATGATGGAATGAAAAATTGTCATTGCCCTTTTCACAAAAATCTTCACTTCCGGAAGGACTCCTTTTATCAGTCTAAGCTGGGCTGCTGGAGCAACTTGATCATGGGCTTCTTTTGGGTCTCACTGATTGTGTCAGCACCGTTAGTGATGCCTCTGACTCGGCGCCCGAGGGCACGGGCCTGGACATGACTATTGTCAAATATATTGTGGAGGCGGATGGCGGGAAGGTGTAGGTGGAAAGTGGGTGGAGCAAAGGGACGACGTTGAGGTTTACGATACCGATAACGTGACTTTGGAATACCTCATTGCGGATTTTAAAAGAAGAAGAAAAAACAATCTGAAATCCGATATTAGAAATGGGAGTAAGGAATGGACCAGTAAGAGATGAAGCGTAGGACAAAGCAGTTTGCACTTCGTATTATCCGATTAGTTGAATCGTTGCCTAAAGGGCGAACTGCTAATGTGATTGGGCAGCAACTGTTACGCTCAGGCACTTCGGTGGGAGCGAACTATCGCGCGGCGTGTCGTGCCAAATCGAATGCTGATTTCATTTCAAAAACGAGAACAGTAGAAGAAGAGACAGACGAATCGTTGTATTGGATGGAGTTACTGATTGAAGCTGAAATTGTGGAATACACACAATTGGATTCATTAATAAAGTAAGCAAATGAGCTTTTAGCAATAACTGTTTCTTCTATTAAAAAAGCTAAGAGTGAAAGAGGTGAATGAATAAATCCGCAATCCGAAATATTAAGTAGGGGTAATAGATGAAAAAGATTCTTATTGTAGATGATGATGCGGGTATCAGAGAACTTGTGGACATGACCCTGAGATCAGATGATTACCAAATTTTCCAGGCAGAAAATGGAGAGCAGGCTATTGAAATCGTAAGGGCAGAGAAGCCGGATCTGATCATAATGGACATCATGATGCCAGGGGATATTGATGGGTTCGAAGCTACCAGCATCATAAAGAACGACCCGGAAACCAAATACAGCGCTATTATTATTCTGAGTGGCAAAGCAGAAGAGGCTGACAGAGAAAAGAGCATTGAGGCCGGTGCGGATGACTATTTTACCAAACCCTTCAGTCCTTTGGCCTTGATAAAGAAGGTGGAAGAGGTGATGGGATAGTTACTTGAAACTGGAAACTGGAAACTTGAAACTGGGGTGAACAATGAAAGAGATCTATGAATTGGATGTTTACAAACTGGCTGAAGAACTTTCTGATTTGATTTGGTATGCCTTTGATAAGTGGTCTGTTAAGGCTCAAAACACGATTGGATATCAGATCATACGATCTTCTGACATCATTGCCGCGAATCTTGCTGAAGGTTACGGAAGGTACACTCCTGCGGACAGGAAGAAGTTTTACCTTTATGCACGGGGATCTTTTGAGAAGACCAAAGCATGGTTACGCAAGCTCATTCGCCGCAATGTTATCGCAGATGAGGAGATCCGTAAATATACAAAAATCGTTGATGAGCTGGGGCCAAAACTCAATGCATTTATCAAAAGTACAAAATAATGGCTGGAAGCAGACTATCTAGTTTCGAGTTTCAAGTTTCAAGTATCCAAACGGGCAACTGCCAACTGGTTTAACTATGGAACCTAAAAACCCACATACAGGTTTTATTGATATTGCTCAACTGAAAAAATATGCGCAGGACCTTGCCGAGGTCTATAAATCTGAAAAAGAGAAAAGGGAAGAGCTGCAAATTTCCGAGCGGCAGCTTGAGAAATATGCCGATGATCTTAACCAGACCATCTTAGAGCTGAAAGCCACCCATAAAGAGCTACAGGAAGCCTATCTTGATACCATTTACCGGCTTGTGCTTGCAGCAGAATATAAAGATGAAGACACTGGTGAACATATCCTGCGCATGAGCCATTACAGCGCTTTGATTGCCGAAAAACTTGGCCTTTCAGCCAAGGAGGCTCAAAATATAAGCTATGCTGCTCCCATGCATGATGTGGGGAAAATCGGTATTCCAGACAGCATTTTGATGAAGCCGGGTAAATTGACAGAAGAAGAATTTGAAATCATAAAAACGCATAGCACAATAGGAGCAAAAATCCTGGCAAATTCTAAAGCAGAGATCCTAAAGGTTGCAGAGCAGATAGCGCTTTCCCATCATGAAAAATGGAACGGCAAGGGATATCCCCAAGGCCTTTCTGGTGATAATATTCCTCTTGCTGCCAGGATTGTTGGCCTCGCGGATGTCTTTGATGCCCTCACTTCAAAGCGCCCTTACAAGAGTCCCTATCCTGTTGAAGTTGCCTGCGATATTATAAAGAAAGATCGTAGCCAGCATTTTGACCCCGATATAGTGGATGTTTTTATGGAAAATATAGATGAAGTTTTAAAAATCAAAGCGAAAGTACATCTGGAAGAGGGTCTCTCTCTGGCTTATTTTACCAAGAGTGAAAGAGATCAGTTGGGGGAAAAAGGGGGTTAACTGGAAAAACAAGGAAGCCTTATGAATTTTAGGGAATTAGCAAATAATCTTGGCTTAAAAGAAGATGAATATATGGAACTCATTGAACTTTTTATTGAAACTGGTAGGTCTGACCTGGATAAATTTCGCTCTGCAATGGAGGAAGGAAATGGAGAGGAGGCAGCTAATGTGGCACATTCTCTAAAAGGCGCTGCTGGTAGCCTTGGATTGATGGAGATTTCAGAAATCGCAAAGGAGATCGAAGGGGAAGCCCGAAATGGACGCCTGGATAAAATCGCTGGATCTGCTCAAGCACTAAAGGAAAAGCTGGACGAGATTGCAGCGCTTGCCCAGGGTTGAGAAATGGGTAATGTCGAAAGAATTGTATTAAAAAAGGGAAACTAATGTGAAAAATGGAAATCAATTAGCAGTAGGACAGGCGTCTCGCCTGTCATTAATTAAACGGAGGCGACATCTTCCTCATTATCAACTCGCTGCTGGTTACTACTTTATTACATTTGCTACCCATGGCAGGCTCCTATTGCAGTCCTCACATAAAGATTGTGTTTTTAATGCTATTTGCTTTTTAGACAGTAAGAAATACGAACTTTATACTGCTGTTGTATTGAATGACCATGTACATATGGTAGTAAATCCTATTGAGACATTGCCTAAAATAATGCACAGCATAAAAAGCTTTACCGCCCATGAGATTAACAAGATGTTAAAAAGAAATGGCAAAGTCTGGCAAAACGAAAGCTATGATGGGATTATAAGAAACGAGGATGAATTTTTAGAGAAGCTCAACTATATTGCAAACAATCCTATTAAGGAAAATTTAGCAAGGCACTACGAGGATTACAAATGGTTATACATAAAAGGATGGAGAACAGGCGACTTATAGACAGGCGAGACGCCTGTCCTACTGGTAAGAGCTAAGGAGGTAATGACATGAAGAAAATATTGGTAGTGGATAACCATCCGGTCATGTTGAAGTTCATGGCCAATTTGCTTGAAAAGAAAGGACATCAGGTCTTAACAGCAGAAGACGGTCTTTCTGCCCTGGATATCTTGAAAACCTACATTCCAGAGGTCATATTTATTGACCTGGTAATGCCTCATATCAGTGGAGAGAAACTATGCCGGATTATCCGGAGAATGCCAAAGATGAAGAATGTCTATCTTATTATTCTTTCTGCAATTGCTGCCGAAGAACAAACAGATTTTGTTGAATTCGGTGCCAATGCCTGCATTGCCAAAGGACCATTTAGAGAAATGGGTGGACACGTTCTTAACGCCTTGGAGGAATCGGATAGGAAGGAAGCTTCAAGTACCTTTTCAGAAAAAATAATAGGACTTCAAGATATCCATAAGCGGCAAATTACAGAAGAATTACTATCATCCAAAAGGCATTCTGAGGCCATATTAGATAATATGTCTGAAGGGATTTTAGAACTTACCATCGAAGGAAAGATAATTTATGCCAATCCTGCCGCCGTCTCCTTAATAGGCATTTTGGAGGAAAAGCTATTGGCCTCAAATTTCACAGAACTTTTCTCTAAGCCTCATTATAAAAGGATTAAAGACCTGCTAAATGTGATCGGTGATACGCCGCAGGCAATTAGTGAGGGCTCCCCAGTAATACTAAACAGCAAACAGGTTTCTATAAACATCGTACCAGTCAAAGAAGAGGAGCATAGGTCCATTATTGTCATTATGAATGACATCACTGAACGAAAGCAGGCAGAAGAGGCGCTGCGGCAGGAGAGAGACAAACTTCAAGACGCTCTTGCCAAGGTCAAAACT
>JAUWNK010000032.1 GCA_030612685.1 Desulfobacteraceae bacterium
GAAAGCAACTCCTGACTATTTAAAAAGTATCTCTCTTAAATCCAACTTCTTGAAATCAGCCCGCCCTGGTGCGACGTGCTTGAATGAGCCTGTTAAGTCTATAAAGGGTTACATGCTCTGATCAGTCTATTAGGTATATAAGCCAGGTCTGGGCCAGGGGTCTGGTCCAGGGGTTCACGGGTTCAAAAAACTTAACCTAATTTATATTCTTTGATCTTGGAGATAAGGATGGGGCGGCTTATTTCAAGAATTTTTGAAGCTTGTGTCCTGTTGCCACCAGTTTTGGTCAGTGCTCGCTCGATTAACTCTTTTTCAAGAATGCGGGAAGCCACCTTGATGGATGATATGCCTTCAGGTGTAAGGTTAGATGGTGGATATAGATCATGTTTAAGGGTTGGAGGAAGATCTGAAATCTCTAAAGTATTGCCTGGGGCAAGCAAAATCGCCCTTTCTATGACATTCTCAAGTTCCCGGACATTGCCCGGCCATGGATATGTCATAAACCGTTCCATTACCTCAGAAGAAATCCCCTGGATATCCTTTTTGAGCTTGGTGTTAAAGAACTTGGCAAAGTGCTCTGTTAGCAAGTGTATATCCTCTACTCTCTCTCTTAAAGGTGGCAGATATATAGTTACAACGTTTATGCGGTAATAAAGATCCTCCCTGAAGAGCCCTTTTTTTATTTCTTGCCCCAAATCCTTGGCCGTAGCTGCTATAACCCTCACATCTACCTTTTTGATACCGGTGGAGCCGAGAGGGGTTATCTCTTCTTCCTGTAGAACTCTCAGGAGCTTAATCTGAAGGGAGAATGGAAGTTCACCGATCTCATCCAGAAATATTGTGCCATTATGTGCCTCTTCAAAACGCCCTATTTTATCGCGCCAGGCATCGGTAAAGGCACCCTTTTTGTAACCGAAAAATTCGCTTTCAAGCAATGTTTCTGGAATTCCCCCACAGTTGATAGACACAAGAGGTCCATTATGTCTCGCTCCATTAAAATGTATCGCCCTGGCTATCAACTCTTTTCCAGTACCACTTTCACCGGTTATGAGAACCGTGGTTTTGTGATCTGCTACTTTCTTAATCAGATCAAATATTGACTGCATTGTCTTGCTCTTAGCCACAATGTTACTAAAATTATAGCTTTTCTCGATCCTTTGAATCTGATCTTTTAATTGCAGGTTTTCTTTTTTTAACCTCTCCCTCTCCTCTGCCTTTTTCAATGTTAACAGGACCTCATCTGTTTTAAATGGCTTACTAATATAGTCATAGGCCCCTAATTTCATAGCCTCAATAGCTGTATCTACTGTTCCATAGGCAGACATCATAATAACCGTGGTGTTATCTAATTTATCAGTTGCCGATTTTAGAAATGCCATCCCATCCATTCTGGGCATTTTTATATCACAGAGGATAAAATGAAATCCTTCCCTTTCTATTACTTCCAGCCCTTCCTGGCCATCTGCTGCTGTTTTAACCTCATAGCCAGATCTTCCTAAGAGCACCTCAAGCATATGCCGCATGTTGGCTTCATCTTCAATAATGAGGATACGTTTTTTTGCCATGCAATTCTCTATTGTCCGTCAATAGTTGTCAGGTGCCTGTCAATGTCATTAAGTTAAACAAATATTTCACCGCAGAGGCGCAAAGACCGCAGAGAGGATGGATTTTTCCCTTGCCATTGAGAGGACGGCAAGGGAAAAGCCTCGCGGCCCTTTGGGCGAAAGAGTAAAACTGGTCAGAGGCTTAGCCCCACAAGGCGGATTCTTTTTGCTTTCCGCCCTCTCAGCGGAAAGTAAAAAAATATTGAACTCAGCGTCCTCTGCGTCTTTGCGGTGAATTATGTCCTTTTCTTAGATTGGCTACTTACTATTCCCATAAAGTGGAAGGATGACGATAAGTGTTGTGCCCTTTCCCTCTTCACTTGTCGCCGTTATATCTCCTCCCATATCTTCAACAATTCTCAAACTAACAGAAAGCCCCAGTCCAGTTCCCTTTCCCGGTTCTTTTGTTGTATAAAATGGATCAAAGACCCTATTAAGGTCTTCAACTTGGATCCCCGGCCCATTATCGATAAATTCTATTTGGACCCTGTTGCCATTTTTGCTTCTATCTGGTTGAGTCTCTGAAACCACTCTGGTTCTTATAGATAATACCTTATCTTGCGATGCATCCTTTGTCTGATTGGCCTCCATAGAATCTATTGCATTCATTAATATATTCAAAAATACCTGTTTCAGCTTGTCCGGGTCAGCCAAGACAGTATCCTTAGTGGCCTGATGATCCAGAACAACTTCAATGTCAGACATCATCGGCTGAGGTTTTAGCATATTCAGCACATCAACAATGGTCTGATGAACGGATACCTCTCTCACCTCCCCCTTGGATGGCCTGGAAAAGTCAAGAAGATTTTTGATAGTCCTATTAATCCTATCTATTTCATTTTCAATGCGATTAATAAAATCTCTCCTGTCTCCTTTCTTTAGGTCATTACCTTTAAGAAGGTCTATATAGCCAAGAACAATCCCTATCGGATTTCCAATTTCATGGGCCACGCCTGAGGCTAATCTCCCAACCGAGGCCAATTTCTCGGATCTGATTATCTCTTCCTGGGCTTGTCTTAGCTCAAGATTGGCCACCTCCAGCGAAGTTATGCTTGACTTTAACTCCTCCCTATTGTCTTCCAGGCGTCTTAGCATCAAGTTCAGGGCCCTTGACAGTTTACCAAACTCATTCTGTTCTGTCTCTGGGGAAAGAAAAAAAGCCTCCCCCCCCTTAAATTCTTCTGCTCTTCTAACAAGGCGATTGATTGGCCTAATTGTGCTCCTGTAAATGAGATAGAAGCCAAACAGTGCCAGGAACAGGGTATTTAATAGGATATAAGATAAAAGTATTTTCTGTGAATGTATGATTGTTATGTACATGTACCTTAACGGTATGTGAACACAGGCCGCACCGACAATCCTTTTTTCATGCATTATAGGGGAAGCCAAAAAAAGAGCACCCCTTTTTATTGGCAAAATTCTCCACCTTGCACCAGAGATAAAGGTAGAATTTTCTCCACTTTGTAAGGACTTTCTGGCCTGAGCTACCAATGTTTTTCTATCCTCCTGTCTTATTTCTGTTTCAAATAATACTTTACCATAACCATTCATAATAATAGCTGCTGAAAAGCGGGTTTCATCTAATAAATGACGGAGGCTTTTATAGGTGGGATAAATAGCTGCTTGCTTTTTATAACTGGTGACCATGTCTTGTTCAATAGTGCGCAAAAGCACTATCCCCCTTTTTATTTCTGCCTTTAATAGGTCCCTTTCGGCTATCCTTATCACAACAATATCTAATAATATCATGGCTAAAAGGAGGATAATCACCAGGATTGCAAAAATTCCTGTCTTTAAACTATAGGAAGATAACTTCATGATAAAAGTTTAAAGTTTAAACACTTTAGGCACTTTAGCTCACTTTAGGCACTTTAGGCACTTTAGGCACTTCATAATGTAATATACCATTTTATTAATTCCGGGCCAAAAAAGATATAGATAATAGAAGCAATAGAGAGAAAGGGCCCAAAAGGTATCTTATGCCTGAGTCCCTTTTTGTTTATTAACATACTGCCACCACCGATCAGTACCCCAATCAAACTACTTGAAAAGAGTATAAAAGGTATTGCCTTCCATCCGAGCCATGCACCTATCATTGCAAGCAGTTTAATATCGCCACCTCCCATCCCCTCCCGGCCGGTTAACCATTTATATCCTATAGCCACCAGTAATAAAAAACTACCGCCAATCAAGATTCCCAAAAGGGATTCAAGCAAAGAGATTAAAGGGATAAAAAAGGAGGCCCCTATACCAAGAAATATCCCCGGAATGGATATAATATCAGGTATGATTTGATAATCAAGATCAATAAATGTTATAATAATTAGAGCAGCAGCAAATAATAAAAAGAGCAAAGATTGTGCTGTTAGGCCATATCTGATAAAGAGGGCTGAAGAGATTAAACCAGATAACCCCTCCACTACTAAATAACGAAAAGAGATATGCACTTTGCAGTGCCTGCATTTTCCTCTTAGAATGAGATAGCTTAAAATGGGGATGTTATCATAGAATTTTATTGGCTTACCACAATGGTGGCAATAAGATGAGGGGGATAAAATTGATTCTCTTTTTGGTAGTCTATAAATACAGACATTCAAAAAGCTTCCTAATATGGCGCCGAGAAAAAAGACAAATAGGAAAATCATAATACTGGTTACCGGTTACTGGTTGCCAGTTATTGCCCAGAGCATATAATTATCAGCATATAAAGAATGCCTGCCCGGCATCGCAAGGCTTCAGCCGAGGCGGACGGGTAGCGCAGTCCTTCCCTCCGGCCTGTAAGCCCTACGGGCTGGAAGGAGGGCTGCATATATTGGCACCGATAACCTGCCCGCCATGCGAGACGCAAGGCGAGGCGGGCGGGAGCGGTGCGCTACAGAATGAACCTCCCCGCAGCAAGCTGCGGGGTATCTTATCATCCCCTCCCTTGATGGGAGGGTGAGAAAAAGACACCTAGAATCACCCCCACCTACCCTCCCCCGTCGAGGGGGAGGAAAAGATAAGGTAACCCTGTAGCAAGTACAGGGAATAACCAAGTTTAATAAAAATGTCTTGCATGATAAAAATGAAAACTATTTAAACCCCCGGTATGAAAAACTCAAGTAACGAGAGAAATAATATAATCTGGAAAAAAGAGCTTGAGAAGGTAAAATTAATCATTTTAAGGAGTCAAGATATGCTTTTATCTATTAATCCAGATAATCCCCAAAAAAGGCTCATAAGAGAGGTTGTTCAAGTATTGGATAAAGCAGGCCTGATAATCTATCCAACAGACACCTTTTACGGTATTGGTTGTGATCTTTTTAACAAAAAATCGATCAAGCGCATATACCAGCTTAAAAGGAGACCTTTGACAAAGCCATTTTCCTTTATCTGTGCAAACCTAAAGGATATAAGCCTTTATGCCAAGGTTTCTAACTATGCCTACAGAGTTATGAAGAGATTGCTGCCTGGACCTTATACCTTTATATTAGAAGGAACCAGGCTGGTACCTAAGCTAATGCTCACAAAAAGAAGAACAGTGGGTATAAGGGTACCGAACAACAAAATCTGTTTATCTATAGTAAAAAGCTTAGGCCGGCCTATAATTAGCACCAGTGTCCAACTTGATGAACCTTCAGTAATCCATGATACCTATTCCTCTTTAGTTGAAATGGTTATTGATGGAGGAATTATCCCATATGGACCTTCCACTGTGGTTTCATTGATGGATGATAGACCGGAAGTAATTAGAGAAGGGAAAGGGGAAATTAGTTTTATCTAATTGGATATATTAAATTCTCCATTCCACCTATACTCGAGTAGCCCATAATGGCAATCAATTCTGTTGATAACAGAATCAATAAGATTCTTGAATAGTAAATCCCACAAGAAAGATCTTCTTTTTTTCTCCTCGGGATAGACCAATTTTACCTCTCCCTTGATATTAGCCATCCTTTTAGCCAGATTAACAGCATCCCGGAAGTTGCCAAGACCATCCACCAGACCTAACGTCTTCGCCTGTCTGCCTGAGAAGATCCTGGCATCAGCTATCTCAAGAACCTTTTCTCTTGGCATATTCCTTCCTATAGAGACAGCAGTTACAAATTGATCCCGTATATCTTCTGAAAGGTTCTCAAGCAACTCTCTTTCCCTATCTGTCATCTTTCGATTTGGGGAACCGATATCCTTGAACTCACCACTCTTAATTACCTGCATTTCTATCCCTATCTTATTGAGAAGCTCTTCAATCCTGACGAACTCCATAAGTACCCCGATGCTACCGGTAAGGGTTCCAGGGTTTGCAATTATTTTATCAGCCGCTGATGCAATATAGTAACCACCAGATGCAGCCAAAGATCCGAGAGAAGCAATCACCTTTTTCTTTTGTGTAGTTCGTCTTGTCTCACAATATATCTCTTGTGATGGAGCAACCCCACCTCCAGGTGAATTTATTCTCAGAATTATGGCCTTAATTTTCTTATCATTTCTAAAATTTATCAATTGCTCTATAATTATATCCGAATTCCTGATTACACCATGGATAGGAATCACCCCAATTTTATTGCCAAATGATAGAGAGGTTGTCAGATTAGAGAAAGAAAGAACAATAGCCATTACTGTGCCAAAAAAGAGAATAGCTATACCCAGTATAAAAAAGACTAATGTGATAGGATGATCCTTTTGAAACATACGCTTCCTTCTTTTAACTTTTTAGGGGAAAAATATAAAAGGGGATATAAAAAGCAATTATATAAGGGCACATTTTACGAGGAGGGTTTATTATCTTCAGTCGAGTCACTTTCCTCTGTAGGTGTATCAACTGAATTAATATTTTGTGTGCCTTCCATCTTTGAATCATCTTCCCCTTTTTTTAAATTTAGGCCAGCAGCATTGGCCTCTATCTTTTCTTTAATAAGCTTCCCAAAGTTGGAAGTGCCTTCTTCCATGCCATTTTTGTAATCGCTATATATATCTTTAAATTCTTTTTCTTGAAGTTCTTTTATTGAAAGACCAATCTTTTTCTCTTCCTTAGAAACATTTACTACTAAAGCTTGAATAACATCATCGATCTGGAATTTCCCAAGATGGGGCTTGGATTTGCCTTTGCTTATCTCCGATGAATGAATGAGACCCTCGATGCCTTCCTCTAATTCTACAAATATACCAAAATCGGTTATATTGGTCACCTTTCCTGTAATCTTTGTGCCAACCTTGTATTTTTCAGGAATCTCCTCCCAAGGGTCCTTGGTTAAGTGTTTTATGCCCAATGTGAAACGTTCGTTATCCTTATCTATAGACAGGACTTTTGCCTGAACTTCTTCCCCTTTCTTATACAGTTCAGAGGGATGCTTAATCTTTTTTGTCCATGAGATATCCGAAATGTGAACAAGACCATCAATTTCCTCATCTATACCGATGAATAAACCAAAATCGGTAATATTTTTTATCCGACCCTCAATAATTGTACCCACAGGATATTTTTCTTCAATTATATCCCAAGGATTTGGTTTTATCTGTTTCATGCCCAATGAGATCCTCTTGTTTTCGGTATCCAGATCGAGCACTATTGAATCAACCATATCCCCAATGCTAACTATCTGAGAGGGATGTTTGATCTTTTTTGTCCAGCACATCTCTGAGATATGAATCAAGCATTCTACTCCTTCTTCTATCTCAACAAAGGCACCATAATCTGTGAGATTGACTACTTGCCCTGTGACTTTTGCGCCAACGTGGAACCTTTCGTGAGCATCTAACCAGGGATCAGGTTTGAGTTGTTTGAGCCCTAAGGAGACCCTCTCTTTTTCCCTATCAAAATTGATGACCTTAATTGTTATCTCATCCCCTATCTGGTACATCGAAGAAGGATGAGCAACCCTACCCCAGGACATGTCCGTTATGTGAAGAAGCCCATCTATGCCACCAAGATCTACAAATAGGCCATAGTCAGTAATATTCTTGACTGTTCCCTCTAATATTAATCCCTCCTCTATTAGCGAAAGGGTCTTGGCCTTCTGTTTCATCCTCTTGGCCTCAAGAATGGCCCTTCGAGATACAATTATATTATTTCGCCTTTTGTTATACTTCAAAATTTTAAGTTCTATTTCCTGGCCTACCAAGGAATCAAGATCTCTGATAGGATGAAGATCAATCTGGGAGCCAGGTAAAAAGGCAGGAAGACCTATATCTACTGAAAGACCTCCTTTAACCCTGAAAATTACTTTTCCCTTAATGGTACCATCGTCGTTATAAATATCCTTGATATGATCCCATACTTTTACCTTTTTTGCCTTTTCTATAGAAAGGATTACAAGTCCCTCATCATTCTCTTTTTTTTCCAATACAACATCAACCTTATCTCCTACTTTGGCTGTTACTTTTCCATCTGAATTCTTAAACTCTACAATGGGGATTATACCTTCTGATTTATAACCAATGTCTACTAAAACATAGTCCTCGTATACCTTGATGATCTCTCCTTGAACCAGCTCCCCTTCCTGAATTTGCTTCAGGCTCTGTTCATACATTTTTTCTATATTGATTTCTTCTGAAACTTCTGTCATTTCACTTTCACCATCAACATAATCAGGATTTTTCTCGTCGCTACTTTCTGTCTTTGATTCTATTGCTTCCTCTTTTAAATCCTTATTGATTTCTTTTGTTTCGCCTGTTTGTTCACCCATTAAGTTTTAACCCCCTAATAAAAAATATTTGTCTAAAAAACATAACTTTTTGTTATAATAAAATTATTATTAAAATTCAACTCCTTATTTTTATTCTTTGAAGGATTTGAAATATTTTTTTAAGAATATAACAAAATTCCTATTTTTTAACCAAAATTTTGTCTTTCTCTTGCTACTCTTACCACAAATTCCCTGACGTTTTACTTCTCTTTGACCCTGAGGGCTAAAATAGCCTTATTCTATCAGCTCCTGATATTTATTTGGCACATGTTCTGTCCCTTTCCTGATTTTTACCCGGTTTCATCCGGAAGTGGCTCTCAAATTTCAACCAGATCCCACTTCTCGGCTTGACCTATACGCTTCCAGGAATTGTTAAAGTACGCAATTTTGTCTGCCCAATGATTGGCTGGAATTTTGGCACTAATACGAATAGTATGTTATGCTAAATTATGAATCGATTTTACAACCTCTCTTTAGCAACTCTTCATAAAACAAAAAGATAGCTTTCACTACATAAATTGATTAATTTTATTAATAAAGAACTTTAGAATTTTTCTTATCTCTTTTTTTATCTTCTAACTTTATTAATGGCATGCCACTAAAAGACTATAAAGATAAAAAGACATATAGAACATTAGGCCTCAAGAGGGGAAAGGCCTCTATTAAGCGGGAAATTTCTTCTGTAACACCCGGAAGGATATTTATTTGGTTAGGGTTATTTGGTCTGGTTGTTTTTATTAATTATATATTTTTTGTACACCTGGAGCCAATAAAAGAAAAAGAAATAAAGGCAGGACCCACACTAGAAGAGCATAAAAGCTCAGATACCTTTGCAGATTGGTTTGATAAGGGTTATAAGAAATATCAAGAAGGAGACCTCATGGGCGCGGCTGATGCATATACAAAAGCTATTATTCTTAAGCCAGAAGAAACAAGGTCTTATTTTAACAGGGGAATTATCTATACAAAAATAGGTAAGCTTGATAAGGCAATCAATGACTATAATAAGGTAATTGTATTAAATCCAAATTATGCCAAGGCCTTCAATAATAGGGGATGGGCTTACCTTCAAAAGGGCCTCTTTGATCTTGCGATTCAAGATTGTAATCAAGCCCTTCTCCTGGATTCAGACATAGCCACAGCTTATCATACGAGAGGAATGGCATACAAAGGTAAGGGATTGTTTGATATAGCAAAGAATGACCTTCAAAAAAGCTGTGAATTAGGCGATAATAATGGTTGCCAGGAATATGGAGAACTTTTAAAGACAAGGAATGATGGAGAGTAATCTAAAATTTTTCTTTGAGCCAAAGGGTGTAGCAATAGTGGGAGCTACCCCTCAGGCCAATAGAGGTGGAAACAATCTTCTCATAAATGTTACTCTTGGCTATAAGGAAGCCATTTATCCTGTTAACCCAAAATATAAGGAGATTATGGGTATAAAGACCTATCCCACTGTCTCTGCAATAGATGGAGTAGTTGATCTGGCACTTATTTTTGTCCCTGCTGCACAAACACCAGGAGTGCTAAGGGAATGTGTGGCTAAAGGCGTAAAGGGGGCCATCCTGGAGAATAGCGGATTCGCTGAGGTTGGCCCAGAAGGAGAGGCCTTACAGAATGAATGCAATAACATAGCCAGGAAGGGCGAGTTACGCCTATGGGGTCCCAATTCCATGGGCCTGATTGATGCAGGAAAAGGATATGTATTTTCTTTTATGACTCCTTCTCTCTGGGATGGTCTTCTTAAAAGAGGCGGCGTATCTCTAATCGTCCAAAGTGGTCTTCTTTCAGCAGGTTTTTTATTCACAATCATGAGTCATAAAACCCTTGGCCTGGCCAAAGTCTGCTCAATAGGAAACAAATGTGACATAACTGAAATAGATCTTTTAGAGTTCCTTTTAGATGATCCGGATACCAAGGTAATTGCCTTTTATTTAGAATCATTTTCAAATGGGCGTAAGTTTTTTGAATTGGCAAAATCCTCTCCTAAGCCATTTGTTTTATTAAAAGGGGGTAAAAGTGCTGCCGGGGCCATGGCCTCTGTGAGTCATACTGCTTCATTAGCTGGGAACTACCGGGTAATAAGCGGTGCTATTAAGCAGGCAGGAGTGCTGGAAGCTGATGACTTTTTTGAGATGATGGATATTGCCCGTGTTCTGGAAAAGGGATTTGGGGAAAGGGAAAATTCATTCAAGGCTGGCAGGGTTGCTATTTTGACTTACAGCGGAGCCTCTGGTATTGTAACTACCGATTATTTAGAAAAATTTGGGCTTGATCTTGCTGTACTTTCACCTGCAACCATTAAACGATTGGAAATACTATCACCTGCATGGATGCCAGTAAAAAATCCTGTGGACTACTGGCCGGCTATGGAAAAAAATGGCCCTGTGGTTGCCATGAAAGAGGGATTATCTGCCCTTTATGTTGATCCCAATGTGGATGGGGTAGTGATCAATCTCTTTGCAGGCCATGGTGTATGGGGTTTTGATCTACTTGAATTAATAGATGTGATTAAAGATCGGAAAAAACCGATCCTCTCATGGATCATAGGGCTAAAAGATAATGTCGAGAATGCAAAGATCAGGATGGAGAAATCTGGTTGGCCAGTGTTTGATGAGATCCATCGTTTAGTTAAGGTTATGTCCGTTCTCTTGCAAAACCGGTAAAGCTGAGTCATGGGGCATGTATTTGATCTAAAATTAGCCAGGCTATATGAGGCATGGCAAAAATCCCCGGAAGGGATCTTACTTGACAGATTAAGCAGCGATCTTATTATTCGCCTTTTAAGGCCCCAAAAAGGAGAGAGGATTTTAGATATTGGCTGCGGGACAGGAAATCATCTGCTTCTATTCTACCGATTAGGACTTGATGTAACTGGCCTTGATGCCTCTCCATATATGCTGGATATTGCAAGGTCAAGATTGGGTAATAAGGCATCTCTTGAGATTGGCAGAGCAGAGGATTTACCTTTTGAGGATAATGAATTTGATCTATCCACCCTTATTATTACATTAGAATTTCTTGATGACCCTATTGCGGCATTAATGGAAGCGGTGAGGGTAACAAAAAATAAAATATTCATAGGTGTACTCAATAGCCTCTCTTTTGAATGCATCTGTAAAAAATTTTATGCACTTTTTTCTAACTCTATCTTTAGAGAGGCACATTTATTTACCTTATGGGGACTTAAGAGTTGTGTGAAAAAGACATTGGGAAATGTGCCTATAGAATGGGGAAGTGCCCAGATGATGCCATTCTTTTCAAAAAAAAATATCGAGAGGATTAAGATGTCATCTTTGGTACAATCGTACCCATTTGGCACTTTTTTAGGTCTTGTGCTCAAAATTACCTATACCTTAAAAACAGAAAACCTAAAAGTTACTGAGAGGTTGAAAAAAGGAGCAGAATCTCTAATAGGTAGCCCCGGTTTTTAAGTTCTGCTCACTTTTATCCCTTGACACATAATAGTAGAGTAATTAATCGTAAGGGTATATTTTTTGGTATTAAATTCTACGTGCGAGAGTGGCGGAACTGGCAGACGCACTGGACTTAGGATCCAGCCCGTTATTTACGGATAGGGGTTCGAGTCCCCTCTCTCGCACCAGGTAAAAAGATATGCCCAATATCTGGGATTTGTTTGGTTCATTGTGCTTATAAGGTTGATAATCCCCAAGCTATGAAATAAGAGTTTTTTGTGGTAGAAAATTTTTTTACCCTGAAAACCCTATGAAAATCAAAATGTTAAATTCGAAATCCGAATATCGAAATCCTAAGCAATGACCAAGTTTTCAAAATTCAAATGACATAAACACAAACCAATATCTAAAATGAATACTTCCTGTTTTGAACATTTGGAAATTAGAATTTCGGCCTGCCCTGGCGCGACTTGCCTGGAATATGACGTTGCCGTTGGAACATTCCGGAAGGGAAAGCTTTAGAACTCAGTCCTTGCGAGCCAGGTCTGGGCCAGGGATTTGTTTCGAGTTTCGATATTCGAATTTCGGATTTTCTTACAGACTTTGTGCTTTAAAAGCTGGAGGCTGGTCTCTGGTATTTATGTATTCAAGATGTGGGATAAGAAGGTATGGAAACAAGCATTGAGGAAATAAGCCAGGTAAAAAGGCGGCTTGATGTAGAGATTGAGGCAGAAGAGGTAACTAAAAAATTGGAGCAGGCCTACAAGCAGCTCTCAAAAAGGGTTAAAATAAAAGGCTTTAGGCCTGGTAAAGCCCCAAGAAAGATACTTGAGCAGTACTATGGTACACAGATTATGAATGATGTTAAGAATGATTTACTAACGGAGTCTTTCTCTGAGGTAATAGAGGAAATGAAACTTTTCCCGGTAGGAACTCCCTCAATCGAAGATGAGGCTATAAGACCAGGTGAAAATTTTAAATATAGTATTCTTATGGAAGTAAGGCCAGAATTTGAGTTAAAGGACTACATGGGAATCACTGTGGAGAAAGAAATCTTAAATATTTCCGAAGATAATGTCGATAAGAAACTTGAAGAAATAAAGGAGGCATATGCTAAGCTGAATTCCATTAATGAAGATAGGGGGATAAAAGAAGGGGATTATGTAATCATTGACTACGACTGTATTTGGAAAGATAAGCCCCTTAAAGGTATAGAGGGTAAAGACTTTATGGTCCATGTAGGAAGTAATAATTTTTATCCTGAACTTGAATCTGGCCTTAAAGGTCTGAAAAAAGATGATAGAAAGGATATAGAGATAGACTTTAATGAAGATTTTGGTGATAGAAGATTGGCTGGTAAAAGTGTCACTTTTCGCATCCACGTTCAGGATATCAAAAAAAAGGATCTTCCTGATCTTAATGATGATTTTGCAAGGAGTCTGGGTAATGATTTCAAGTCCTTTAGAGATTTTAGGGAGAGGGTAAGGGGCGACATCACCCTTCAAGAAGAAAGGAGAATAGATAGGGAATTAAAAAATCGCCTTCTAAAAAAGATAGCAGCCATGGTGGATTTTGAACTCCCTCAGGTTATGGTTGAAAGTGAGATCGAACGCTCAATAGCTAATATAAAACAAAATCTTCTTCGCACCGGCTCTAAATTGGAATCAGCTGGTATTTCGGAAGAAAAGATGAGACAAGACTTAAGGATGCCTGCTGAAAAAAAGGTTAAGGAAGAACTCGTATTAGGTGAAATAGCTGATATGGAAGATATAAGAGTTGAGGACTCTGACATAAGGGATGGTTTCCAGGAGCTGGCCACTCAAACAGGGCGGGATCCTGCTATGCTTCAACAATACTATGAAAAAAACAATTTAATGGATTCATTCAGAAATCAACTTTTAGTTGAAAAGGTCTTGAATCACCTTGTTCAAGGTGCTAAGGTTAGTGAGGTAAAATAGATTTCTGAAAAAAGCCAAAAAGATAGAAAGGAAACATAGTCAAATGCTGATACCAATAGTAATAGAGCAAACCCCCAGAGGGGAGAGGGCATATGATATTTACTCACGCCTCCTAAAAGATAGGATTATCTTTATGGGAGAGCAAGTTACTGATGATATGGCAAATATCATTATTGCCCAGTTTCTTTTTTTAGAATCTGAAGAGCCAGATAAGGATATAAATCTTTATATTAACTCCCCTGGAGGCTCAATTACAGCAGGCCTGGCTATATATGATACTATGCAATATGTAAAACCTGATATTGCTACAATCTGCACCGGACAGGCCAGCAGCATGGCCGCTCTTCTGCTGGCTGCCGGCAGCAAAGGAAAGCGGTATGCCCTACCACATTCCAGGATACTGGTACATCAACCTATGGGTGCAACACAGGGCCAGGCTACAGATATAGATATACAGGCCAGGGAAATAATGAGGCTTAAAAAGGCCATCAATGAACTTTTTGCCCTGCACACAGGCCAGGATGAAAAAAAGATAGGAAACGATACGGAAAGGAATTTCTTCATGACAGGCCAAGAAGCATTGGAGTATGGTATAGTAGATAAGGTGATTACAAAAAGGGAAATGATAAGTATGGAAAACAATAAAGGGAGTAGTATTAAATGACCAGGAAAGATGATCCATCGGGCGAACTTGTTTGCTCTTTCTGTGGTAAAAGTCAGGATGAGGTCAAAAAGCTGATTGCTGGACCCTCGGTTTATATCTGTGATGAATGTGTTTCTCTATGCAACGAAATTATCCAGGAGGAGTATGAGGAGGAAGAGAAAAATAAACAGAAAGATTCTATCCTCAAACCACAAGACATAAAGACAAGTTTAGATCAGTATGTAATCGAGCAAGAGAGGTCTAAAAAGGTTCTTTCCGTGGCGGTACACAACCACTACAAAAGAATCGGTGCAAACCTTGACAGCGAAGATGTAGAGATTGATAAAAGCAATATACTTTTGATAGGTCCTACAGGGTCAGGCAAAACACTTTTAGCTCAAACTCTGGCAAGGATATTAGATGTACCTTTTACAATAGCAGATGCTACCAATCTGACTGAAGCCGGTTATGTAGGTGAGGATGTTGAAAGCATAATCCTCAGTCTTGTCCAGATGGCAGACTATGATATCGATAAGGCCTCGAGAGGTATCGTCTATATAGATGAGATAGACAAAATTGCCAGAAAATCCGATAGCCCTTCAATAACCAGGGATGTCTCTGGAGAGGGGGTTCAGCAGGCCCTCTTAAAGATATTAGAAGGCACCGTTGCCAATATACCTCCAAAAGGAGGCAGAAAACACCCCCAACAGGACTTTTTAAAGGTGGACACCAGGAACATCCTCTTTGTTTGTGGAGGAACCTTTAATGGCCTGGACAAGATAATCCTTTCAAGGATCGGGCACAAAACATTGGGCTTTGAGGCTGATATCAGGGGTCAAGGAGACTTAAACCTCGAGGCAACTCTGTCCTTAGTTCAACCTGAAGATCTCATTAAGTTTGGTTTAATACCGGAGTTTATCGGACGACTCCCAGTAATAGCCTCTCTTGGCGAATTGAGCCTTGACGCGTTAGTTAGGATCCTGACAGAGCCCAAGAATGCCCTTGTTAAACAGTATCAAAAACTCTTTGAATTTGAAGGTGTAAAATTAAAGTTCACCAAGGATGCATTAAAGGTTGTGGCCAAGGAGGCTCTTGATCGCAAATCTGGGGCCAGGGGATTGAGGGCCATACTTGAAAAAGTTATGCTGGATATCATGTATGATCTTCCTTCAAAATCAGGTTTAGGCGAATGTGTCATAGGAGAGGAAGTTATTCTTAATGATGAACCTCCTCTATTATTGTATGAAAGCCAGGCTAAATATGCCTAAAAAGTGTCTAAAGTGTCTAAAGCCTGCCCTGGCGCGAATTGGCTGGCATATATAGTAACATAACAAAGCAGATCTGTTTGATTGGCAAGTGTCGTAAGCTATCAAAGCCAGGTCTGGGCCGGGGTTTTAAGTGAGCTAAAGTTATCGAAAATAGGCACTTTTAACTTCAATTAATTTTAGGTACTTCGAACTTTTAACTTTTAACTTCAATTGGCTATGTTTAAAAAGAACCCCTTAGAAGATTTCTTAAGACAAGAGAAAAAACAGGTTCCATTACTCCCTCTTAGGGATATAGTTGTATTTCCCGGCATGGTGGTTCCCTTATTTATTGGGAGGGAAAACTCTATTAATGCATTGAAATATGCACTATCCCAGGAGAAGGAGATTTTTCTGGCCACCCAGAAAAATGCCAAGATGGATGACCCGAGCCTTAGAGATATATACTCTTTTGGTACCCTGGCCACAGTCCTTCAGCTTCTTAAGATGCCCGATGGAACGGTTAAGGCCTTAGTGGAAGGAAAGAGAAGGGGCAAGATCAAGAATTATCTGCCTGACTCGGGTTTTTTCATGGTCGAGGTAGAGAGAATTGTGGAACATTGCGAACCGGACGTCAAGACCGAGGCCCTTATAAGGAGTATCCATTCCACATTTGAGATCTACGCAAAGCTTCACCAAAGGATCGGTGGCGATGTAGTTGAGACAGTTACCTCCATAACTGATCCATCTCAATTAGTTAATACCGTGGCTGCTCATCTAACAGCAAAGATAATAGAAAAACAATCCTTGCTGGAGACAGAGGATGTAAATAGCAGGCTCGAAAGATTATATAAAATATTGAATGCTGAGACCGATATTCTTGAGATCGAGGAAAGTCTGAGGCAGAGGGTTAAAAAACAGATGGAAAAGACACAAAAAAACTATTATCTTAACGAGCAGATGCGGGCAATACAGAAAGAAATGGGTACCCAGGATGATTTTGCCAACGAACTCAAAGATCTTGAAAGAAAAATAAAGAATAAAAATCTACCCAAAGAGGCCGCAGCAAAGATTAGACAGGAATTTAAAAAATTGAAAATGATGACCCCCATGTCTGCAGAAGCCACAGTTGTCCGGAACTATATTGATTGGATTTTATCCCTGCCTTGGCTCACACGCACAAAAGACAAACTAAACATCCAGGAGGCTGAAACCATACTTGAAGAAGATCATTACGGTCTATCTAAACCCAAAGAAAGGATAGTGGAATATTTAGCTGTGCAAAACTTGACAAAAAAGATCAAAGGGCCAATTCTTTGTTTTGTTGGCCCTCCCGGTGTTGGCAAGACCTCCTTAGCCAAATCAGTGGCAAGATCCATGGGAAGGAATTTCGTCAGGCTCTCTCTTGGTGGTGTCAGGGATGAAGCCGAGATAAGGGGCCACAGAAGAACATATATTGGGGCTATGCCGGGAAAGATCATCCAATATCTTAAAAGGGCAAAATCAAACAACCCTGTGTTTTGTCTGGATGAAGTAGACAAGATGAGCACCGATTTCAGGGGAGACCCATCGTCTGCCCTTTTAGAGGTACTTGACCCAGAACAAAACTATGCCTTTAATGACCACTATCTTGATATTGACTACAATCTTTCAGAGATTTTTTTTATAACTACAGCCAATGAACTCATCGGGATTCCACCACCCTTGCAGGATAGAATGGAGATTATAAGGCTTCCTGGTTATACGGAAATTGAAAAGCTGAATATTGCTAAAAGGTTCCTGGTAAAGAAACAAATTCAACAAAATGGCCTTTCTGATGATAATATCTCTTTTTCTGATCAGGCTATTTTAAACATAATCAGGTATTATACCAGAGAGGCAGGGGTTCGGAATCTTGAAAGGGAAATAGCTTCTGTGTGCAGGAAGGTGGCTAAAGAGGTGGCCAAAAAAGGCATCTCTATAAAGATACAGATTAATGCAAATTCTCTTCATCGTTATTTAGGTGTTCACAAATTTCACTATGGCAGAAAAGAGGAAAAAGATGAGATAGGTCTGGCTACTGGTTTAGCCTGGACAAGTGCAGGTGGGGAGTTGCTTCAGATAGAGACAACTGTTATGCCAGGCAAGGGGAACCTGGTTTTAACAGGTACCCTTGGGGATGTAATGAAGGAATCAGCTAAAGCTGCCCTGAGTTATGCTCGAACAAGGGGAAGAAGACTTGATCTGCCGGACGATTTCTATGAAAAGGTAGACATACACGTTCATGTGCCTGAGGGCGCTACACCTAAAGATGGACCATCAGCAGGTATTACTGTAGCTACATCGATTGTCTCTGCACTCTTAAGAAAACCGGTTAAAAGAAACTTGGCTATGACCGGGGAGATAACCCTAAGGGGCAAGATTCTTCCTATAGGGGGCCTTAAAGAGAAGATAATAGCTGCCCATAGAGGCGGAATAGAAAAGGTTCTGATCCCTAAAGAAAATAAAAAGGATATTGAGGAAATACCTGCGAGGGTCCTCAAGAAAGTGGAGTTAATCCCGGTCGAACACATGGATGTAGTCCTTGAGAAGGCCCTCATAATGACGAAAGGGGAAGAACTATTTCTCCCAGAGGATAGGTTCCAGCCTTTTACCTTACCCAAAGGAGAGATCAAACCTCAAGTGACTGCACACTAATTAAGGGCGGGTAGCTCAGCGGGAGAGCATCGGCCTTACAAGCCGAGGGTCACAGGTTCAATCCCTGTTCCGCCTACCAGAAATGGCTTATCGCTATTTACCAATGGCTATTGGCTAATAGCTAAATGTAAAACCGAAGGTTTTTTTGGGGACGTAGTTCAGTTTTGGTTAGAACGCCGGCCTGTCACGCCGGAGGTCGCGGGTTCGAGTCCCGTCGTCCCCGCCATTTTTTAAAAGGCGCTTGTTGGGATGTAATTGCCTCAGTGGAAGTCAGACCTTCCCGTCAGCAATGACGGGAAGGTCTGAGGGCTTCCCGCGCCCAAAGGGCTGGATCATCTCCCTGCCATATTCCTTAAGGTCTCCATAAGTACATAAATTGCAAACCGGATAGTGGATCGATGCCATCTCCATTGATAGCAATAAGATTTATTTCCTTATAGGAAGTAACCGGGAATCCTGAGTAGATAGTCCCCTTATAGCTACCAGGACGATAATAGGTAATAACCTTAGCCTCTTCGAGTTTAAGAGTCTTTTTCATCTCTTTCACTGCATCATCTAAATAACCAACCCTGTCAATAAGCTTCAACTCTAATGCCTGATCTGCTGTAAAGATTCGGCCATCTGCGAGCCTTTCTATCTCCTCTTTACTTAATAAAGACTCGCGCCCAGCAAGCACCACTTTCACGAAACGCTCGTGAAGTTTATCTATAATCGTCTGCATGATCTCTCTTTCTTCTGGGGTGCTCGGTCTAAACGGTGACCAGATATCCTTTTTATCACCAGACTTGATTGTCTCCTCCTGAACACCTATCTTGGCAAAGAGTCCTTCCACATTAAATTTCATAGCAATGACTCCAATGCCTCCGGTAATAGTAGTAGGGTGGGCTATAATCTCATCAGCAGCCGAGGCTACATAATACCCACCAGATGTAGCTAAACCAGTCAAGCAAGCAATAATTCTAACACCTGTTCTTTTCTTAAATTGCATTAATTCGTGATAAATAATGTCACTTGCTGTAACAGTTCCTCCAGGAGAATTGATCTTAACTATAACACCAGCTATAGAGCTATCTCCTTCAGCTTTCTGAAGTTCCTCCTTGATTTTAGCTACCAGGGAGGTTTTTTGTGCAAATCCTAATCCCTTTGCCTTTTTTTTCTCTGACATGAAGCCTGATATATCCAGTAGAAGAATCTTGGCCTGCCCCTCTCCTTCGATCACCTGCTCCGCCAAAGGCTGCATAGAGGGAAAGAGAGGAATCTGGATAATAGCACACCCTGTAATAATGAAAAACACTACACAAATAAGCCAATTCATATATTTCATGATATCTAAATCCTCCTAACCAAGACAAGTCCGCCCTCATGCCAAACCTGCCCGCCACCCGCCCGACATCGCGAACTCAGGCGAGGCGGACGGGCCGGGACCAAAGTTAACCGTTAATAGTTATTCGTTATTACCGGGAGCGCTGTTGCGATAACACGAATAACATATGTATTCTTCATTCCTTAAACAAGATCCCCTGGCTGTCCGGTGTTATCCAGAACACTTTGCCACAGGAGGTCTGATGTGTCTATTTTCTTCCTGTCCCTGACAGATAGCTGGATAGGTACATGTACAAAATGACCATTCCATAACCCCACTACCATCCCGGTCCTACCGGACATCACAGCATGTACTGCATTCTCAGAGAGCTGAAAGCAGAGTACAGAATCATCCGGGGTTGCCGGTGCGCTGCGTATAATATATGAGGGATCAATATATTTTACAGTTGTGGGGATATTGCGCCTCGAAAAGTCTTCTGTTATTGCTGTCTTCAAAAAGATCCCTATATCTCCAAGCTTTTTGTTTCCAGATGCATCAGTGCCTTCACCAGGTACATACTCCTGGCCTGCACCCTCAGCAACAACAATCACTGCATGCCTTTTTCTGATAATGCGCTCTTCGAGATAGGCAAAAACTTTTCTTAAAGAAAAAGGAGCCTCTGGTATGAGTACCAGGTTTACATCACTTGAAGCAAGGGTGGCATATGCAGCAATAAAGCCTGACTCCCTTCCCATAAGTTTCACTATCCCTATCCCATTCCTTACTCCCTTAGCCTCCATGTGGGCACCGGTTATGGGTATCTGGCTTATGGCTATAGCGGTCTCAAAGCCGAATGTCCTTTCAGTGAATGAAATATCATTGTCAATTGTCTTGGGAATGCCAATAACAGAAATATCAAGATCTCTTTTCTCTATCTCCTTACTTATTGCCAGTGCGCCCCTCTGGGTTCCATCGCCACCTATGGTAAAGAGCATATTTATTTTTCTCTCCAAAAGGAAATCTACCATGAGTGCTATTTCCTGCGGTCCTCTGGATGTGCCAAGAATAGTACCGCCATCCTGGTGAATGTCTTCAACCAATTCCGGTTTAAGGACTAATGGTTCATGATTGAATGAGGCTATCAGACCCTCGAATCCATACCTTAACCCAAATATCTCCTTGACCCCATACCTGTACCATAAGACCATAACAATGGCCCTGATAACATCATTCAAACCGGGGCAAAGTCCGCCGCATGTGACTAAAGCGGCCCTACTTGTACCGGGATCGAAAAAAATCTTCTCTCTTGGACCCGCTTTTTCAAGAAAGGGTGGTTTACCTTGGCATCCTTCGCAACCTGAAAGAGTTGCATCTATGAGAACTCCTTCGCTATCATTAATAAAGACTGCTGAGTCCAGGGGAGAATTAAAGGTGCATTGACCAACTCTCTCAATCCTGAAGTCTTCTGTCATATTTTAACCTCCTTGCTCAGGTAAAGGCAGCCATAACAGGTCAACATTTTTGCATTCCGAGACCCTATTAATAATATAAATCTCAAAAAATCTTATTTACTAATGCAAAAACTTTCGTAATTACTCAGGTATCTTGCCACAAAGCCTGCCCTGGTGCGACATGCTCGGGGTACATAACTGGTTCCGCATTATCTCGGAATTGGACTCCTTTGACACATGCCTTGCAAAGCCAGGTCTGGGCCAGGGGTCTGGGCCAGGGATTTAGGATTTAAGAAGACGATCATTAAATCTGATTTTAAAGAATAAC
>JAUWNK010000189.1 GCA_030612685.1 Desulfobacteraceae bacterium
AAGAAGAGCCAAGAATCATAACTGTCTATCTCAAGGATTTATCCATTGTAAATACCTATGTGCCCCAGGGAACTGCACCTGATTCAGATAAATTCCTGTACAAACTCGATTGGTTTCAACGTCTCCACGATTATTTTTCAAAACACTTTCAACCAAGTGAACCCCTGTTATGGGTGGGGGATTTTAATGTGGCCCCGGAGCCCATAGATGTATATGATCCCGAAGGCCTTTCAGGGAGTATCGGATTTCATCCTGAAGAACACAAGGCCCTGTCAGGTTTTAAGGCATGGGGCTTTGTTGATGTGTTTCGGATGCACAACCCTGATGGAGGGGCTTATACCTTCTGGGACTATAGAATTCCTTATGCGGTGCGCCGAGGCCTTGGATGGAGGGTGGATCATATATGGGCTACAGAATGTCTGGCTGAAAGATCCAAAAGGGCATGGATTGATGTTGCTCCAAGAAAAATGGAGAAGCCTTCGGATCATACCTTTATCCTGGCTGAATTCGAGATATGATTAATCCTCAACTTGATTCTCTCGCCCGCTCTCTCCGATCGCTCAAGCTCTCAGAGACCTCTGAGGTAAATTCTTTGGCCTGATTTTTTGACCCTGGTGAAATAGAAACTAAAAGGCATTTCACAGGGCAGGGACGAAAATTCAGGCCAAATACTCAGCCCCTAACGGGGCAAACTTCCAGTGATAAATGGATTTAAGTTTGATCTGGATTGCCCTCCCTCTGGGGCGTAGGCCCTACCCTCCGGCCTGTAAGCCCTACGGGCTGGAAGCGGGGCCGGAGGCTCAGCAATTGAGATCAAAACTCTGTTTACACTGTGGTCTCTGCCCCGCTTGCCCCGTTAAATGCCTTTTTATTTTCATTTAACCGGGGTAGGTGGGGACTATCGTACTGGGGTGAGAGATAAAAGGCTTTACTAAAATGCTCTATCAGATTATTTATTAGGATTATACATGCGAAAAACCATTTAAAATTTAGATAAGGGCAACTACACAGGTTCAAAGTTCCGGGTTCACGGTTCAATGGTTATTTGCTGAACCATTAACCGTTTAATAAGCCAAAGGCTTATAAACGCGGGTTTTTCATGAGCCGGTTGAGGAGTATTGGCATGGACAATGGTTCATGGCTTCAAGTTGAACCCCTGAACTGTGAACCTTGAACCTGACAACCTGGGTAGTTACAGATAAGGAGTGATTAATGACTCAGATAACAGAAGGGGTTTATTTCATTAAGGGACAGGACGAAATGATTCCAGACTCCCATGTGTATGTGGTGGGCAAGTTAGATTCCCAGGATCTTTCACTTATTGACGCAGGCCTTATGGGTAAAGGCAATTACAAGATACAATCCATCCAGAATATGGGAATTGACTTAAAGGCAATCACGAGGATTATCATGACCCATACCCACCTTGATCACATAGGGTGTCTTGCTGAAATTAGAGAGCAGATTCCTTGGGCAGAACTATGGGTGCATGACATAGAGGCAGGCCCATTGGAAGAAGGGGATGAGAGGACTGTTTACGGTATGGAAATGTTCCAGAATATGTGCATGATGCAATATAATATTAAACCAGGTGCCTTTACATTTCTGGCTGACAAAAGGCTTCAAGGTGAGGAAAACCTGGATATAGGTGGCATGACCTGGGAGGTGCTACACATCCCCGGGCATTCCCCTGGCAGCATTGGGTTATACAATCAATCAGAAAAAATCCTCATCCCTGGTGATGTGGTCTACGCTGATTATGCGATTGGTCGTTTTGATCTTCATGGAGCAAATGGTTTAGAGCTGAAAGATTCCCTGTTACAACTTGCAGACCTTGAGGTGGATATCCTTCTGCCCGGGCATAACCGGATTGTTAAAGAACTTCCACCTGGATATATAGCAGAAACAGCCAGACAATGGGCGCCCTATCTTGCCTGACAATTGTCGAAGAGAGATATAAACCAGGGAGAGGAGATACGTGATTGAAAAAATAACTGTTCACCGCAGAGACGCAGAGGACGCGGGGATAAATAATTTTCCCTTTGCCGTTGAGAGGACGGCAAAGGGAAACCGTTCGGTCCCGCTGAAAACGGGACGATAACAAGTTTAGGTACCTATTGCACTTCCGGGTTGATTGCCATGAATGGCTGATGTTGCAAAATTTTTTTGTCCACGTAGGGCTAAGTCTTTTTGCTTTTCACGCTCCTCCGCCCTGTGGAATGCGGAGCTAATTCCTTTGGGGTCAGCGGAGAGTAAAAAATAACTAAACCCCTGCTCCCCATCGCGAGCTCAGGCGAGGCGGGCGGGTCAGCGATCTCTGAGTCTCTGTGATAAAGGTTTACATGAAAAGATTTCGACAGAGATATTATGATTATTTTTCTTGTATCTATGACCGATTTGTTGCACTTCATTCTACTGACAGAGGTAAAGGCTTACGATATTTTTTAGCTGATAAGACAGGGCTGAACAAAGGGGATAAGGTACTTGATATCTGTACCGGCACCGGCTCACTATTAAGCTTCCTAAAAGACAAAGTGGGAGCAGAAGGTCTTGTGGCAGGAGTAGATTTTTCCATTGGTATGCTTAAGGCAGGTAAATCGAAGATACCCCATCATGATAATATCTACTTAATACTTGCTGATGTGGCATATTTACCATTTAAAAATATAATCTTTGATGCGGTAACCTGTTCCCATGCCTTTTATGAGTTGAAAGGGCTAACCCAGGATTATTGCTTGTACGAGATAGTCCGGGTTCTAAAGCCCGGCAGACCTTTTCTTATGATGGAACACGATGTTCCTAAGAACTTTTTAATTAGAATGCTTTTTTATCTTCGATTACTTTCCATGGGTACAAAAAAGGCCCTTGAGATCTTAAGGCATGAAAGAGAGCTTTTGATGAGATATTTTAGATCCGTCGAAAAGATTTATACTCCCACTGGCAGGTCAAAGGTCATGATTTGCAGAGGGAGAGGGTAAGTAGAAGTTGCCTGCTAATTTACCTGCGGCTTATTTTGAGGCTGAAAGACGATACAGGGAGGCCAAGACACCGGCAGAAGGGATTAGTGCCCTTGAAGAGATGCTTGCAATTATGCCCAAGCATAAGGGCACGGACAAAATCAAGGCTGATCTGAGACGCCGCATTTCCAAGCTGAAATCTAAACAGCAAGAAAAAAAGAAGTTAGGCAGGCGAGATAGGAGCTACAAGATTGAAAGAGAAGGAGTCGGACAGATTGTTCTTATTGGCCCGCCAAACGTTGGCAAATCCGCTTTGGTGGCAGCACTCACAAATGCAGATCCACAAGTGGCAGATTTTCCCCATTCCACCTGGAAGCCCACACCAGGTATGATGTACTTTGAAGACATCCAGATTCAACTCATTGATACACCCCCAATAAGTAAAGAATATGTGGAACCCTGGTTTTTTGATATGGTTCGGAGGTCGGATATAGTCCTTATTCTCGTGGACCTGCAAACAGACCCGGTGCAGCAGTTGGAAGAGACCGTTTCCTTTCTCAAAGAGCACAGGATAGCACCCCTCAGGTTGGCCCACCTTTATGAAGATAAAGCTGGCTGGACTTTCTTACCCTTCCTGGTGGTTGCCAATAAAAACGATGACAGATCGAGCGAGGAAAACTTTGAGATCTTCAGGTCCCTTTTAGAGGATGATTGGACTCTGGTAAACGTTTCGGCAAAGACCGGCTATAACTTTGATCTACTAAAACAAGCCCTGTTTAACAGTCTTGAAATCATAAGGGTCTATACCAAGGCCCCGGGCAAAGAGCCGGACCTCACTGCCCCTTTTGTATTGAAAAGGGGATCTAAGATGGAAGATCTTGCTTCAAAGATACACAAGGATTTTTTAGAAAAACTTAAATATGCAAGGATATGGGGCAAGCATGTTTACGATGGACAGATGATCCAAAGACACCATGTGCTCCAGGACGGTGATGTA
>JAUWNK010000191.1 GCA_030612685.1 Desulfobacteraceae bacterium
CTGATTCGAACAAGGGGAACAGAGTCTATATCTTAAAGGCCGCTGATGGAAGTATCCTGAAGGAATTTACAGTGGGAGGTTCCATCAATAACATCCCTTCGGAAATCCTTGCTGTGAGATATCTTCTGGATGAAGAATCCAGGCCAGTGGACTATATCACAAGGGCACTGGTTGACTATGATCTTAAGGGTAATATTGAGGTTGCCTATTTTGGGGATACTGGTGGAACCCTCTGGAAAATTAAGGATCTCAATGCTGATAGCGGTTGGAATCCGACCCTGGAGGTACTCTATACCCCTGAAAACCCCCGGCCCATATACCATAGACCTGCGATAGCCGATGTATATCATGATTGTACAAGAAGATTTGTCCTTTTCGGAACAGGGAATGAAAATGACCCAATAGATGCAAATAGCTATGATTATTTCTATGAGATTGAAGACCGGGAATTTGATGATTCAGCAGGTGGACCTGATGAAGGCTCGACATGGACAGGTGCTCAAATAGCTGACGGGTTGTTTCGGATGACATGGATGAAGACCTTGCCCCAGGGAGAGAAGGTCTTTTCCGATCCTACCACCTATCTGAATGTGGTGTACTTCACTACCTACCAACCCCAGGGTGGATGCGCCATGGGGTTTAGCTATTTATACGGTTTGACCACTACCCTATGCGGAACTGAGGGAGGAGAAGCTGGCCTGGAGTATGGTTTGGATGATACGCCGCTTGATCCGTACGAGGAAAAGATAGATCTGGGAAGAAGCATCGCTTCCTCCCCGACATTAGGCCCCCCCAGGCTGTACATCCAGAAGCCAGGCGGAGGGGGAGAGGGCCTGGGGCCACCAGTTGCCATAAAAATTCCGACTCCTGGTGGAAGGCTCTTATACTGGCGTGAAAGTTGATTGATAGGAGAGAAAACCGCCACCCCTACCCATCCCCCTTTAAGGGTAATCCTAACCCACAAATTCCTCCCCCTTGATGGGGGAGGTTAGGTGGGGGTGACTACTTGATCTTAGTGCCCGGTTTGCTTTCTTTATCCGGGATTAAGAGATAAACTCCTCCTTTATCTTCAGCGGCAAGTATCATCCCATGGGATTCAACTCCCATCAGGTTGACAGGCTTGAGATTGGCAAGTACTGTCACCTGTTTATTCTTTAATTCATCTATCTGGTAGTGAGCGGCCAGTCCGGCAACAATGGTTCTATCTTCTCCAATGTCAACAGTTAGTTTGACCAGCTTTTTGGATCCTGGGATCGGTTCCGCTTTCCTTATAATCCCAATACGAAGGTCTAAATTCTGAAAGTCTTCAAGGCTAACCAGCCCCGGTTTTTCTTTCACCTCTTCCTCCTTTTCAAGTTTTAGCCTTGGGAAGAGGGGAGGGGCCTTGGATATGGGCCTGACCCGTTTTGTTTTTCCCCATTCCTTTAGACTATTCAGGGGCAATTCCATCCCGGCTATCCCTAACCCTAACTGGTTCTGTATCTTTTCTGATGTTTGAGGCATAAAGGGCCACAGCAGCACTGAGACTATCTTGATTACCTCGGTAATGGTATTGAGTACTGTGCTGAGGCGTTCTCTTCTTTGTTGAGCTATTACCCATGGCTTCATGGTATCAATATATTTATTTACCCTGCCTATTAATTCCCACACAGCAATCAATGCCTTGTGAAAGGCAAATTCCTTCATCATACCCTTGTAATCCTCAATCACCTTCAGGGCAGCATCCTTTAAGGCAATGTCTTCATCTTCTAACTTACCAGGGGCCTCAAGGTGTCCATCAAAGTATTTGATTACCATGGTGATGGATCTCGAGACCAGGTTCCCAAAATCATTTGCAAGATCGGCATTTAACCTCCTCACAAGGCCCTCCTCACTGAAATCCGAATCGAGACCAAAGACCATATCCCTTAGCAAGAAATACCTGAAGGCATCGAGACCGTATTTAGTAGCCAAGTCCATGGGCCGAACTATATTTCCAAGGCTTTTTGACATCTTCCCAGTATTCATATTCCAGTAGCCATGGACATTAAGATGCTGATAGGGCTCAATCCCGGCTGCCTTGAGCATGCATGGCCAGTATATGCCATGGGGCTTTAGAATATCCTTGGCAATGATGTGCTGTGCAACAGGCCAGAATTTCTTAAACCGTTCTCCTCCCGGGTAGCCAATGGCTGATATATAGTTAATCAAGGCATCAAACCAGACATAGGTTACATAGTTATCATCAAATGGAAGAGGGATGCCCCAGGATAATCTCTTTTTAGGCCTGGATATACATAGATCTTCAAGTGGTTCCTTTAAGAAGGCTTTAACCTCGTTTCTGTACCTCTCTGGCCTTATGAAGTCAGGGTGTTTATCAATGTAATCTATAAGCCATTCCTGATACTTGCTCATCCTGAAGAAGTAGTTTTCTTCCCTGATAAGCTTTGGCTCCCTCATATGAATCGGGCATTTACCTTGCACCAATTCTGTATCTGTATAAAATCGCTCACATCCAATACAATATTTTCCCTCATACTCACTAAAATATATATCTCCATTTTCATAAACCTTAGAGAGTATCTCACTGACTGTGTCTTGATGATTCCTGTCAGTAGTTCGTATAAAATAGTCGTTTATAATATTAAGTTTAGGCCAAGTTTCTTTAAAGGTTCTGCTTATCCTGTCCACATATGCCTTTACTGTCTCACCTGATTCTTCAGCTGCCTCTACTACCTTATCACCATGTTCATCTGTGCCTGTCAGGAAAAAGGTATCAAAACCGCTAAGGCGATAAAATCTTGCAATTACATCGGCTACAATCGTGGAGTATGCATGTCCTATGTGTGGTTCTGCATTCACATAGTAAATAGGTGTGGTTATATAGAATGAGTTATGGCTACTCTTTTCCCTCATTATTTCCTCGTGAGTTTTTTTTCATTTCCAAATAAGTATCGTATTCATAGGCAAGACAACACATCAATCTCCCGCATATTCCAGAGATCTTGCCTGGATTTAGAGAAAGATCTTGCTCTTTAGCCATTCTTATAGAAATGGGGTCAAAATCTGATAGAAACAATGAGCAGCATAATTGACGACCACAATGGCCAATTCCACCCAGCATCCCTGCTAAGTCCCTGGTGCCAATCTGTCTCATCTCCACATGGGTTTGAAACTTTTGAGCCAGATCTTTTACCAATTCCCTGAAATCAACCCTCATTTGGGAGATATAAAAAAAGATAAGTCTGCTTCTGTCAAAGGAAAGCTCTACTGAAATAAGATTCATGGGTATTTCTTTACTAATTAGTTGCTCTTTGCAGAATTGCATAGCCTCTTCTTCAATTCTTTCATTTTTCTCCTTTTGTTTAACATCTTCTGGCGCTGCTAAGCGGAATATTTTATTTAACGGCCTATTCGGCATGGAAGCATTCCGGAGTCGGGGTTGACTGCATACTGTTCCCAGTTCCATGCCCTTCCTGGTCTCAACAATTACCTTATCCCCTCTATTGAGGACAAAATTGCCAGTATAGAATTCATAGATTTTTCCATCACTGCGAAACCTGACGCTAATAATTTTTTTTAGGGGATCTTTATCCATAATTTAATTGCTTAGGAATTTCCTTTTGTTAAATGTAGCGCATGGCTCCCGCCCGCCTCGCCTTGCGTCTCGCATGGCGGGCAGGTCAGCCCTGCATCTCAATGGCAGAGCTAAAGCTCTGCACTACAAGTCCGCACCGAAGGTGCGTTATGTTCACGTCTCATCGGAGCGAAGCCCGTGAGCTTGCAGCTCTCTTCAGACCAAACAGGGACCTTTCAAGCAGAAAAAGAAGGTTTTTATTGTTCATGAGATCATGTTCGGCTCTTGCAATAACTGCCAGCGATCTATTAAGTCCATCAACAGTAT
>JAUWNK010000047.1 GCA_030612685.1 Desulfobacteraceae bacterium
AAAGAAGGGCACTGAGACAATAATAGAGGTAGACAATGTCATTAACGCCATAGGCCAGTTTCCTGTCACAGACTTCCTAAAGGCCGATGGTGTGGGCCTGACCAAGTGGAATAGCATAGAGGTAGTAGATGAGGCAACAGGTGAGACCAATATAGAAGGGGTATTTGCCGGTGGGGATGCAGCCACAGGGGCATCCATTCTGGTAGAGGCAATTGGGGCTGGAAGAAGGGCGGCCAGATCCATCCATCTATATCTAAGTGGAGAGAAGGTGAGTGTTCCTGAGAATGCAATTACAAGGAAGAGTGTGCTCCCTGATGTAGAAGAGCTTAAAGAAGTAAAGGAATCTGAAAGTGTGCATATGCCTGAGCTCACTGTTGATGAAAGAAGATTGAGCTTTAAAGAGGTTGACTTAGGCCTTGATGAGAAGATGACTAAAGGTGAGGCGGAAAGATGCTTGAAGTGTGGCCTTATATGTTATAGGAAGGAGGGGTGATTCTGAAAAAAATCATTATGCCCTTTTTTTCACCTTATCTTCCACTTCCTTAATGTTCATTATAAGGTCCGATTTAATACCCAGAACATAGCTTCCTTTGAGTTTGCCCTGGGTTACCTGTGTCTTATGTTTAAGATTACAATCTATAGTCAAGGTTGCTGCAGGAAGAAAAAAGTTTAAACCCTTTAGTTTGTCTCTCACATTAACCTTCTTCAATAGATCAAGATTCTCTTCATCTACAACGAGACCTATGCCATGAGAACCGAGGTTGACGACCTTCAATTGATACAATTTATTATCCCCTTCTAACTTGAACTCAACCGAGAGAATTCTCGTTAGACCATTTTCAATTCTCCCCTCCCTCCTTTTCTCCTCTATTTGAATTCGGGAGGGAAAACTTACTATAAGCCCAAATTCAGGATATTGGGTATTTATACCAAGATATTTTGTGTTAAAAAAAAACTTGCTTTTACCCACTTTAACGGAAAATACCACATCAGGTGAAGATTGAATAAGGGAGTTGCCAGCTTCGGGATAAAATTTCTCAATTATAAGATGATTGAGCCCCTTATCTGTTTTTAACTTAATTAACCTGGTTGTGAACTGCTTATCACTACCTTGAATGTTTGCTGATATCTCAACCTTTTTCGTGATTATATGGTTAATTACAGTAAGGATACTATCTTCTTCTTTTATATCTATAATACTCATTAACCTTCCTTCCTTTAACGACTCAGTTGCACTTGGTATAACCGCAAAAATGGCAGGTCATGCATCCTTCTTCAAAGGTAATAGGCTCACCACAGTCAGGACAGATTTCTCCCTTGAGAGACCTTTCTTTCCTTGATACCTTTTTCCCCTCTCCCCTGAGATACCTATCCTCAAGTACCTTACCTATAGCATCGGGTATTGAGAGCACCAGCCCATCTTTTTGAAAAACCGGATGCTCTCCACCTATGCCCTTCAACTGTTCAACAATATCATCTACCCTTACACCAGATCTAAGCGCAAGGGATACTAACCTGCCAATGGCCTCTGTCTTAGCTGTGGTTGAGTTTCCTGATTTGCCGATTATAGCAAAAACCTCGAATGGCCTTCCTTCGTATTCGGTGACATTAATATAAAGGTTACCCAATCCAGTCTTTATCTTGGTGGTAAAACCCTCAATAGTTTCAGGCCTATCCTTTATAGCGCTATAAAAATTAATACTATCATCCTTTTTGATAAAATTTAATACCTGTTTCTCCTTGCTCCCATCCCTGTAAATAGTTACACCTTTACATCCAAGCTCATAGGCCAGATTGTAAATTTTTAATACATCAGCAGGTGTAGAATCATGTGATAGATTAACCGTCTTTGATACAGCGTTATCAGTATATTTCTGGAAGGCTGCCTGCATCTTTACGTGCCACTCAGGGCTTATATCGTGTGCAGTCACAAAAACCTCTTTAACATCGTCCGGTACCTCCTCTATCCCCTTTAAAGTTCCCTCTTTGGCCACCCTGTCCATCAATTCATGACTATAAAAACCCCTTTCCCTTGCTATCATTTCAAACCAAGGATTCACCTCCATCAATTCATCATTATCCATAACATTTCTTATAAAGCTCAGTCCAAACAGGGGCTCAATACCGCTTGAACAGTTAGCAATGATACTGAGGGTTCCTGTTGGTGCGATGGTTGTTGTTGTGGCATTTCTATAGCGACAATCAGCTCTATCTTTAAAGATGCTTTTTTCAAAATTTTTAAAGACCCCTCTCTCTTTGGCCAATTTAATTGAGGCCTTCCCTGATTCCTCCTGAATAAAAGACATGACATCCTCGGCAAGGGAAAGTGCCCTGTCACTATTATAGGGAATTCCCATCTGATAAAGCATATCCGCAAACCCCATTACCCCCAGACCTATCTTCCGATTTCCATGGGCCATATCTGTAATCTTATCCAAAGGATATTTTGACATATCAATTGCATCATCTAAAAACCTTATGGCTAACCTTACTGTTTCACCCAATCCATTCTTATCAATTCCTAGGCTATTACCCTCCTGGATAACAAACCTGGCAAGATCTATGGAACCGAGGTTACAGGCCTCAAAAGGCAAAAGAGGCTGTTCTCCACAGGGATTGGTGCTCTCAATTTCACCTATTTCAGGGGTTTGATTGTCCTTATTTATTCTGTCAAGAAAGATAACACCCGGGTCCCCATTTTCCCATGCCTGGTTCACAATCGCATTATAAACATCAGGAGCATTCAATTGACCCATCTCCACCCCACTCATAGGATCTATAAGGGAATAGGTTGTATTATTCTTCAGTGCCTCTATAAACTCTTTAGTCAGTGCCACAGATATATTAAAATTATTCATCTCCTTGTAATCCTCTTTGCTATAGATAAACTCCATTATATCAGGGTGATCGACCCTTAATATGGCCATATTGGCACCTCTTCTGGTCCCGCCCTGTTTGACCTGTTCCGTGGCAGTGTTAAATATCCTCATAAAGGAAACCGGGCCTGAGGCCACTCCACCTGTTGTCCCCACCCTGCTGTCCTTTGATCTTAGCCGGGAGAAGGAAAAACCGGTTCCACCTCCAGACTTATGGATCAGGGCAGCATATTTCAAGGAATCAAAAATACCCTCCATACTATCCTCTACCGGGAGAACAAAACATGCAGCCAACTGGCCTAATTCTGTGCCTGCATTCATTAAGGTTGGAGAGTTAGGTAAAAACTTTAATTCAGTCATTAAAGTATAAAATTCCTCCTCAATCCTTTGTGCCTGATCTGCGCTCGTATAATGTCTCTCAGCCTGTGCTACATGATGCGCTACCCTTCTAAACATCTGCTCCGGGGTTTCAATCACATCACCGTTGGCATCCTTTTTAAGATACCTTTTCTTAAGAACCTTAAGGGCATTGGCAGAAATCTTAAGACCATTATCCTCTTTAAACAAAAGGTGATGCAGATGAATCGGCTTTACCTTTGTCAGGCCATACTCTAACATCTTGGAATCTATTATCTTCTCCAGTAATGGGATCTTTATTTCATTCAGTCCCATCCTCTCTATATCCTCTCTCAAGGACCTGGTTATTGTTATAGCCTGGTCACTGTTTATCCGGTTCTGGGTGATCAGAATATCGCTAATCATCTGATCGTCCCATTTTACGGCATTCGGGATTAGATTCCCATCTCTCAACACTAAAACCATTTCTGCCCACATAACACCCTCCAAAAAGTTCAAAACAAAATCTTTACTTTCATAATATATTGTGATAGAGAGAAGTCTAAACCACCATATATTGTATGTCAAGAAAAAATAATCTCTTTTTCAATTAAATTTTTTTCTTGACGGGTAATGCAGTAAAGTAAATATTACTTTTAGGCATTTTACTTTAAAGTTGGCCTGAAAATAAAATCATCATAAAAATATAAATATTTATATAGATAAGAATATGACGAAAATCATTGATAGTTTAGAAAAACACATCGCAGAAGCTGTCGCACATTACTGGCTTACCTGAAGGGCGCAAAGGCAGAAACAAAAGAAGCGAGGGGTATCAGATGCTGGTTTACGCAGTGCTGTAACTGGCGGCGCTCAGATGGATGTTTTTATAAGTCTTTTCACTAAGTTGATTTTAGAAACCGGATTAGACAAAAGATACGTGTTCCAGAAAAAAGCATTAGATTTGCCCGGGTTCTTTCGGCCAACAAAAGAGTGGGATCTATTGGTTATAAAAAAAGGCCATCTGATCGCTGCTATTGAGGCAAAGTCACAAGTAGGTCCTTCGTTTGGCAACAATTTCAATAATAGGACTGAGGAAGCTATGGGCAGCGCTCTTGATCTTTGGACAGCATATAGAGAAGGTGCTTTTGACGGAGGAGTTCAACCATTTCTTGGTTACTTCTTTATGCTTGAAGACTGTGCGGGATCTAATCACCCGGTAAAGGTAAGAGAACCACATTTCAAAGTCTTCCCGGAATTTGTAGGGGCTTCGTATATGAAACGGTATGAGTTGTTTTGCCACAAGCTAATACTCGAGCGCCATTATACTTCCGCATCATTTATAACATCAGACAGCGAAAATGGCATTGAGGGCGTTTACGAGGAGCCTGCAAGCGACCTGTCATTTTTAATCTTTGCCAAATCTCTTGTCTCTCACGTCGGAGCATTCGCATGACCAGGACTATGAATCAAACATATCAGAGATTAATTAATGGAGATGCAAGAGATTTATCTTTTTTGGAAGAGAAGTCTATCCATTTAGTTGTAACTTCACCTCCATATTGGAATCTTAAGCGCTATAATGAAAATCCCGATCAATTAGGCCATATTGACGATTATGAATCATTTTTAATTGAGGTGGAGAAAGTATGGCATGAGATTTATCGTGTTTTGGTTCCCGGTGGAAGGCTTGTGTGTGTTGTAGGGGATGTCTGCGTCTCACGTCGTAAATTTGGTCGTCATCTTGTTTTCCCATTGCATGCTGACATCTGTGTTTTATGCAGGAGAATTGGCTTTGATAACCTAAATCCAATTATATGGTATAAAATTGCCAATGCCAGTTTTGAGGTGTCAAACGGTTCAAAGTTTCTAGGAAAACCCTATGAGCCAAATGCTATCATAAAAAATGATATGGAATTTATCTTAATGCAAAGAAAACCAGGAGGATACAGAAAACCTACTGAAGAACAAAGAAAGCTAAGCAAAATAGATAAAAAAGACTTTGATAATTGGTTCAGGCAAATTTGGAGTATTCCTGGCGCATCAACCAGAAATCATCCTGCCCCCTTTCCCCTTGAATTGGCAACTCGCTTGGTAAGAATGTTTTCATTTTATGGTGATACCGTTTTGGACCCATTTTGCGGTTCAGGCACTACCATGCTTGCCGCCTTAAGAAATGGAAGAAATAGTATCGGAATAGATATTGATCCTGAATATTGCCGTATGGCCGCCCGTTACTTAAAAGCAGAGAGTAGCAATCTTTTCATTCAAACAAAGTTGATATTTGAAAAAATGATAAATGACTTCAAGGGCCATATGCAGGTTTGCGAGGATCAAGCCCTTTACAAAGTTAGATCAGCCAGAAAAACAATGGGATAGGCCAATCGGGTAGCCCCGGGGTTTTTCTCCCCCAACCACACCACTCCCGATAAATCGGGATCTACACAGGGCGGTTCACAGAGCTTATTGGGCCGTAGCCAGAAATGAGTGTTCACCCACAACTCTTTTACAGACAACAACCCCTTTTCCTTTAGCCATCGATTAGTCATGCCGGTCTGTTTGGCCAGTGAAGGGGGACATTTGTTCTGAAGCAACTTAATAAAGTATTTTAGGATGTCCCCCTTTTCAATGATTGTTATATTTTCTCCGATTTCTAAAAAATCCTTGCATCATACCTTGTTTGTGTTTACAATTTATTACAGAAAATACATTGGAGGTAATGTATGGGCACAGCAATCTCTGTAAGAATCCCGGACAAGCTCGCTTCAAAACTGTCAGAAATCGCGAAGGAAACAGAAAGACCCAAATCCTTTCACATCCAAAAAGCGTTAGAGGCTTATTTGGCAGAACTTGCCGATTTACAAGTCGCTCTTGATCGGTTGCATAACACTTCTGATCCAGTTATTTCTATTAAAGATATGAGGAATGAGCTTGAGCTATAAAATCTCATTCAAAAAATCAGTTGGACGTGATCTAAAAAAGATAAGCAAGGATCAAGCTGATAGAATTCTGAAAAAAATCGAAGAAGATCTACCTAAAAAGGCAGATACTTATCCAACATTGACAGGAAAATTCTCCGGATTAAGGAAATGCAGAATTGGAGATTATAGGGGTATTTATACTATCATTGAAGATATTGTTCTTATTTTAAGAATTAGCCATAGGCGAGAAGCTTACAGGTAAAACTATAAACAGCGGCTGAACACGGACTGGCATTACACCACACTCGCCATCCGGGTAAGCTGGACGTTGGGGAAGAAGTGCTTTTCTACCAATGGATATATCCCAGGAGGAACATAGCATCGACAAGAAAACAGATAAAAGACCAAGGTTGCGGCTGATTCAGGGCAGTTATCCCCGCAAGATGTCGTTTGGATCTGTTGATATAGTTGCAGCACCAAAAAATAGACCACCTTTCCCTGTAGATGCGGTGGCTTTCGAGGAGGACACCTTCTTTGTCCTAAGCGCCTATCCGCAGGTGCGTGATCCCCGTAAACATTTAATGCAAGTGATGACTCAGGTGATTGAAACACGGCCTGAAACACCCGGGAGCGTGCTCGTCAAGGGCAAATCCCCACTTCGCCTTATTGCGATTGTTCACGATCTCAACCAGGAGCCATCATGGAGGGAGGAGTGGATAGCGAGTGCTCTTGACGGGATCTTCCGAGAGGCTGAGAGTCGAAAGATTAGATCGATCGCCCTACCCTTTCTCGGGACCTTACACGGCTCTCTTGAGAAACAACGTTTTATTGTGCTGCTACGGCATGCTCTGGGGCGAATATCAGCCAATCATCTGGAGCGCCTTTGGCTGGTTGTACCAATTGGAACCAGCTCCAAGATCCTCAAAATACTCGAATCTGAGTCACAGATATGAAGATATAATTTTTCCCATGATGATAGAAGAGGCATTAAAATGAGAGACAGACGTCATAGTGGGTATAAGAAGTCGAGGCCTGGAAAGAAAGGCAGTGATCAATCTTTTGAAGATCTTCTTAGAGAAATGAGAGAAGGCAGGTCCTCAGACGGCGATTACAGAGAACGCTCACTGAAGATTCACGGACTTATCTGTGGCAAATGTGGGAGAGAGTTTACTCACAAAGACAGGCATCTCCTGACCGTGCACCATAAAGATGGAAATCACAGGAATAATCCCCCTGATGGTTCTAACTGGGAAAATCTATGTATTTACTGCCACGATGATGAACACAGCAGAGATCTGCTTAGCGATTATTTAAGTGATGAGAAATAGGGATTTATTCGTAGTTCGATAACAAACTTATTTAGACTTTGGCTGAGCTCCCTTCGGTCAGAGCTCAGGGTCGAAGACAGTCGAAGCCCTCAGGACATATGCTGAGTGAGCAACATTTCTAAAACAAGTTGTCGAAATACGTCACCTTATTTGTGAATCGAAGCACTAAATCCCCAACTCTTTTATCCTGAGACCTTTGCCCATTGCGGCTCAGCTGGGGTCTGTTTAGTCCCACTTATCGCACGATAAATTTCGACGTTGTTTCGTCCTAAAGGTTTGGGATCGGATTTCAAATTTTCATTAGAATCTGAACTGCGAAAAAATCCCTATAATTTCCTTGACTTATCCCTTAAAGTTATGACAAATTAAACAAAATTGACTGATAATATGGGTAAAATGAACATCTTGTAGTCCCACATTAGTGAAGAATTCAGAGAGGAGATAGTATCCCTATGGAGATTGCTGAGCTAATTGTAAATGCAAGTTATATAGATGTTGTTCTCCTGCTATTTATCATTTTTTTCTTCTTCAGTGCTATCATGGCACAACGAAAAACAAAGCAAAAAATAGAGGAAATGGAGAAAAAGATTGCAGCTTTGGAAGAAGCTCAGAAGAGCATCTTTCAAAGCATGGTCAAAAAGTTAGTATCGCTTAAGGACATTTTATCTGGTAAGACGAACAACTTAACAGTGAAGCTCAATGAGTTATCAAAAAAAATCAGCGCAATTCTTCAAAATAATGAAGCTGTAATGCTGGAGATTGACAACAGGACAAAGCCCCTGAAAGTTTCCCTTAATGAAGCAAAGGAAACTTTAGGGAAAATTGTCCGGGAGAATGAAAAAGAAATGAAAAAGATGGAGAAGGAGCTCAGCGATTTCTCCAAAGAAATTCAGAAGATGAAAGACGACATACGAGAAAGGACCATTGACCTCGAGCTGTAAGCCATGAAAGAAAGCATCGTAGCCACTATGCTCTTAGCCGATCTTATGAGTTCCACAGAGATGGCAAAGAACCTGACGCTCCAGGAATACGACGATATGATCGTCCATTTCCAGAGCACTATGTACGAAGTTGCTTCCCACCATCTGGGTCACTATGGCTACGTGGGTAACGGCGTTGATTCTGACTGGTCCATAGCAGGTGACGAACTGCGGGTTTTTCTCTATTCAGGAGCAGTAGGCTTCGATGTGCGCAATGCCTTGCTCATTGCTGTCAAGATCAAGCTCGCCTGGTTGGCTACGGCATTCAATGAAAGAATTTTGAATGAAGGGCGCCTTGTTTCGCGAATCGGTGTTGGTATCAACTGCGGTAAGGTTATCAAGGATCTAAGGGGATGGCGAGTGAGGATGGGGGAGGAGCAACCAAATATCGAAGGCTACGCCATTAATGTAGCCAAGCGTATAGAATCGGCCTCGCGCGAGGGAAGCGTTTATCAGATTATGGTAGGCGATAGCCTGTATAAAAGGTGTCATGAGAGCAATACGATCAACATTGCCTTCAGCCGGCCGTCGAGCCTGGTCTTCAAAGGCCTCGGTCAAAAGATACCAGTCTATGAGGTGGTCTCTTTTGTCAATTTTGAAATCTTGCCTTCAATGCCTGATTCCCTAAAGAATGATCTGCTCCAGAAAATGCAATACGCTGTTACCCAACCCATGCCAGAACCATGGATTTTTATCACCCTGTTGCGCTACTACATTTCACTGATCGCCTCAGGCGGACACAAATATCTTGAGACACATGCTATCGAGGTTGCCAAACAGGCCCTTGAGGTGTTGGACTATAAAACAGTAATATACAACATACTTGGATGGATATATAACTATGGCCAGAGCGTTCGCAATTTAGAGACGGCCTTACATTACTTCGACCAATCCCTAAGTCTGGAACCGAGAAATGAGGCAGCCCTCCTCCATAAGGCCAGGATCCTTGACAAAATGGGACGGAAGGATCCAGCCCGTCATGCCTATGAGAAGATTCTCTTTCACAATCAGGATCACCCAGAGGCAAGTAGGAAAGTGGCGCAGTACCAAGCTGGGCAACCGTGATCTGAGGTGGAGCTAATCGAGCCCTAAGGTGCATAGATTGATGTAAGGAAAATCCAGTTGGGTTACCCAACATTCTCATTGCTTAAGGTTTGGTGTACCGAGTACCATGAACAGGGCACCCCCTTTAGGTGATCAATAGTTTAATTCTCTGTCCAGATGTAAATAAAAGATTTTTTATCAGGTACCTATACTTCGGCTGAGGCTTTTAACTTCACTTATAATATCATCACTGTCAAGGGTTGTGAATTGTCTTTCCCTTAATACTATCTCGCCGTTTATTATAACATCTCTGACATCTCCTCCAGTAGCAGAATAAACAAGCTGTGAATATGGATTATATATGGGTGTCATATGCGGGGTGTTTGTATCTACTATAATAATATCAGCCTTTTTTCCTGGCTCAATGGTTCCAACTCTATTTTCCAAACCAATTACCTTGGCGCCTCCAACAGTAGCCATCTTAAGAACGGTTCTGGCATCAAGCAGGGTTGGATCAAGGTTGGCAATCTTAGCCAGTTTTGAAGTAGTATCCATCTCGCCAAAGAGATCAAGATTATTGTTAGAAGCACAACCATCTGTTCCAAGACCCACGGTTATGCCTTTTTCCAGCATTTCAACTACTGGTGGTATACTCAAACCAAGCTTCATATTGCTTTCCGGGCAATGGGCAATTTTTACATGCCTTTTTGCTAAAAGATCTATCTCTTCTTCATTAAGGTAAATGGCATGAGCAGCAATTAAACGGCTATTTAAAAGGCCAAGATCATCTAAATAAAACACTGGTCTTAACCCTGTCCTTTTCTTTATTTCTGTAACCTCTTCTTGGGTTTCAGACAGGTGTATCTGAAGGGGAAGACGAAATCTATTGGATATTTCATGTGCCTTAAGCAAAGTGCCTGCCGAGCATGTAAGAGGACTGTGACAGAAAATCCCTGGTGTAATGAGATCTGAGAAATTTATCCATTTTTCTAAGAATTCAAAAGCAACATCCAGGTTTTTTTTCGGATCAGGTACACCAGGGGCAGGAAAATCAAGAACACCTTGAGCCACGAGGGCCCGCATTCCTGCCTTATCTGTTGCCCTTATTGTCTCGCCAGCAAAGAAATAACCATCAACAAATGTGGTGGTGCCTGATGCGATCATCTCCAAACAGGCAAGAAGGGATGCCCAGTAAACTGTATCCGGGTTGAGATATTTCGCCTCGGCTGGAAATATGTGATCATATAGCCACTTCTTTAAGGGAAGATCATCGGCTATACCCCTGAAGATAGTCATGGCAGAATGACCATGAGTATTTATCAAGCCGGGTAAGATAATTGCATCCTCGGCATTGATAACTTCATTTGTTTCAGGTATAGGACTATCTTGACGGGCAGAAATCTCCTCAATTCTACCACCAGAAATAATTACCCTGACATTATGCATGGGTTCTTCCCCATCAACCATTGTCAGGAGGGTGCCTCCTTCTATTATGATATCAAACTTTTTTTTGCTTCCTACCATTCTTTTTTATTAATTAATTTTACTATAAGGGATTTTATTTATAGAATGTAACTACACAGGTTCAAAGTTCCGGGTTCACGCCTGCCCGCCGGACGGCAGGCGGGGTTCAATGGTTATTTGCTGAACTATTAACCGTTTAATAAGCCAAAGGCTTATAAACGCGGGTTTTTTATGAGCCGGTTGAGGAGTCTTGGCATGGACAATGGTTCATGGCTCCAAGTTGAACCCCTGAACTGTGAACCCCTGGCCCAGACCTGATTTTAGGAAGTTGGATTTAAGAGAGATACTTTTAAATAGTCAGGAGTTGCTTTACTTGATAACGGCCATCGCGCCAGGGCGGGCTTGAACCTGACAACCTGGGTAGTTACTATAGAATAAAACAAACTAAAGTAAAAGCCTAATGAACTTAGCCGCCTACGGCAGAACTTTTTTTGACAGGATTAACACGATTAACAAGATGCCTATATATTTTATATGTCCTGAGCATCCTGTCTATCCTGTCCAAAAAAGGGAAATTCATATACTATCAAGTCAACATAAGGAAATGTAAATATGGCTATTGTAGCCCCTTTCAGGGGTGTAACCTATAATTTTGATAAAATAACAAATATCGAGAATGTGGTGGCTCCACCCTATGATGTCATTTCAGATAGGGATCAGGAAGTATACTACAAAAAAGATCCTTATAATTTTATTAGGCTTACTCTGGGAAAGAAAAAGATCGGTGATTCTGATTGGGATAATATGTATACCAGGGGAGCAGATCTTTTTAATAGGTGGGAATCAGATGAGATTCTCATCAGGTCTCAATTTCCCTCTATTTACCTTATTTCTATTGAATATGAATCACCCGATAAAATGGAAACAAGGACTCGCTGGGGATTTATATCCCTGGTCCGGATAGAAGAAAACGATTCATTGGTAATCCTTCCTCACGAAAAAACATTTTCCTTTCACAGGGAAGATAGGCTGAAACTGATGAGGTCATGCAATGCCCAATTTAGCCCGGTATTTGGTCTCTATGAGGATAAAGCCAATGTAATCGTTAGCAAGTTTAAGAAAATAAAGGATTCTCCTCCCATGATATCCTTCAGGGAAAGGGGCGGATATTATTATAAAATGTGGGAGATCAACATAGGTTCAATTTTAAAGGATATTGCTTTAGAGATGTCACCAAAGTCAATCGTTATTGCTGATGGTCATCATCGCTTTGAGGCAGCTCGGAACTTTAGAAACATTATGAGGGCCAGGTATGGAGTTCATCACTTTGAAAGGGCCTATGAGTATGTAATGATGTATCTAACCAATATAGATGACAAGGGGCTGACTATCCTACCCTATCATCGGTTATTTAAATCCTGCCAGGATTTAAAGTTGATAGAATTTCTTTCATCTGCTCGAAAATGGTTTGATGTTCTCCCCTTCCCCTTTTCAGATAACGATCATGAAAAGGTAAAAAAGGTTTTTCTTGATCAGTTAAAAAAGTATAACCGCAATAAAACCGCTATTGGTTTTTATCACTCCGGATCCGGAATTTATTATTTACTATGTTTGAAGTCAGGGGCCAGGCAAGAGATAGGTCATGATCTTCACCCCTCACTTAAAAAACTTGATGTCTTAGCCCTATCTCGCCTTATATTTCAGCGAATAATCGGCATTAAAAGGGAAGACCTGGATGATGAAAGGATAATTCAATATGAAAGCAACACTAACAAGGCTCTATCTTCAGTGCTCTCTGGAAACCATCAGATGGTGTTCCTCGTTAATCCCACCAAGATCGAGCAAGTCCTGGAGGTAACCGGGAACTCCCTTCTTATGCCCCGAAAATCCACCTATTTTTACCCAAAGATCATAACTGGGCTGGTGTTTAATAAAATAGATCCCTATGAGGAGATCCAGATCCCCGGACAGTAAAGGATTACAGAGTTGCAAATTAAAGCAAATGAGACATTAGATAGTTTTCTAAATGGGCGGTTGAGGATTATTCAGTCTCGGCATGGATATAGGTTCTCAGTCGATGCCTTACTTTTAGCCGAATTTGTCTCAATCAAGGTCGAGGATCTTGTTATTGATCTCGGTTCTGGCTGTGGAATCATATCCCTCTTTTTGGCTATAAAGAAGGAGGTGGGTTTTATTTTTGGCCTTGAGCTTCAGGAGGAGCTTGCCTCTCAAGCTAAAAGGAATATTGTGCTTAATACTCTCGAAAAAAAAATTGCTATAATCCAGGGAGATCTCAGACATCTACCTATTACCCCAGGATCTGCTAATGTGATTGTATGCAATCCACCCTATAGGAAAGAAAAAAGCGGCCGGATTAATCCTGACTCTAACAAGGCTATTGCCAGGCATGAGATAGAGGTTAGTTTAGATGATATCTTGGATGCAGGCAAGATACTCCTCAAACCAGATGGTAGACTGGCCTTGATTTATCCGGCAAATAGATTGACAGAGATTTTCTCAAAAATGAGAATCCAGGAGTTAGAGCCTAAAAGACTCCAGATCATTTTCCCGGACTCATCCTCTTATGCCAAGCTTGCAATGATTGAAGGAAGATTACATGGAAAATCTGGTCTAAAGATCCTTCCCCCCATTTTTGGGCAAGGTCATTTTTCAATAATGTAGGTTGGTCGTTGTTTGTTGTCCGTGGCAAAATAGAAATAATCTTTTTTGCTTATTAACTTCCTGTCTTAAGGTGTACGTAACTTCTCAATAAGTTGGGGTTTTGTAGGGGCTTGATTTATCAAGCCCGATATGGAAGGGTTCGATAAATCGAACCCCTACAATTTACAATATGTGGCCAGAATTACTTTGCCGTCAAGTGTACCCCAACTTATTGAGAAGTTACAGGTGTACCTACTCTAAAACGTATCTTTTTGATAGCCTCCCTTTGAAGCTTGCTATTAAGACTGTCTTTTATTGTTTCAGCCATAAACTCTAATTCCTGCAGCCATACGCTATCAGTAACCTTGACCAGCAATACCCCTTTTTTGATCGAAGAGGGCCGGGCATGTTCCGCGATTTTTTTACCAACAACACCATCCCAGAGTTTCCAGATCATTATATCATCAAAATTTATGGGTATGGTTGACGTTATATTATCGATTACCTCTCTTATATGTATAAACCCTGTTAGAGAATTTTGACCAGTCTTTAGATCCGACCCTAATTTACTAGTTCTTTCTTGTCGCGATCTATGGGCAGTCTTTCTTCCTAACTGGGTAAATGATTTATTATCCTGCTTCATTTGTTATCCTTGATGGTCTCATAAAAAGTATCAAAAAGACGTCATTGCGAGCCTCCGGCCTGTAGGGGCCTAAGCCCCGGAGTGCGTGCGAAGCAATCTCATGTATCATGGGTATATATATTTATTAGATTGCTTCGTCACTTTGCTCCTCGCAATGACCACGATCCATGACTTTTTACGAACCCCCATGCCCTACTGGCACAACGAAGGATGAAAGTCTGTCATTCCCGCGTAGGCGGGAATCTATTGTAAAATCGAGTGGATACCCGCCTTCGCGGGTATGACGAAGAGGACTTTCATATAAAACCATCATCCTTAATTTAAGAATAACAAATATCATCTATTTTATTTCTTGACGCAACCCTTTTTTTCTATTAGAATATTTTAATATAATTTTTTAAGAGAGGTAACAAATTATGCCATGGGATTGGGACAAGCTGCAAAAGCAAAAGACGGGCGGAGGAGGTAATCCACCACAAATGGATGATGTCTTTAATAAACTTAAGGCCTTTAAGGGCAAATTTCCTGGGTTCTGGCTTATAATTGGAGCAATAATTATCTTGATTATTTTATCCTCATCCTTTTATACAATCGGCGTCAATGAGGTGGGTGTAATACAGAGGTTTGGCAAATATATCAGAACAACCTCTCCAGGACTACATCTCAAACTCCCACGGGGGATAGAAAAATTAACAAAGGTAAAGGTGAGACTTGTCTACAAGGAAGAATTCGGCCTGAGGACTATAAGGGCCGGCGTCAGGACTCAGTATGCCAGGGAGACTGCCTATCTTAATGAATCCCTTATGCTTACCGGTGACCTCAATGTAGCCGTGGTTCCCTGGATAGTGCAATACAGGATCAACGATCCCTATAAATATCTCTTCAAGGTCAGAAATGCAATTCCTACCTTGAGGGATTTAACTGAGGCCACCATGAGACTGGTTGTGGGAGATAGGAGCATCAATGAGGTAATCAGCAAGAGGGGGGAAATTGCCGACCAGGCAAAGGTGCTATTGCAAAAGGAATTAGATGAAGCAGAGACCGGTATAAATGTAATCACCATTGAGATGAAGAAGACAAATGTCCCTGCGCCGGTTCAGCCATCCTTTAATGAGGTTAATCAGGCAACTCAAGAAAAGGAGAGGATGGTTTACCAGGCCAGGGAGGAATATAATAAGGCAGTTCCAGCGGCTAAGGGAAATGCTGAGAAGACTATCAAGTCTGCTGAAGGGTATGCCCTTGACAGGGTCAACAGGGCCAAAGGCGATGCAGCAAGGTTTCTTTCTCTCTATGCTGAGTATTCAAAGGCAAAGGATGTAACCCGGAGACGTATATATCTTGAAACCTTGAAGGATCTTTTCCCGAGATTGGGAAGCAAATATATCATTGATTCAGATCAAAAAAATGTCCTCCCTTTACTCAATTTAGGGATGGCGAAGGGGGCTGAGAGATGAAATTTAAAGGAATAATCTATGGCTTAATCATTATTATTATCTTTTTCCTCATGGGGGCAGTCTATGTTGTGGACGAAACTGAACAGGTGGTTGTTACGCGGTTTGGCGAGGCTATCGGGAAAGCAAAAACGACTCCTGGTTTGAACTTTAAGCTTCCCCTTATTGATACTGCAAACTATTTTCCAAAAAACCTTCTTGACTGGGACGGGGATCCCGGTCAGATTCCAACCTTAGATAAGACCTTTATATGGGTAGACACCTTTGCCAGGTGGAAGATCGTTGATCCCCTCAAGTTTTTTGAGACAGTCAACAATGTGTATGGCGCACTTGGCAGGCTGGATGATATTATAGATCCTGCGGTAAGAAACTTTATCACCTCTTACCCGTTAATTGAAACCGTGAGGATGACCAACAGAGAACTGGATATCCGTGAAGCTGGAATAGATGAGGTAAAGGAAATAAGCCCCTTAGGGGAGGTCAAAACAGGGAGGGCTGAAATTACCAAGGGCATTATGGCACAGGCACAGCCAAAATTGGCCAAATTCGGTATAGAGCTGGTTGATGTCAAGATAAAAAGATTAAATTATGTAGAAGAGGTTAGAAGATCGGTCTATCAAAGGATGATTGCAGAGAGGAAGCAGATAGCTGAGAAGTTTCGATCTGAAGGGAAAGGAGAGGCCAGGAAGATAGAAGGTGATAGGGAAAAGGAGATGAAAAGGATAACATCCGGGGCATACAGAACGGCCCAGGAGATAAAGGGTAAGGCAGATGCCAAGGCCACAAAGATTTATGCCCAGGCCTATGGACGAGATCCTGATTTTTACTCCTTTATTAATACACTTGATATCTATAAAAAGACCCTGGATAAAGACAGCACCCTTATCCTTTCAACTGACTCAGAATTCTTTAAATATTTGAAAGGTTACACAGGAAAGAAATAAATTAGGGCTTGAATATGGTAAGAACAGAGATATCACTTTTTTTAAAGAATGTTCCTGGGGAGCTGGGAAAACTTTCCAAAACCTTGTTTCAGGCGGGAATTAATATTGATGCCCTTACCATTCAGGATGCATCTCAATATGTGCAGGAGCTTTTTAGGGCCAGAGGAAAATCACTTAAAAGGATTGCATCTGCTGCAAGCTATGGATCAATGAAGAAAGATTCATCAGAATTTGCCCTGATCAGGCTCTTAGTGGATCAGACTGATAAGGCAGTTGATCTCCTGGCTAAAGGTGATTACATCTTTGACGTGATGCCGGTTATTGCCATCGTTATTGATAATAAACCTGGTACCCTTGCAGAAATGTCAGAAAAATTTGGCAAAGAAGGAATAAACATCAGCTATGTTTACGGTTCTGCTATCCCAGGTGAAGGGAAATCCCTGTTTATTTTTTCACCGGAGGATATTGAAGAGGCGGCCAAGTTATTTCCTGACTCTGATTAAGTGCCTAAAATGCCTAAAATTTAAAGTGAGCTAAAGTTTTTCAAGCTTCTTCGCAAATTCTTTATTATCCATCATGTCTTTTCAAACTTTTTAATTTTCAACACTTTGAGACCTTTGAAAAATGGCCGCTCTGTCATTGCGAACGAATGTGAAGCAATCTCTAACTAATTGAAAATATAAAAGATTGCCACGTAGCTTCGCTCCTCGCAATGACTTGTAAGATAATTTTTCAAAGGTCTCACTTTAGTTCACTTTAGGCCTGCCCGCCATCGCTCTCGCTCAGGCGAGGCGGGCGGGCACTTTTAACTTTTTAATTAAGTCGTAAATCAACTATCACGAGTTGAATCGACTCTATTCCCTGCCATGTATTAGTCGCTACATGAAAGAGTAAATCAACAGATTTCCCCTCTAAAGGATAGAATGCACCTTTACCAAATCCTATGCAATCAAAGGTGATCCCCTTTTCTTTTACCTTTAGTTTCAGATGATCTTTTCCTACCACTCTTGAGGAGATAACCTTTAAAGGTCCAGCCCAGAAAATAGGTTCGGGATTCTTGTTTCCAAAGGGCAATAACATCTCAATATCTTTTAATGTACGCGGGTTAATAGATTCCAGCCCTATTTTGGCATCTACCTCTATCTTCGGTGTCATATCCTCTGGATCTATTCGACTCCTGGCAAGCTCCTCGAACCTCTCACAAAATGCTCCTACCTTTTTAGCCTCCAGGCTAATGCCTGCTGCATGATCATGACCCCCGAATTCCTTTAATAGATCACCGAGATCGGAGAGTGCTTGATATAGATCAAAACCATCTATACTTCTACCAGATCCTATCAGCAGGTCTTCTTCAACAGTAAGGATCAAGGTTGGGCGATAATACTCTTCTACAATCTTTGAGGCCACAATACCCACTACTCCCCTGTGCCATCCTGGGTCAAAGAGGATTATTGTCCGACGTCCTTCTAAGCCCTCCATGCTCTCTATCCTTTCCCTGCTCTGTGAGACAATTCTATTTTCTATTACCTGACGCTGAGAGTTAAGGGAATCCATCTGGGTGGCAATTAAAGAGGCTTCTTTTTCATTATCCGTTGTAAGCAGGTGAACTGCACCTGTTGCCGATTCTAATCTCCCCATGGCATTAAGTCTTGGTGCTAATTTAAAGGCTATGTCATGAGTAGTTATCATCTGATCCCTCTTTATTCCCGACACCTTTAATAATGCCTTGATTCCGGGTCTCTCGCTATTTATCAACACACTAAGGCCGCTTTGTACAAGGATCCTATTTTCTTCTATTAAAGGGACTATATCGGCAACTGTGCCAAGTGCAACAAGGTCAAGGTAGGACCTTAAATCAGGCTCAGCCTTACTTTTAAAGAAGCCTCCCTCCCTCAATCGTGACCTTATGGCTATAGCTAAGTA
>JAUWNK010000042.1 GCA_030612685.1 Desulfobacteraceae bacterium
GCATTCAGGGTTCTACTCGCATTGGGGCCAACATTTCCGGTTATAACTACATTAGCCCCTTTGGAAGCAATAAATTGGCCTGACTGAATCCCTGCTCCTCCGCCGAGGGACATACTCTCATTTTCAATGGCCTCAAAAGTCATATCATCAGGGTCAACAAATAAAAAGTATGCACACCTACCGAATCTTGGATCTATCTCGGAGTCAAGATCCCTTCCTGCTGAACTAAACGCTATTTTCATAATTTTAACTCTCCTTTAGTTTTTATTAAATTTTCCTTTTCTAAAATAATTATAAGCATTATCTGTGCCAACTTAAGATTCTTCTCATAAAACAGGATAACATATTAATATTTAACGAAATTATCAATTAGCATAAAATTTTCTCAAATAAATAATAAAATAAATGTATCTTCTTTGCAACTTATTTTTAATATAGTGTTCCAATTTTATAACATTTAAACGTTGCCACCTTCTCTTAAAATATTTTCTATGGAGGTTTTATATAAAAATAATCAAAGATATTTTTCGCAATTCTCTGATTGATTCCTGGTACTCCCTTCAGCTCTGCAAGTTCTGCCTTTGCTATAGATCGAAGATCTCCCAGATATTTAAGCAATGCCTTTTTTCTTTTTGGCCCCACCCCAGGAATCCTGTCAAGCTCAGATCCTGTTAACTTTTTCTTTCTCCTTTTTCGGTAATAACTGATTGCCCTTCTGTGCGTCTCATCTCTAATCCGCATAAGGAGATAAAGGACCGGATGGTTGCGGGCAAGGATAAGGGGGTTTTTCCTGTTTGGAAGATATATCTTATCTGTGGCCCCGGCTTTTACTCTAACAGCCTTTGCTATAGATATTACGGCAGGTGGGTTCTCAAGGCCAAGGACATCTATAGTTTTCAGGGCTACAGACAGATGACCCTTTCCTCCATCTATAAGAAAAAGGTCAGGCGGTTTGCCCTTTTTTAGTCTTCTTTTAAGTACCTCTGCAATCATAGCATAATCGTCTATCCCTTTTACCTCTCTTATCCTGTAATTGCGATAATCAGATTTTTGCGGTAACCCTTCAACAAAGGTTACTAAAGAAGCTACAGCAAGATCACCCTTCAGATTGGATATATCTATTCCTTCTATGTGCTCTGGCCTCCTTTTTAGATTAAGCACGGACTTTGCTTGCTCAAGGATGGCAGACTGGTCAGTCTTTTTTCGTTCTAATAGTATATTTCCAGCATTCACCACAGCCATATTAACAAGTTTTTTCTTATCTCCCCTGATCGGAACAGAGATAGATGCCTTTCTTCCAGCCATCCCTGTCAGCCATTCAGAGATCAACTGATTATCATTTATTGCATCCGATAGGATTATTTCAGTAGGGACAAATTCTTTATTTCTATAGTATTGTTTCAGAAAGGCCTCGAGTATATCACCTGGGTTTTCCCATTTATAATGTATGAAATAGTTTCTGCTTCCAACCATGTAACCACTGCGCACAAAGAGAATCACAACCACTGCTTCTTTACCAGAGCAAGATAGGCCGATAATATCTTGATCCTTCATTTGAGTGGAAACCACTGTCTGGCGTTCCACTGTTTTCTCTACAGCCCTGATTTGATCTCTTACACTGGCAGCCTTTTCAAAATTAAGCTCTCTCGCAGTCTTCCGCATTACTTCCTTTAATTGTGAGATTAATTCTTTGTTTCGACCCTCTAAAAATAACTTGACCTGATCCACTATCTCCTGATAATCCTCTACCCTTACATCCAGACAACATGGACCTAAACATCTACCTAATTGATAATTTAGACAGGGTCTTGACCTCTTAGGGGTTTCCTTTGTTTTGCACTTTCTTAAAGGAAAAACAGGGCCTATCAAGCGGAGGGTAGAACGTACTGCTGAAGCGGATGTGAAAGGACCGAAATAGAGAGCTCCGTCATTTCTCATCCTTCTTACAATAATTAGGCGAGGATACCTGTTATTTATATCCAGCTTGAGCAAGGGATAATTGGCATCATCCTTTAACATTACATTATACCTGGGCCGATATTTCTTTATAAGATTTCCCTCAAGTATCAAGGCCTCTTTTTCCGTGGCTGTTATGATATGCTCTATTTTATGGGCATTCATGAGAATAAAAGATAATTTATATTGATGATCCTCGCCCTTGGTGAAGTAAGAATAGATGCGTTTATTCAAATTTTTGGCCTTGCCAATATAGATTATTTTTCCAGACTTATTTTTAAAGAGATAAACTCCTGGGTTTTGAGGTATATTTTTTATTGTATCACTGCTCAGCATTTACTTGTTCCTCGGTCCTGGTTATTTGCGCTTTTTAATCCACCTGCGGCGCAACGACCATAATTGTCAGATCGAATATTATATATTATAATTTTACAGATATGTGTACCCAAGAAATTTTCTTAGTATGTAGAGGAAAAATTGAACATGCTCAATAAAGCGTGGAAAATGTAGGGTCGGGTTTTATACCCGACCTTAAATAGGTGGCATATTAATAAGCCTAAGGCTTATAAAATGCCACCCTACATTTGTATGCCTGTCGAGAGGCTCCAGGTCATACGATTGGTTCAGGTTTTATAACATACAATAAGTCCACATGATATTGAGCAATTACGAAAAATTAATCCTCGTTGTTCGTTACCTGTGTTTTTAACCAGCAACGAGCAACCAGCAACGAGCAACCAGATAAGGAGATTAAAAGATGATCCTAAAACCAGAGAGGATAGATAATTTAAGGCCCGAACAGTACCGGACCATCATGAAAAGATCCGCCGAAGATATCGACTCAATCTATGAAGATGTACGGAAAATTGTGATGGATGTCAGGGATAATGGTGATCAGGTAGCCCTCGATCATTACAAAAAATTTAAACCCAACCTAACCCTAAAGGATCTGGAGGTAAAAAAGGAAGAGATAGAAGAAGCCTACAGAAATGTTGATTCAAAGGTAATTGATGCCCTCAGGTTTGCCTCTGAAAATATAATCAAGTTCCATCGGGCCCAGATAGAAAGAGAAATGTGGATGATTGAGATTGCTGATGGAATCCTGGCTGGGCGGATGACAACACCCTTGGAAAGAGTTGGTGCATACATACCTGGTAGAAGGGCCGCCTATCCAAGCTCTATCTTGATGACAATTTTGCCTGCCAATGTAGCCGGAGTGAAGGAAGTTGTTGCCTGTACCCCTCCGGATGAGGGTATGGTCATAAATCCTTCTACCCTTGTGGCTGCAGATATAGCTGGCTCAGCAAAGATTTTTAAAGTCGGGGGGCCATGGGGAATTGCCTCGATGGCCTATGGCACAAAGACTATTCCCAAGGTAGATAAAATAGTTGGGCCTGGAAACAAATATGTTACCGCTGCAAAGATGATGGTCTTTGGAGAGGTAAATATAGACTCCCCTGCCGGACCGAGTGAGGGAATGATCCTTGCTGATAACACAGGAAATGCAGATCTAATTACAGTGGATCTATTATCCCAGTCAGAGCATGATCCAGATGCAGCATCTATCCTTGTGACAACTTCGGATGAACTTGCATTTAAGGTCTCTGATAATGTAAACAATGAAATTCCCAATCTTCCCAGGAAGGAGATAATCATCTCATCTCTTAACAAACATTCCTATATCCTGATTGCAAGGGATATGGAGCAGGCCATTGATTTTGTCAACGAGTATGCACCGGAACACCTGGAGATAATGACTGAAGACCCTTTTATTACCCTGAAGAAAATTAAAAATGCAGGCTCTATATTTATGGGACCATTTTCACCTATACCTGTGGGTGATTATGCATCTGGGACAAATCATGTACTGCCTACAGGTCAGGCAGCACGGATGTTTTCAGGTTTATCTATTGACGACTTCATAAAAAAACCAACATTTCAGTATTTGAGCAAGGAAGGACTTTCGCTTTTAAAAGATACAGTGGTTACATTAGCAGAGGCAGAAGGTCTTCCTCTTCACGCAAGAACAATCTTAGAGAGATTCAAATAGGACTGTTCTCTCGCTTCCCATAATGGCAGGTAAAAAATGAAACAAGTAACAATTAACCCCGTCTGCCTCGCAAGCCAGCCCGCCTGCCAAGCAGAGCGAGGCGGCCAGGGCTTGGCGAGCGGGCAGGCAATAACAAAGAACAAATTAGAAGGAGGTAGGATATGGCTAATATAAAGGGTTATGACATGCCTGGTGAGCTTTATTATCATGAAGAGCACAGTTGGGCCAAGGTGGAAGGTAACAGGGTTACTGTAGGTATGGATGATATGTTTCAAAAGGAGGCAGGCGATATAGTCTTTGTGGACCTCCCTGATGAGGAAGACGAGGTTGAGCAGGGTGAAGTCTGCGGTAAGATTCAATCAAGGAAATGGATAGGGAAGCTTTGCGCGCCTGTCTCTGGAGAGATTGTCGAAATCAATGAGGAATTAGAGGATGATACCAGTCTTGTCAATCAGGATCCCTATGGAAAGGGATGGATTTTGATTATCGAGGCAACCGACCTGGAAAACGAGCTAACCAATCTTATGCATGGGGACTCTCTTATTCCTTTTATTGATCAAGAGATAAAACGGACCGAGGAAGAAAGGGCAAAAGCCTGATGGGTTCATGGAGGCTCTTTAAAGATACAGTCAATCCTGTTTCAACAGCTTTGGGACTATCTATTGACGATACTTTACCTCTATCTTTATCCCAGCATGGTTCTCCTCCAATCCTTCACCTTTACATATTTAAGCCTTCAGCTATTGTTGGCAAATACCAGGATATAGAGGCCGCTCTAATGCTTGATCGGTGTAGGAAAAGGGGAATTGAATATAACCGCAGGAGCACAGGTGGCGGCACAGTGATAATGGGCCCTAAGGTTGTGGCCCTTGGGCTTGGCATCAACATAGACCAACCTGGATTAAAGAAGGGGATCGGAGGGGTATTTGAATCCCTGAGCGCTGTCTTGATAAAGGCATTGCACGATCTTGGCATAGAGGTAGGATTCAGGCCAAAGAATGACCTTGAAGTGGACGGTAAAAAGATCGCAGGTCTTTCCGCCTCCCTTGAGACAGAAAAGGCAATTTTATTTCATGCAAGTCTACTGGTCGACTTTGATATACCCTTAATGCTGGACATCATGAATCAACCACCTTTAAAACTGTATGATAAGGGTTATAACTGCTTCAGCCAGAGGATCACTACCATTAAAGAGCAACTTGGTCATGATATTGACATGGAACGTGTTGTAGGGGCTATAGAAAAGGCCTTCAGCCAGAAATTTGGTATCTCCTTTGATGGGGACGAACCTGACACATGGGAGAACAAGGGCATAAAGGATCTTATCAATAATAGGTATACTCAACAGGATTGGATCTTTTCCCATAAGCATCCCAGATCAAGCATGGGTATAGGTGAGTTTAAAACACCAGGCGGACTCTTGGGGATATACCTATCTCTTGCAGGCAGCACTATTGAGCATATTATTATTACTGGGGACTTTTTTTCTACCACAAAAGATATAAATCTTCTGGAGTCAGCCCTGAAATGGACATCATTAAAAAGAGAAAAGATTGAGGAACACCTCTCTGAGGTCTGGAAAGAAGATATGATCTATGGGGTTACTATTCCTACCTTGACAGAGGCAATTCTAAAGGCCAAGGAAAATCTGGTAAATATTTAAAGATTGCCTAAAATGCCTAAAGTTTAAAAATGCCTAAAATTAATAAGTTAGGCAATGATTAAGCATCTTCTCAATATTTTGGGGGAACACTTGGCATCAAAATAGGCTTGACAATGATGTATGTTGTAGGGGTTCGATTTACCCGCCCGCCTCGCCTGAGCTCGCGATGGCGGGCAGGTCGAACCCTTAGGTATCGGGCTTGATAAATCAAGCCCCTACAAAACCCTGAAATATTAAGATGATACATAATTAAATGATTCTCAACTTTTAACTTTAAAATTTAGATCACCTTATTTCACTTACTTTGGTAACAAGAAGAAGAGATGCTTAACAGGCAGGAAAAACATAGCCCTGATTATGCAAGGATAAGTAGTGCAACTGCTATGTCCCTGGGTCTTAGTAAAGGCCGCTTTTACAGGGAGGCAAAGAATAGATGTGCAAATCTTCTTGTTCATTACCCCGAGGGATGTGCAGCCAATTGTGCATACTGTGGCCTGGCTAAAAAAAGGGCAGGTGCCTATGGCCAGAAAACCTTCATCATGGTCCAATGGCCAATATTTCCTATGGATACAATCATTGAGGCCATTAATGATGGCCCTCAATATATGAGACGGACCTGCATTTCCATGATAACCAATGGTAGATGCCGAAGAGATACAATCGTTATGACTGAAAGACTCAAAAAGGAGACTAAAATCCCAATCTCTATTCTTATAAGCCCGACTGTCTTAAAGGTTGATGATCTTAAGGTAATGAAGAAAAGCGGTGCAGATAAGATTGGTATAGCAATTGATCTGGCTACTCCAGGGCTTTTTGATATGTACCGGGGCAAAGGGGTATCAGGGCCTCATGCATGGGAGAAATACTGGCAGATGGCAGCCGATGGTATTGAGATATTTGGTAAAAGGAATGTTGGAATTCATCTCATGGTAGGCATGGGTGAGACCGAACAGCAGATGATTTCCATTATGGAAAGGTCATGGAATATAGGGGCTGTAAACCATCTCTTTTCTTTTCTTGCTGAACCTGACTCTACATTGGAGAACAAAAAACAGCCGCCCTGGCCATCCTATTTGAGAGTCCAGCTTGCACGCTATCTAATAGAGGAAAGGTCTATCTCGGCATCCAGTATGGCCTTTTATGAGGATGGTCATATTATAGATTTTGGATTACCAAAAGATGATATAATGGAAATCATCAATTTAGGAATTCCCTTTATGACCGGCGGATGCCTGGATGAGGATGGAGAGGTTGCCTGTAACAGGCCTTTTGGTAACTGTCTGCCAGGCGAAAAACAATGGAATTACCCTTACCTTCCAAATGAAGAGGAATTAAATCTAATCAAAAATAATATCTTTACAATATCATCAACTTGAACGTTAATATATAGCTTCATATAAATAGTAACAAATTTCTAGGATGACCAACTCTTATAAACAGTCTAATTTATCCGCTTCCTGTAGATTCAATCTAAATCTACAATCCCTGGCCCAGACCTGACTTATAGGCTTAATATTTTGATCCGAGCATGTAATGCCCTATAGATTTAGTAGGCTGATTCAAGCACGTCGCGCCAGGGCAGGCCGGAATCCAAAATCTAAAATACTATATATCCTTGTATAATTTTTTTGACACAACATGCCAATAGTGTTACTAAATTAAATCAGGCATATATGTGGGCCGTTAGCTCAGTCCGGTAGAGCAGCGGACTTTTAATCCGTTGGTCGCGCGTTCGATTCGCGCACGGCCCACTTTCCGTTATTTTGTAAAGACATTATTACCTTTATAGTTACCATTCAACAAATCTGATAGTGTCCCCATCGTCTAGCCAGGTCCAGGACATCGGCCTTTCACGCCGACAGCACCGGTTCAAATCCGGTTGGGGACGCCAAAAAACATCCTGCTTCCCGTCTAGCCAGCCCTAAGACATCCCTCCATTGCCTATGTGTATAGCATACTATCAAAACACCGTTAAAAAATTTTCCTAATTAATATTAATCCAACCTCCCAAAGTAATAAGTACGATTTTCCTTTTATATGTAATAAAACAAAACATTTTCTTGACATATTATCTTACATAATATATATTCTTTACACGTAACTAGTCAGGTTCAAAGTTCAGACGTTCACGCCTGCCCGCTGGACGGCAGGCGGGGTTCGAAGTTAAACTGATGAAATACGGTTCGATTCTGTTATGAATGCAGAGCCTATCCTGTTGTTGAAGCACACTGCACTGCCTTCTACTAAAGTCCAAATAGAACCTATGCTCCCCCGCAAATATGAATAAGCTTGCAAAGCGAATAACCGTGAACCCCTGGCCCAGACCTGATTGGTCAGGTTATTGTTCAAAATAAATAGTTACTAAGATATTACAGTGGCAACAGATTATAATAAATAAGTCGCGCCAGGGCGGGCTTGAACCGTGAACCAGACAACCTGAGTAATTACCTTTACACAAAGATATTTTATAGGGAGAAGATGATGATTAAGATTGGTTATAGGATAAAGAAATTAAGAGAACAATTGGGAATTAACCAGCAAAGGCTTGCGGATCTATTAGGAGTTGCACGCCCTACTATATCTCAAATAGAGAATGAGGAAAGAAAAGTATCTACCGATGAATTGATAAAGCTATCTGAAATATTTAATCTTTCTGTGGAGACTTTACTAAATTTAAAAAAAGAACCGAAGGTTGTTTTAAGTGAGAACAAAAAAAGAAAAGGGCAGAAGCCTCAAATGAGAATCAATGTTCCCCAAAAAAATTTAGAGAAATTCAAAGAGGCTTTTCTTTATATTCTTAACAAGGTTGGCTCAAAACCCAATATAGGGGAGACTGTAATCTATAAGCTTCTCTATTTTATTGACTTCAATTTCTATGAAAAATATGAAGAGCAGTTGATTGGTGCCACTTATATTAAAAATCGTTATGGCCCAACTCCCATAGAATTCAAAAAGATAACTGAAAAAATGATCAAGGAAGAGGAAATCGAGAAGGTTGAAAGTAAGTATTTTGAATATCCACAAACAAAGTACTTACCTTTAAGAAAAGCAGACCTCTCTAACTTAAAGGCCAACGAAATTGAGGTAATTGACGATGTTTTGAACAGGCTTTCTGATATGACCGCTGCTCAGATAAGTGGATATTCTCATAACGATGTTCCATGGTTAACAACAGAGGATGGAGAAGCAATTGAATATGAGTCTGCTTTTTATAGAACATCTCCCTATTCGGTAAGGGAATACGATGAAGATATTCCATGAAATTTCCCGTCTACCTGAATTTGAAAAGGATATTAAAAAGCTTCTCAAGAGATTTAAAACACTTGAAGATGATCGAGAAATCTTTATTAAAAATGGGTTGAATCTTTATCATAAACTGAAAATAGATAATAAGGGGGTCTTTCAGGTTCCGGGTTTAAAGATTGAAATCCCTAAAATCTACAAAGCCAAGAAGTTTGCATGCCGCTTCTTTAAAGGCAAGGGAGTCCAATCTGGTATCAGGGTAATTTACTCATATTTTGAGGAACAGGATAAAATTGAGTTAATTGAAATCTACTATAAAGGCGATAAGCAAAGTGAAGATAGGGAAAGGATATTAAAATATTACGCCTGATGACCAAAAGAGACATAGAGCCGTATTGGCCAAGCATCAATCCTTTTTATGAAGTTTATAACTATTTCATTTTCCTATCGATTTTTGGTGTCTTACTTTAGCGAGATGTAAAATACTGCGCCTTTTGGGGCGTATAATATTAATGTTAATGGGGATGGAAGGATAAATAAACCAGCAATTCCATAGACGACTTAAAAGGGTCAGACCCCTTTTCTCAGAAAAACAGAGGAAGATTAAACTATGAGGTTAAAAATGAGTACACAATCTCAAAAGTGGCAACATCCCGGGGGTAAACTACGAGAACTCGGGCCAGAAAGCCTCACAGATACTGAGCTTCTCGCCATCTTGATTTCTTCCGGCATCAAAGGCAAGCCTGCGGAAAAGATCGCTGATGAGATTATCGCCAATTGCGGCTCATTTAAAGGAATGGCGAACCAGCCATTACAAAAATCCCTTAAGATTAAAGGGCTTAGAGATGTGAAAATCATAAGGATTGCCGCCACCTTTGAGATTGCACGAAGGTTATGATTTGATCTCTTCCCTCATCATAGAAATGGTTTCAGCATAATCATTACTACCAAAGATGGCATTGCCTGCCACAAATACATTGGCACCGGCCTGAGCCACTTGGCCTATGTTTTTAACATTGATCCCGCCATCTACCTCTATATCCACCTTGATGCCCTTTTGGTCTATAATCTTCTTTAGTTCCTCTATTTTTGGTAAAACCTCAGGTATAAAACTCTGTCCACCAAAGCCGGGGTTAACCGTCATTAAAACTACCATATCCAGATTGTCAAGCATATACTCAATGCTGCTCAATGGTGTGGCTGGATTAAGGGAAACTCCTGCTTTAAGGCCAGCATCTCTTATAACCCGTAAAATCCTGTGCAGATGAGTGACTGTCTCTACATGAATGGTAATTAAATCGCTCCCAGCCTTAACAAAATCATCAATATACCTCTCAGGGTTTTCTATCATCAGGTGAACATCTAAGGGAAGATTAGTTGCCCTCCTTGATGCCTTTACAATCATTGGACCCACTGTGATATTTGGTACAAAGTGGCCATCCATGACATCTATATGAATGTAGTCGGCTCCAGCCTTTTCTACTGCCTTTATCTCTTCACCAAGTTTGGTGAAATCAGCAGAAAGGATTGACGGTGCTATTTTTCCCATAATAGATTACCAAATTATTCCTATTTTCCTAAAATACTTCCCGAACTTAACTTGCTCCCCCTTAGAAATTCCTTAACAGGCAGCCTCTTTTTCCCAGGGGCTTGAATTTCACTGACAATAATAGCACCCTTCCCCGTTTCTATCTCAAGACCTTCTTCAGTTAAACCCTTTACCCGGCCTGGCACTGAAACTGCTCGTTCCTCATCAGCAAGGAAACACCCAAACAGTTTCAGCATTTTTCCATTATAGTGTGTAAAGGCCCCTGGCCAGGGATCCAAACCCCTGATCAATCCACATAGACGCTTAGCTGGCCAGGACCAGTTTAACAGACCATGTTCCTTTGTTAGCTTTGAGGCATGGGTAGCAAGAGAATCATCTTGTTTTCTCTTTTCGATCGTTCCTTTAGCCAGTCCCTGTAAAGTCTTAATAAGTAATCCTGGTGCAAGAGATGAAAGCCTATCATGTAATTGACCTGCTGTCTCTCCTTCTAAGATACCTACCTCTTGCTGCATAAGGATTGGTCCAGTATCAAGGCCTTCGTCCATAAACATAGTAGTTAGACCTGTCTCTTTCTCATTATTAATGATAGCCCACTGAATCGGGGCAGAACCCCTGTGTTTTGGCAATAGAGAGGCATGTATGTTTATTCCTCCACATTTTGCTGAGCTAAGTACCTTACCTGGAATTATCTGCCCAAATGCAACAACAACAAGAAGATCGGGCTTTAGGGTAAGGAGGCGATTTAAAAAGCTATCGTCTAATCTTTCTGGCTGTAAGATAGCAAGATTGTTTTCTTCAGCAAGAATCTTTACAGGTGAGGGTGTCAATTTATGGCCTCTCCCCTTTGGCCTGTCCGGCTGGGTAACTACAGAAAGGATATCGTATCCTTCATGAATAAGGGTTCTTAGTGTAGAAACAGCGAACCGGGGTGTTCCCAGAAAAATTATTTTTGGCCTTGATGGAAATGAATCAGAGGAGATTTGGTTGTCCATTATCTGACCTTTTCATCAACTTCTCTGCTTTTCTTTTATATAGAGTTCTCTTAAGATGACTAACATGATCAAGTATCAGAGTGCCATCAAGGTGGTCAATCTCATGCTGGATACAGATAGCAGCCAGATCTTCGGCCTCAATATTAATGGTTTTGCCGTGCCTATCAACACCCTGTACCTGAAGGTGTTTTTTCCGGGTGATATTGCCTTGAAAATCAGGCACGCTGAGGCACCCCTCTTCAGATACTACCTTGTCTTCTGCTAAGACAATTGTTGGATTAATCAAAACGGTTAAATCTTTCCCCTTCTCTTTATGGTTTATATCAAAGATAATAACCCTTTTTTTTACTCCAACCTGATTTGCTGCCAGGCCTATTCCTGAGGCTTGATACATCAATTTGCTCATATTATCGATGAGGTTTTGAATATCCCCATCAATATTGACTACTGGTTCTGCCTTTTTCTTTAAAATAGGATCGGGATATATAATTATTTCCATTTTTAATTAACCTAAACAATCTTTACCCTTACCGGAGCAATTTAACCTCTTACCTCTCAAAAATCAAGTTACTATAAGTATACTCCAGTAAAATACTTACATAAGGTTCCCTTGATTCTGAGCGGAACCCGTTATTTCTGAGCGAAGATTGGCTGTGAGCAGTGGGGTACCCACCGAGGTGAGCAGGAAGGGGAAAGCCCCGCCTTTAGAGCGGGGAAGGGGCAAGTATTCCCCGCCTGCGAACCCGATAGGGTCACTGCGGAAGCCATGAAGCGAAGAAATAATGGGTTCCGCTTGCAACATCTGAATTTATAAAGGAAATTGATAAGTTTATTAAGACAGATTAAAATTTTCAAGGAAACACCAGTAAGATTCTCATATCTTGACAACTTTTCCATCTGAAACTATCCTGATATTTAAGTTCAAACCAATCAATAATATATAAATCAAATCTTTTCGCCAAAGGTGTCTCAGGGAAAGTTGAAAATTGAAGATCTCCAATTACTAAAAGAAAGTGCCCAGGAATTTGGGGTTAAGCTTTCAGAAAAACAGTTATACCTCTTTGCTCTTTTCCTGGAAGAGTTATGGTCATGGAACAGGCGAATGAATCTCACGGGCATATCAGAAAAAAGGGAGATGATTATAAAACTCCTTCTTGACCCTCTGGTTGCACTCCCATATCTTTCATCAAGTGGTACAGTACTTGACATAGGTTCAGGTGCAGGCATTCCAGGTTTGCCACTCAAGATAGCAAGACCGGAATTTGAGGTTCACCTTCTCGAATCAAAGGCTAAGAAGGTGAGTTTCTTAAAGGATATGATCAGAAAATTAGGCCTCAAAGGGATTGAGGCATACAAGGGCAGGGCTGAAAAAAAGGTTGATCTGCCTAAACTCCTCCATTTCTATGATATTGTTACAGCACGCGCCCTGGCACCTCTAAAAAAAACAATTGGCATCTGTTCCCCTTATCTTGAACCAGGGAGCCTTTTGTTAACCTTTAAGGGGCCAAGAATTGACCAGGAGATTGAAGATAGTAAAAGAATAATGGAGGAATTAAATTTCAGGATTAGTAATAAAATTCCCTATAGCCTCCCAGGAACAGAGGGTAAGAGATATTTGCTTATCCTGAAAAAGGAAAGAACTTAGTTCGCTTCGCTCCCGCCCGCCTCGCCTGAGCGAGAGCGATGGCGGGCAGGCTGGCACTTTAGCCCTGGCCCAGACCTGGCAGAACCTGACTCAACCAAATTAACCCAGCATTGGTGATTACATCAGGAGCAAGCGTATATTCAAATCACGTCGCACCAGGGCGGGCTCACTTTAGGCACTTAAATTAGAGGAGATAGAATTATGGCAGTTGTTACCAAAGAAATTGAAATAGATACAAAAGGCTTTAATGATATTCATGATATCACACCACTTGTGGCTGATTTTGTAAAAAAACTACCCTTCCCTGAAGGCTCAGTTATCATATTTGTTCCTGGTTCCACCGGAGGGGTTACGACTATTGAATTTGAATCAGGTGTTATTGACGATTTGAAAGATGCCTTTGAAAGACTGATCCCTCAAACCATAGAATACAGGCATAATTTAAGGTGGGGCGATGGGAATGGCTTTTCTCATGTTAGGTCGGCAATATGTAAGACCTCTCTAACAGTCCCCTTCATTGCCAATGGAGTGGCTACTGGTACCTGGCAACAGATTGTTTTTATAGATTTTGATAACAGAAAAAGGCACAGGAGATTGATATTGCAGGCAATTGGCTAAACAGCTCATTTATTATAATTTATCCCTCAGGAGAGATATTCACTTTTAGGTAGAAATATGGGCTTTCTAAAATATTGAGGGAGTTTATTTCAGGCGGTAGGTAATCAGGCCATGCGTGGTATCATAAGGGGAGACACTAATCTGGACCCTGTCCCCAATTATTACCTTGATCTTGTTCTTCTTCATCCGGCCGGAAAGTACACCAATGATCTTAATCCCTTTGTCACACTCGATTTCCATGGTTCCTCCACCCAACGTCCGCTTTACCACGCCTTCTAAATGTATTAAATCGTTTCTACTCAATTCCTACTCTTTTTCTTCATGCCCAAAATTTAATTAAAAAATAATTTTTATGTATTACATAAAATACCTTTTATGTCAACAAGTTACCTTAAAATTTTTTAAAACCGAAAAAATGTAATACTTAATACTGATTTTGATAGTCTCGAAAAAAGTCCAAAAGCATGTCATTGTGAGCCTCCGGCCTATAGGGGCCTACGCCCCGGAGGGCGGAGCGAAGAAATCCCTGGCCCAGACCTGAACCGCATGGATGTTGTAAAAGAAAAACTAGCTAACCAGGAGGAGCAGGACTAGTGTCTGATGCACATCATGTCGCGCCTCCCGATCCCGTACCGGGCGCGGGACGGGGAGGGCGGGCTCCTATACTATGATTTATTGTATTTATTAGATTGCGTCGGGCTAAAGCCCTCGCAACGACCCCGGTTTATGCCTTTTTATGAATGCATCAATTTTTAAGGAAAAAATCTCATGGTAAATTCCATTAATCTTGCCTTTGTGTTTTGACGAATAAAAGACATTTGTGTATAAACACAAATTAATAAGGAGTAGTGTAGCTATCATGAAGGAAAAATCTGAGCATAACAAACTTTACGACCACATCACAGGGGTAATACTAGCTGGCGGAGCCAGTAAGCGATACGGCAAAAATAAGGCCTTTCTAAAAATAGGTAGTGCCCGATTGATCGACAGTATACTACAAGAAATGAAAACTATCTTTAAACTTATTATTCTAATCACGAATGAGAAAAAAAAGTATGAATATCTTAAAATACCAATGTTTGAGGACCTTGTAAAAGGATTAGGTCCTTTAGGAGGAATATATACAGGATTAATGAGCATGCCTGACCAGGCAGGCTTCTTTGTTGCATGTGATATGCCATTTATTAACAGGCAATTAGTTCGTTATATGGTTGATATAAAAGGAAATCATAGAGCCGTGGTTCCCTCGGTAGCCGATAAAATAGAACCCCTTCACGCTATCTATTTCCAATCATGCCTGAAGCCTATCAGGCACCTTATTGACTCTAAGCGCTACCAAGTCAGGCTTTTTTATGACTATATACCAGTCAGATATGTTAAAGAAGATGAGATACGCAAATTTTGTTGCCCGAGCAAGGCTTTCCTCAATATCAATACACCTGATGAATTTGCCAAAATTCAATTTCTTATTAACGCATAAAGCAAAAACGGTAAAATGATCATATCTACCTATCAACCATTTTTTGCTCCATTTTCTGCATTCTTCTTTAAGGCCCATCTCTCCGACATGATGGTTATTTTGGACAACGTCCAATTCCCCCAGAGGACAACTTGGATAACCAGAAATCGCCTTAAAAACGACCAAGGAATCCTATGGGTTACTATCCCAGTTTGGAGAAAAGGACTGGGCCTACAAAAAATCAACGAGGTAAAAATATGCCCTGAAGGAATCTGGAGAAAAAAGCATTTACTTAGCTTTAAAACCTCCTATGCCAATGCCCCATATTTGAAAGAGCATTTAGATTTTTTGATAGAGATCTTTTCAGAAAAATTTGAAAAACTTATAGATCTAAATATGAGTATAATCCAGTATCTGAAAAAACATCTGATGATTGATACACCCCTAATTTTGTTATCTGATTTAGGTATTAAAGGCAGAGGAAATGAACTTCTAATTGAAATTTGCCATAAAATAGGCTCATCTGACTATCTAGCCCAGAGTTGTGCAGAAAAATATCTCGTTCAGGAATTATTTTCTAATGCAGGGATAAAGTTAAATTTTTTTACCCCTCCCTCTCCTATTTATCCCCAGCTCTGGGGTGAATTTATCCATAATCTTTCTGCCTTTGACCTTCTGTTTAACTGTGGGCCTAAAAGTCATGAAATTTTGTGCCTGGATTAAAGCTTTAAATAATTTGTAAATAATTTGACAAGATGGGATATCCTCTCTTTCTTTGTTGCAAGGTCGGAATCGGAAATAAAATCATACAATACCTTAAAAAAGTCTTTTCTAAATCTCCCCTTCAAGCTTAGATAATCTATGTTACCAGCTACCATCTCAGATAGAATTTTTCTTATTGCTTTGCTTTTTTCCGCCATTGTAACCATAGTCTCAAGGAACTCTGCCTGGTAAAAATAATCAAAAATCTGGCCAGCTTTGACTAAGTTTTTACCAAAATGTTTCATACATAATTGCTGAAAAAGGGTTAATTCGTTTCCCAATATACATCTCGCAAGAATCTCAGCCGAATATATGGCATAATAGATCCCTTCACCGCTAATTGGCTCCACAAAAGAAGCGGCATCACCAATCAAGGCCCAATTCTTGGAGCAGATAGGCACATCTTGAAGTTTTTTAGCGGAAAAAAAGGGAATATAGGCACCTCGCATGGAAATTCTTTTTGTCTGCTCAGGGTAATATCTCTCAATAAAATGAAATAATCTCTCTTTCATATCATTGTAGTTTTTTCTTCCATAATATTTTGAGGCTATGCCAACAGCTAAGCAATCAACCCTTGGAAATGACCACAGGTATCCCTCAAGGTCTGGAAAAAACTTATATATAACAAAATCTTTTTGCACATTCAAAAAACATTGAAGGGAAAAAAAGTAATCTCCTTTCATGTATGGCACATTAAGTTTCCTCCTCGTTCTACTTAAGGCCCCATCTGCGCCGACCAAGATCTCGGCCATGTAGTCACCAGTTTCTGTAGAGATCCTCCAGTAATCCCCTTCTAAGGTAAATGCGTGAACCTTTTCTTTTCTAAAATGGGCACCAGATTCTCTCGCCATGTTAAGAAGGGAATGATCCAGATCTCTTCGGTTAAATATTATTAATGGTTTTTCAAACTCTACTTTGACCATCCTGTCTTTTGGGGAAATGAAGGTTGACTTCCACACTACTTTTCGAGGACAAGGAAGCTCATCAATGATAGGGAATTTTGCAACTGTTTTGTAGCTAACTCCCCCGCCGCAGAGTTTCTCATGGGGAGCCCTAAAATCAAAAATTATGTTATCCAAGCCCTTTTTACTTAAAAGGTAGGAAAGGTAAGACCCTCCAACCCCAGCGCCTACTATGACAACCTTATACATGGCCTATGGTAGCTCCCATTATCTGATAAAATAAACCTTCTTTTTTATTATTGAGAGAATAATATTGTTTACATTTTTCATTGTGCTTTATACCCTAAATAAGAATTGATTCATTAAACGTAGGGGCTTGATTTATCAAGCCCGGAAGCGGGTTCGATAAATCGAACCCCTACATTTTTATATTTTGGCTCGAATAAATAAAATCAAAAATGTAAACTATTTTATGACCTGAGTAATAACTCATTGATTAGAATACATCAGCTTAATTGCATAGGAAAACAGATAATTGACCTTTTGCCATTTTTTATTACAATGGACTTATAGATCAATCAATCTAACCAACTAAATCTTGCATTATTTCCTTATGACAGAAAGCAAAAAGAAAGAGGTTCAAATAGACGGCAGGTACGGTGAGGGAGGTGGTCAGATCCTTAGAACAGCCTTAACCCTATCTGCTATCTTTAAGGTGCCAGTACATATTAATCACATTAGGGGTAACAGGAAAAAGCCAGGATTAAGGCCTCAACACCTGATAGCGGTAAATGCACTAGCAACTATTACTGGAGCCAAAGTTGAAGGTGCTAAAATCGACTCAAACAATCTCGTGTTCCAGCCTGGAGAGATAAGGGGAAGAAATTACTCCTTTAATATTGGCACTGCCGGATCAACCAGCCTGGTTTTACAGGCCATGATTCCAGTATTGCTCTTTGGAAAAACTCCCTCTCAAGTTCAGATAACCGGGGGCACCCATGTTCCTTGGAGTCCACCTTTTCATTACCTTAAGGCTGTGTTTTTGCCTGCCCTTAAAAATATGGGGGCAGAGGTCTCTTTAGAGATTGATAAATGGGGGTGGTATCCCAAAGGAGGCGGCAAGATCAGAGCTGTTGTAAAAAATACGCGTAGACTCAAGGAAATTCACCTATCCAATCGAGGCAAATTAGTCAATCTACGTATAATTTCCGCTGTTTCCAATCTCCCTTTAAGTATAGCTGAAAGGCAAAGAGATCAGGCCTTAAAAAGGATTAAGTATTTAGGGATCCGCCCTAATATCTCGATTGAAAATGCCCCATCTCCCGGTCAGGGAACAGCTCTCTTTATATCCGCACATTTTGATGCCAGCATAGCAGGTTTTACTTCCCTTGGTAAAAGGGGGAAGAGGGCTGAAGATGTAGCTGATGATGCCTGCAAAGAGTTTATCAAGTTCTTGAACTCAAAAGGGGTTGTTGATATTCACCTTGCCGACCAACTTGTCCTCTATATGGCTTTAGCCGGCGGTCACTCAACATTGATAACCGAAAGCATAACCGAACATATTCTGACAAATATCTGGGTAATAGAGCAATTTCTTCCACTCAAGTTTGATGTTGAGGGAAAAACGGGAAAGATAGGGGTAGATGGAATAGGATTTAAATAGAGCAGTTATCGTATATTCTCAATTTTTAGTGGAAAACTTGGTGGAAAAATAGATATGCCTCATAATGTATATTGTAGGGGTTCGACCTGCCCGCCATCCGGCAGGCGGGTTTATCGAACCCTTAATATTGGGCTTGATAAATCAAGCCCCTACAAAACCCGGAAATATTGAGATGATACCAGTTATCTATTAAAGAAAAGGGAGTTTTTCCTTCTTTCTATATGCCAGGGCCTGGCACGAAGCTATTAAGATATTCTCTCCCTCAGTAACCTTTATCTCGTAGGTTGCTGTCTTACTCGATCGATGGATCTCCTTTGATTCTGCCCTTAACACCCCTCCCTTTGTTGGAGACCTATGAAAGGTAACTGTCATATTCAGGGCAACAGCCACTGTACCGTGAGCATTGCATGAAGTTTCAAAGGCCTCATCAATTAAGGAAAATATAGCTCCCCCATGGGTCACATCAAAAATATTTGCCATATCATCCTTAAGATCCATCTCAACCAGCGCATATCCAGGTTTTAACCCGAGCAATCTTAAACCCATCTTTCTGGCATATGGTTCTTTGGCTACTTTTTGCCGAATAGCATCTATAATTTTATCATTCATAACAAACCCCTCAATGCTCCCTATTTATATACAGATCGCTTTTTCCAATAATACCAAGTTGCTTCTAAATGGTCACTATTTATAGGTGTCATTGCGAACGAATGTGAAGTCCCGCTATGCGGGACCACGTCGCCCGCCCGCCTCGCCTGTCCCGCACCGTTCCGGGTCGGGACGGGGAAGGCGAGGCCGATGGCGGGCAGGCTTCGCTCCTCGCAATGACAAGATTGCAACTTGGTGTAAAACATTGGCATTCAATCTATTCAAGGATATCAGCAAAGT
>JAUWNK010000105.1 GCA_030612685.1 Desulfobacteraceae bacterium
GGCTTAACGGTTTACTTTGCCGATCCCTATTCTGCTTGGCAGCGTGGGACAAACGAGAACACAAACGGTCTTCTTCGTCAATACTTTCCAAAAGGAACAGATTTTAGAAAGATTACTAAAGAAGCTGTTGCATTCGCAGTAAAAAAGCTTAATTATAGACCAAGAAAGTGCCTAGGCTACCAGTCACCTCATGAAGTGTTCTGGAAGACATCAAGTGGTGCACTTGCAACTTGAATTCACCTGATGTCATGTTATTATTGTATCCCATAGTCAATTAAACCCATCAATAATTCCACCTTCGTGGCAAATATCCCCTAAATCTTTTACCAAGTTGAGGTGTTTGATAAAAGATTATAGAAAAAAGCAGGATCATGCCCAATAAATCCGTTTTTAATCCAGGAACTATAAGGCTGAAAGAAGTACCAAATAAGACAATTCTAATCAAAAAAGGTAATTTTTTACTCATAAAGTTCTGCACGGCTGCGGCAAGAGCGAATACCCCGAGCAAGGCCGTTAAGGATACCCAAATAATCTCTCCAAAACTCCCAATCATAAGAAGGGCATTATTGTAAACAAAGATATAGGGGAGAATAAAGATCACTATAGCCAGCCGGCAAGCGGTAAGAGCAGTCTTCATCATAGGAGAATCAGCAATGCCCGCAGCAACAAAGGCATCCGGAGCCATCGGGGGTGTAATCCCGGCAATTGTGCCAAAGTAAAAGACAAAAAGATGTGCAGCAAGGGGATAGACACCCATCTTTATAAGGGCAGGCACAACTAAAATTGCTAAGATAATATAGGCAGCAACAGGTGGGACACCCATGCCCAGGATAATCGAGGCAGCCATGGTCATCAAAAGAAGTAAAAAAAGGTTCCCGTGTGAAAGTTCAATCAGAATAGAAGACAACATCAGGCCTAAGCCAGTAAGGGTGATCATACCCACAACAATACCACCGAGAGACAAAATAGCTACCACAGGGGCAGCCGTTAATGCTCCCTTTTCAAGGCCTGTTAGAATCTTTGAAAAAGACATCCGGGTTTTTTTTCGCATCATAGCTACAAAAGGGATGCTGATGTTTGCCCAGAGGACTGCCCTGGTGACAGAGGTCTTTTCATAACCCAAAAAATAGATCAATACTACAAGGGGAATGAAAAAATGCCACCCTTCTTTTAGTGTTTTTTTCAGGGGTGGGATTTCTTCCTTTTTAAGCCCGACAAGCCCTATCTTTTGGGCCTCGATATCAATCATTAAAAAGAGCCCGGTGTAATAAAGGAGGGCCATTAAAATAGAGGCTTTTATTATTACCAGATAGTTTACCCCTAAAAGCTCCATGATAATGAATACCGCGCTTCCCATGATCGGTGGCATCAGCAATCCCCCGGCGCTGGAGACTGTTTCAACTGCGCCAGCAAAATGAGGGGAGTACCCGCTTCTTTTCATCAGGGGAATAGTGATCTGCCCTGTTCCTGCTACATTGGCTGTCCCGCTTCCTGAAAGCATGCCGAAGAGGGAACTCGCCACAACAGCAATCTTTGCCGGGCCACCCCTGAATTTGCCACAGATGCCATATGCAAAATTTAAAAAAAACTCTCCACCACCTGCCTCCCTGAGCATGGCACCGAGAAGGATAAAGAGAAAAATAAATGTAGCCGAAATACCTGCAAGCATTCCAAAAACGCCATCCGCTGTAATAAACATACTGTCTATTATACGGTCAGTTCCATAATTCTTATGTGCAAAAAGGCCAGGCATTATCTCTCCAAATCTGGCATAAACAAGGACCAGAACGGCAATCATAGGAAATGCCAAGCCTAAGGCCCTCCTTGTTCCCTCAATTAAAAGGATGATAAAAATACCCCCGATGATGAGCTCATAAAGGGGGGGTGCCAGTCCCATTGCCCCCATCTTTCTAAACCATGTGAGCATAATATAAACACCACTGATCAGGATAATAGATGCAGCAATAACACTTTCTATGCTCAATTTGTCCTTCCTGCTCTTGCTACTCATAGGGTAGACAAGAAATATCAAGATAAAACCCAGGCAAACATGGGGAACACGCTGGTTCATAGCCGTAAATTGGAAATAACCGGTATAGAGCTGAAACAGACTCATGCCAACAGCAATCCACCTGACAAGTTGAGCAGATATTCCTGTAAGCTGCCTTTGCCTCGTACTGATAGCACCCGATTCCTTGGGTTTTATCGTCTCTTTATCCATTTCCTGCCTTTTTAGTAATGATCAAAGGGCATAGAGAAAAATCTCTATGCCCTAAGCTCTCCACATCAGCTTATTGATACTTGGCCATTTTATCCCAGATACCCTTTTCCTTGTAATATCTTATCGCTCCTGGATGATATCCTACAGGTACTGATTTGGAACCCCTGAAGGCATTTTCAACCGTATACTTTTTGGCCATGGGGTGGATGGCATTTCTCTCCTCTGAGCGATCATAAACTGCTTTAATTATATTATAAATTAGATCCTCAGGCAGATCAGTTCTACAGAGCCACATCTGGGGAAGTGTGTAGGTATTAACATCCTTATCAATCCCCTTGTAGGCTCCTACAGGAATAACAAAGGCTGTCACATTGGGATACTTGGCCTGTAGCTTTTTTAAAACCTCCGGATCTGTCTCTAAAAGACGGATAGGAATATCCCTGGCCAATTCCATAATTGCGGCAATAGGATATCCAGCGGCTATGATTCCAGCATCAATGGTATTATCCCTTATTCCCCTTGTTATTTCATGAAAGGCAATATACTTTGGCTTTATATCCTTAAAGTTTATTCCCCAACCTGCAGCTAAATGTTTCTTTGAGTAGATATTAAGGGTAGCACTGCCAGCCGGGCCTACACCGATAACCTTCCCCTTGAAGTCATAGCAAGACTTAATTGGGGATTTTTTTCGTACTATCCAGTGGGTATCGCTGGTATGACCCACGGCAACGAGGCGTACCTTGTCAACATCCATCCCCTGGTTCTTTAAATCAGCCATGGTCCCCATACAGGCCAGGCCCATATCCATCTTACCCCTAATGAGATACCGGGCGTTTTCTGTAGAGGCAGCGGTTGACTCTGCTGTCACCCTTACACCTGGAACATATTTGTTAATAATTGCAGCAAAACCTGCTCCAAGAAAGTAATAGGTCCCGGCAGGACTTCCTGTACCTAAGGATAAAAATTTAACAGCACCGGCATTTCCTGGTGCAAATATAATGATTGAAACTACAAAAATTATTGCCGTCAAAAAAGAAAATCCTTTTAATCTCATCTTCTAATCCTCCCTTCTTCTAAAGGTTCTAAAGTTCTTCCACCTTTACAGTAAGACTATCGGGAACCCTGTCAAAATACATGGGAAATTCCCTCACCTTCTCCGCCCCTGGCTTTAAAACAGGAGGTTTCCCTTTTCTGGGATAAAACCCCCCAGAAGAAGCACCGTCTGGCAGGAAAATACTTACTCTGTAACGTTTTTCTTTGTCAGAAATATTTTTGATACCAACTTTTATATGTAGTTTTGGTCCCCCGCTAAACTTAGATTTCTTCATAAAGTATTTAAGGGTGGTGATCTCTGCTGAAGGACAAACCTTCAAGGTTGCAACAGGTCCCTCAGCCTTCTTTGGTGCAGTTGCACACCCTGAAATCAGCACAAATCCAACACACACTGCTACTGCCAAAATAATCCCTGAAAATAAAGAATTAAGCTTAAATCTCTCCATCTTACTTCCTCCCTTTTTTTGGTTTATAAATTTCTCTCATCGAGAGATTTCCCCAAACCTCAGCCTTAAAGATGCTCTATAAAATTTAATCTTTCACCTCCTTTCTCTCTTGATTTTTTTAAACTGCACTTTACACGTAATCAAAGATTTCATCTATATCCTTTTTCTTCTCCAGATTGAAAATAAAATCTGTAATAATATCGCTGTTTTTAATCAGAGACGATTTATGAGAGTATTCAAGGCATTTTTTGAATTTATCTGCGCACTCATTAAAGGTCATAGGCCTCAAAGGACTCCCTTTAAGGGTATCTACTTTAAAGGAAATACTCCCCCCATTTAGCATCCTGATTATCATGTTTGAAGAAGAGATATCATTAGCAGATAGTTCAGGATCTATCAAAACTCTAATCTTTTTAGCAAATTCCAATATAGAGGAGTCATTTTTGACTGTATCTGAAGAAAAATCCTCCACGAAAACCTCCCCTTTCTTTAATGCTACTGCTACCGTATATGGTATACTAAACTGGGCATCAACCTGAGGATTAGCCCTGATCTTAAATGGGTCTCCAACCATATCGGAAACCATTTTGGATACATAGACTAAGATTTCAGCAATATTTTCTGGAGCTATGGAGTGAGAATTACATAATTCCAATGCAGCATCTATAGAGGCGTGGGTCATGCGACAGCAGGGATATGGCTTGATACTCAAATCCATCACACCAAAGTGCTCACCAAGGTTTTCGGTTACCTTTTCAGGTTTAACTTTTCCCCTTTCATACAGTTTAAAAAAACCATACTCACCTTCAAATATATTTGTAGCCCCGGTAACACCTCTGGACCCCAGTGCAGCACTTAAAACCGCACTCCTTGCAGAAAAACCAGGCTGCATCCTCTTTACCAGGCCTCCATCAACAAGACACTGGGCATTACCAGCAGTCTGGCTGTAAACAATACCGAGTGTAGCTAATATCTCTTTTTCAGTGGCATTTGAAATTTTCGCTGCAGCTGCCGCTGCACCAAAGGAACCACAGGTTGCAGTCCTTATCCATGAAAGGGGAGATATTATTGCTGAACCAATCCTGCAGGTAATATCAACTCCTAAGGCAACTGAGGTAATCAATTCTTTTCCGTTTACCTTTCCCTTAACCTCAGCAAGGGCCAGGGCAGCCGGAAGGGAGGAAACATGTGCATGCATTGCAGAGCTATCTAAGGTATCATCAAAATCAAGGGCATGCATCATAACACTGTTTGCAAATGCAGCCTCAGGAGGTGAAACCCTATCTCCATAATATATGATGGTAGAGCCGGCCTTATTTAGGGACCATTTTTTTGCCAGCTCCACCACCTCTCTACAACCTGGCTCCCTTGCGCCTGCAAGACCAACGCCAATAGTGTCAAGTATAAATTTCTTTGTCTCATTAATAACTTCTTTAGGGAGTCGGTCATAGTTTGTTTCTGATACATAACTAACTAATTTTTCAACTATGATATCCATAAATGAATTCCTTTAAAAAATCACTCTTCCTCCACCATTACCTTAACACATCCACCCTTTTTAAATCTCTCTTTTTTCAACCTCTTATAATAGGAGCTATGCAGATTAAGGGCTGCTATAGGATTATGACCAGTTACCCTATCCTTTGTTACTAATGTTGTGCATAGTGCATCAGAGTATCGCATAAAAAGAGAGTCATGACCAACACATAATCCAAAGATAATATTGAAATCAGTCTTCACCTCATTCAGAATCTTTGCCTGGGCTATGGGGCTGCACATTGACTCAAATTCTCCTACGCAAACCTTTTGATCTTCTCTTATACCAAGAAACTCCTTGGGTGTTCTTCCCACCATACAAATAACAGAGGCCACCTCAAATCCCTGGTCTTTTAATATTTCTGACAATATCCTGGCCTCATTTCTAAGCCCCCCACAAAAGGCAATTCCTATTCTTTTAAACTCCAACTTATTGGCAAATTCAATTGTTTCCTGAATCCTGGTCTTTACAGGATAAAGGACATAGGGATGTTGTTGACCCCTATTTGCATAACATTCACCCTCCTGGATAGTGGCATAAAGGGCAAATTCCTTTATCTCCGGCCTCTGATATTCTAATAGTGATTCCTTGACTACACTGCTAAGATTAATTGTGGGGCAAAAATCAGGTCCATGTCCATCTTCTTTAGTACATATCTTGTTTTTGACATCACATTCAGCACACTGCGGTGGCTTTAATGTCTTTTTTTTCATTCGTCTATCTTAATGTGGCTTAGATTTTTTATGCTTTCTTTATTGATGGCCTCGTAAAAAGCTCCGCTATGCCGACACGTCGGCATTATAATGGAAAGTAACTTGCGCTTTTAGCAAATTTGTTCTTTTATTGCTTTGGCGCATCGGGCAATAAAGACCGACACGACTTTGATGCTCCGTGCTCGTTAAAAAGCCTGGTCAGAAGGTCCAGTGGCTGTAATATTGGTGACAAAGTGCCCTTTTTGGGTATAGATCCCGTTTGAAAGTTTACAAATCAACCATACCTTCAGCCTGATGTGTCCTCAAAAAACTATATTGGAGGACTCTATGAACAACGCAAAAAAGAAAAAGCGCAAAAACAATGGCAAACAGCATAACAGTTTATCACAACTTGAACAAATCAATCTTCACGCTGCCGGAATAGATATCGGCGCTGAAGAACATTACGTGGCTGTTCCTCAAGGCCGAGACACTGAAGGAGACCTTTGAATAATTCAAAAAATCAGCAAACAAACCCTTTGCTGACAAGATTTTACAAAAATTGTCATTGATAGGTAAAACTTAATGGTTTTTTAAAACTATTCCTTTCTCTATTCACCTCGTTGTGCAGTGTTATTAGGTTCTTTTTGGGTCTAAATATGCCTTTTTTTTCCTCCAGGCATACCTATCCCTTGTAACTTAGGCACCTACCAGCAACTTAGAGCCTCTTGATATATTAAACGCCATCTGTCTGCACATAGTATCCCAGATATTCTTTATGGTAGTGGTGAACCTTGCCCTGTATGCCCCATCGTGTAAATGGCTTAATCCAAAATACTGCTCAACAATATATCTCTTCTTGGATATCTTTTTGTTTCTCTCTATCTCAAGCTCCGTCAACTTGGCAGTGGTGGTATCTTTACGCATGATTCCATCTCGTATTTTATTGAGATGGAGAAAAGCCCTGTTAGGCCTACCATAATATCCTTTATCTGCATAAACCTTTTCAATGGGCTCTTTAGTATGACAACTTGCTATTGTGAGATAGGGAAGATAGTTGGTATCATGGACAGATGCAGGGGTAAGGGTTGTAGCCAATATAAAGCCACTGTTTACATCTACCGAGGCATGTTCCTTAAGACCATAATGGGGTTTACCATTCTTAACTGTCCAGTCAGATTCTATATCCCTACTGAACTTTAATGGGTTGCCGTTTTTGTCCAATTTGCCTTCAGGGGTATCTCTTTTCTCCTTTAGTTTCCTTAGCTCATTATTGCTTATGGATTTGCTTGCTGACTTTACCAAACGTGCATCTACTGCTATACCTTCATTGATACTCAGGCCTCTTCTGGCAAATTCTTGAAGTACCACATTGTTTAGATGAAACATGGCCTCTTTGGATATTCTGCTGCGGAACCTGGAAAATGTGGAATGATCAGGAGAGGACTTGTCTATAGAAATACCTAAAAACTTTTTAAAAGATATTCTATCATTTATCTGATTCTCAAGCTCAGGATCTGAGGGGATGTGGAACCATTTCTGAAGGAGCAGGCATTTTAATAACGTCAATGGTGGATATGCATCAGCTCCCTGTTCGCTTTTTCCTGCATCATAGTATTCCAATAATAGGGCCTCTATATTGTGCCAATCTATGAGGTTGTTGATTTTTTCCATCATCTTGACACTGCGGTTATTTTCTGTTGACCTTGAAATAGCCAGATCTGCAAAACTCATCTTTTTGCCCAACTTCTTGTATCCCATGTCTTCCCCCTTTTTTGATCTGTTTTATTGAGGGAAAATATGGCATAAAATAGGGTGTTTGTCAAGCAATTTCAAATAGTTAATTTATATTTTTGTTAGACTTTTAATATGAATCTATGTTATATAGGATTAAAGGTGCAAGGGTTTATCTTAGAGTCTTAGCATAGGATATTTCTATGGCCTTTCTACTATTATTCTGACAATTTTTGTCAGGTTATGCAAAGGTCTCTGAAGGAGAAGATATTCGACACTTTAATACTTTTACTGTTGATCTCCTCAGTTTAGCCGACTGGTTAAAAAAATGTAAAGTCGATACCGTGGCCATGGAATCTACCAGTGTTTACTGGATTCCACTGTTTGAAATCCTCGATTCTCAGGGCTTTGATGTCAAACTGGTTAATCCACGATTCATCAAGAATGCCCCGGGACGAAAAACGGATGTCCTGGATTGCCAGTGGATTCAGCAGCTCCATACATATGGACTTCTTCAGGGATCTTTTCGCCCTGATGATCAGATTTGTGAACTACGCAGCTATTTGAGACAACGGTCGATGCTGATATCATATGCCTCACACCACATTCAACATATGCAGAAAGCCCTGGAACAAATGAACATTAAACTTAATCACGTCATTACCGATATTACCGGCGCTACCGGCATGGCTATAATCAGGGCGATCATCGCCGGTGAACGCAACCCCGTTAAGTTAGCCCGGATGCGTGATCCCCGCTGTAAAAATGATGAAAGCACAATTGCCAAGTCATTACAGGGAAACTGGCGATCAGAACACATCTTTGCCTTACGGCAAGCCGTGGAGCTTTACGATTTTTACAAAAACCAGATCATCGCATGTGAATCCCGTATCCAACAGCACCTTGAAACCTTTGACGATCGCAGTGATGGGAAACCATTGCCGAAACCTCCGGTTAAATCCGGCGGATGCCGTAACAAATTTCATTTTGATGCCAAAACATATCTGTACCGAATGACAGGAGTTGATGTGACCAGAATAGAGGGCATTGATACGCCCACTGCATTAACCATAATAAGTGAAACAGGCATCGACATGAACAAATGGCCGACTGACAAGCACTTTGCTTCATGGCTTGCCTTATGTCCCGGCAGCAAGATATCAGGCGGAAAGGTTTTAAGCTCCAGAAGCAGGCCTTGTGCTAACCGTGCCGCACATGCCTTTCGCCTGGCCGCATATAGTCTCCATAAAAGTAACTCGGCCCTTGGAGCTTTTTTGAGGAGGAAAAAATCTCATTTGGGTTCCCCAAAGGCCATTGCTGCAACTGCCCATAAGATTGCCCGTATATTTTACAATATGCTCAAAAATGGCGCCGAATACGTTGATCTTGGGCAAGACTATTACGAACGATGTTACAGAGATCGCATGATTACCAATTTAAAGCGTAAAGCAAAACAGTTTGGATATGATCTGGTAAATGTTAAAGAACATGAACTACTTACAACGCATTTGCAGATTTAAGTTACTTGAAAGTCTAAACAACATGTCATTTCGACCGAAGCGAGAAATCTTACCAATGTAATATGCCGAAAACACAAGATTTCTCCATGCTGTCGAAATGACAGACCCGCCTGCCAGACGGCGGGCAGGTTCACCGAATCCGACTTTTTACGAGGTTATCAATTTTCAATAGAAAATCATCAATTCTACATACGGAGGTTAGTATGAAATGGAACATACCCACACTTAAAGAGTTGGAATGGTTGATATGGAGATGTACGGCCTGTTCAAATTGTAGAACTGCCTATACATACGGTCCCCCCCCTTCAAATACCGAAATATGTCCCGCCGGAGTGGAATTTGGTTTTGAGGGGTTCATGGCCTCCAAAGGCAAGATTGCCTTTGCCAGAGGAATTCTCAATGGAGAACTTGAATGGACTGATGAGCTGCTGGACGCAATTTACAAGTGTACAGTATGTGCAGGCTGTGCAAACCAATGTGAACTCGATCATAAGCCCTACATCCCTGAAATCATAGAGGCAATGAGAAGGAGGGCCGTTGAGGATGGCATTGGGCCCATGCCTACCCAGAAGGTTATTGCCCAATCTATGAGGACCTATAACAACCCCTATCAAGGTCCACGAAGGGTTCGCACAGACTGGACCAGGCCATTCAAAAAAGCAAAAAAGCCTATAAAAAATATCAATAAAGAACCCGCCCCAATTCTGTACTATGTCGGATGTACAGGAGCATATAACTTACCTGTAAGAGGTGTTCCAGTAGCTACAGCGTCCATCTTTCAGAAGCTTGGACTTGATTTTGGCATCCTTGGAGAGGAGGAGATCTGTTGTGGCTCAACAGCCATGAGAATCGGTGATGCAGAAGAATTCAAACGAGTAGCTGAATTAAATTTAGAGAAATTCAAATGGCTCCATGAGAACCGAGGGGTTAACACCATTGTCACATCCTGTGCCGGCTGTTACAGAGCCATAAAAAAAGACTACACAATGTGTGAAGATAAGGGTAAGATGTTAGAGGGTGTAACTGTTATACATACTGCTGAATTGCTAAATAATCTATATAAAGAAGGAAAACTGAAATTCTCTGGGAGTCTCCCATGGAAGGTTACCTATCATGATCCATGTCATACCGGGAGACATTTAAATAAGTTTAAGTTTGACAAAGATGGATCTGTGGCTTGGAAGGATGCCTATCTCGAAACAATCGAAGAAGACTGCCTTTATGACATACCAAGAGAGCTTCTTAAAGTGATTCCTGATATTGAGTTTACTGAAATGGATAGAATCAGGGACAACTCCTATTGCTGTGGAGGGGGGGGCGGTTGTATGACAGGATATGGTGATTGGGCAGCAAAGAATGCATCCAAAAGGATAGAGGAGGGTATGGACAAAGGCGCCGAGCACATGGTATCCATTTGTCCATTTTGTCATTACAACATAAACCAGGGTTCCAAAGTGATCAAAAGTGACATGAAGCTTTATGACCTGGTAGAACTTATTGACCAGGTACTTCCTTAGAAGGCATAAGGAGGCGCAATATCATTTTAGTCTTGATATGATACATGAAAAATAAAACGTAGTGCGTAGC
>JAUWNK010000074.1 GCA_030612685.1 Desulfobacteraceae bacterium
TGGGATGAGATCATTGATCAACATTTTTATGGGTTTAAGTTTTACTGTGGGGGGATGATGGATAATAAACGTAATCTTCAATAAATTTGACAGGTTGCCAGGTATATGATATGGCACGTAGTTAAAAGTCAATGAGTTGAAATATGGATCTTGATTATTATGCAATCCTCGGCGTCCCCCCAGAGGCTGACATCGAGGCCTTAAGGCAAGCATATCGCATACGGGCTTTTGAGTGCCATCCTGACTGTGGTGGTTCACACGGGCAGATGGTTCTCATTAACGAAGCATGGGCGATACTTTCCAATCCGATGACACGCAGACATTACGATTCCGCACGCAGCAACCGAAGTGACTATGTAGCGCAGCGCTCCGTACGAGAAGATGCACAAGCTGCTCGACAGAAAGCTCAAGAATATCCACGAAAGTGGCCTGATTTTGAGGCTTGGCTTGACAGACTGTTCAGAGACTTTACAGAGGTGAATTATGGGACAACTGAAGGCGGGTTTGGTATCCAATGGCCAACTGCTGGCCGCAGTGTGTCTGGCTGGATATTAGTGATCGCTGGCGGGCTCTTTGGAGTGTACGTAGGTTCTAACATTATTATTTCACTAGGCTTTGGCCACTCCTCCGCCAGCGTGCTCTTTGGTTTACTATTCATAGCAGGCGGTGCTTGGTTAGGGGTCTTACTCCATGGTCGGATAGGAAAATTGCTTGGCAAGAAATGATATTAGGAGATGAAGCGAATTTTGGAGAAAACATGAGTAACTGGCAGAAATGCTGGGGAAAAAGGAAGGTGTAGATGGTATTACAAAACCAATTTAAGTTGGAAAAAAGGAAATGTCGAATAAAGAACAGGTAAGTCTCATATGTAAAAAATGCGGACATTCTGATTTTGAATACGATGAATTATGGAAAGAATATGTTTGTAAGAATTGTGGTTGGATAAAAAATGACCAAGAACTTAGCGAATAACAAAAAAGATTAAAAGACCCAGACGGGTTTACACTGGAGGAACGACAAGAATGGGAACAATTGTTGAAGGAAAAAAGACGAACATTGTACCAAATGAAGGGGGAAAACGGACAAGAGACTATAGTTTTTCCTGATGGAGCTAAATATACAGGTGAGTTTATTGGAAGATAAAAAATTTACACAAAAAACTTGATAGTACCGATATTAATGATCTGCTTAGGTATATTCCTTGTGTCGGCGTCAACAGGAATATGCCAAGACTATAGTCAACCTAAGCAGTTTATTCTTTATATTAACTATTAGGCGCAGGACACATGGATCAACAAGAAAGGATAACGGATATGATATTCGCTCCTAAATGGTCTAAGATGCTACAGAACATCAATTTAATCCTGAGCAAGAAACTGGTAGGAGAATTGGAAAAGCTGCGGGGGGAAATTGGTATTCCACGTGATGTTTTTGGTCTTGCAGTTTCTGCATCATCCGAATTTGTGAATGGGGTCAGGCTTCATTAAATAAGTATTGGAATCCGGGAAGAGCGCATAAGTCCTTCCCATGAGACACTTCTACCTTACCACAGCATGCAGCGGTTTCTTTTAACAACCGCCCCGCTAATGCTACCTGTTACCTCGCCATGTGATATCTGCTATATATCCCTAATTCTTACAACCCCAAGAATTTTTTGATAGCCACTTCATACCCCAAACATCGGTCTTGATGCTTTCCATGAAAATGTGGTTTACGGCAGTCATAGGGACCGTTCTGTTATCCCTAAAATGTGCACAATAGCATATGAATACTGAAAATTATCTGAAATTCAGTATTGCCGCTATAAGTCATAACTCAAACTACCCCCCGAAAGCTTTCGACTATCATTTGTAATCTTCACTCCAAAATGCATGTTGGCCATCAATGTTATGTAATCTTAATAAAAAATGAATTCTTCTGCGGGATTCTGTGCCATCAGTACAGAAAATGCAATACGAATATATAATCAGAGATTCAAAAGAATGTTGACTACCTTACTACTAGTGAAAGAGAAGTTTTTGCCCTCGTGGTCACCGACATGTTGAACAAGCAGATCTCATACGATCTCGGCGTCAGTGAGAAAACCGTCAAAGTGCACCGGGCCGCCGAATCCCTGGCGGATCTTGTTCAGCTGGCCGAAAAGGCGGAAATCGGACCACAAAAAATGGAATAATGGAATATTGGCCTGTATTGTATCATATTGAGAACTATTTTTTGTTGACTTTAAGTCATAGAATTGATAACTTTTTGTGTGTCGTAAAATTGATCAAAGGAGGCTTAATATATGCATCAAAATATATCAACAAAAAATACCCGGCTTAATATTCAAATCCCATTTGAACTAAAGGATAAACTTAACTGGGCATCTGCCATTGAAGGTAAAAAGATGTCGGTTTTGGTTAGGGAATTCATTGAGCAAGAACTAAGACGCATTGAAAAAAAAGTATTTGAAGAAAAAATGAAAAACGCTTACCTGGGTCTGGCACAAGAGAACATGGAAATTTCCAAGGATTTTGAATATTCGGATGCAGAAAATCTTTAAAAAGGCAAGAATATGGATGACCTGATGATTAAACGGGGTGATGTATATTATGCTAATCTTGATCCGGTAAAAGGACATGAAACAGGAAAGACCCGACCTGTGGTTGTAATTCAAAACGATATTGGAAATATGTACTCACCTACGACCATTGTGGCGATAGTTACGGAATACTCCGAGAAAAAGGCATCTTACCCGATCTGCGTTGTCGTCAAAAAGGGAAAAGGATTAAAAAAAGATTCGATTGTAAACTTATCACAGATCCGAACGATTGATAAGAATCGGCTTAAAGCCCCAAAGATAACTGAACTATCAGATAATGTTATGAAAAAGGTTGATGAAGCCATCATGAGCAGCCTGGGGCTCCACTGATGATTCTTTAGTCACTTCACACTCTTAAGGCCAACCCGTATTGGACCAAAGTCCAATCTTTATTACCCCAAGATCCAATTAAAGGAGGGAAGCAACAGTAGATTCCAGGATGAGAGTGGTAGCCTTAGGTGATGGGGAGTAACTATCAAACTGATAAAGACATGAGATCAGTCGCCAGGATAAGCTCTCCCTGGTAGGTTTTCCGGCATTGCTTTTCTATATCGGTTTTTAGGCATTCCGGATAAAAATGGGTTAAAAGAAGCCGCCTGGCTCCAGAGCGGGTGGCGATTTCACCTGCCTGGGAGGGAGTTAGATGCCCTTCGATTTCTTGGCCATCAGGAAAGGAAGATTCAAGGATCAAAAGGTCTGCATCCCTGGCCAGATCCACAATTTCATCACAATAACCTGTGTCTCCTGAATATACAATACTTCTCCCTGAATTATCTTCTATTCTCAGGCCAATACTATCTGGGGTATGGTTTAAAGGGGCGGATCTTATCTTAAATTTATCAAATTCTTTCTTGTCCTTTTCCCCGGTGTTTAACTCCTCTATCTCCATAAGACCATCAGGGAGATCAAGCCAGTTTCCATAAGGTTTTTTCAAGAGTGTCAAAAAATGATTTAATCCTTTTGGCCCTATAATCGTAAAGGGTTTTCTCGTGCTGAGGACAGGGGGATGCCTTGTAGCAAAGATGAAATGGATGAGATCGGCTGTATGATCTGGATGAAAATGACTGATACAGACGTAGTCAATATCTTCATGTTTAAGGTCAGCAATTGTTAGTTGTCTGACTGTTCCGGGGCCTATATCCATCAAAAGGAATTGATCATCAATGAAAATGGCAACAGAGGGGGATGCCCTTTGAGGGTGGGGGACACTTGTGCCTGAACCTAAAATAGTAATTTCCATTTCTTAATAGTTCGCAGTAAGCAGTTATACCTTATTGACCATGTGCCTACTGCTTACTGCCTACTCCCTCCTTATTAGCTCCATCTTCCAGGAATAGGTGTCTTACAGAACTTACACTTGCCATTATTTATATTGAATTCTGCAATATTATATCCCACTCTCTTAATCAGAATCTTATGACAGTTATGGCAATAGGTATTGTATGCATCATGACTGGGGACATTCCCAAGATAGACATAATGTATCCCTTCCTTAATGGCTATATCCCTTAAAAGCTCAAGTGTTTTAACTGGGGTGGCTGGCAGTCTATTCAATTTATATCTGGGGGAAAAGCGCAAAAAGTGCAGGGGATAATCAGGCCCGAGTTCCTTCAATATCCAGCCACACATTCTCTTTATCATCTCTGGTTTATCTATATATCCAGGTACTACAAGTGTGGTCATCTCAAACCAGACTCCTTTTTCGTGAAGAAGCTTAAATGTATTAAGTACTGGCTGAAGCCTTCCGCCATTAAGCCTCCTGTATGTATCATCGTCAAATGATTTGAGGTTTACATTGGCAGCATCTAAGTATTTGGTGAGATCCTCCAATGGTCTTTTATTTATATATCCATTTGTGACCCAGACATTTTTTATACCTTCTTCTCTGGCAAGCCTTGCGGTATCATACATATACTCGTAATAGGAGATAGGTTCTGAATAGGTGTAGGCAATGGAGGGGATATTTTTTTCCTTTGTGATCCTGACAACATCTGCTGGAAAGAGTTCATGGTGATGGACCTCTTCAGGTTTCCTCTGGGAAATCTCCCAGTTCTGACAGTTAAGGCATCTGAAATTGCAGCCGGCAGCCGCTATAGAAAACACTAAAGTGGCTGGATAGAAATGGCTGAGGGGCTTTTTCTCAATGGGGTCAATATGAACGGCACATGGGTTACCATATGCAAGGGAGTAAAGCTTTCCTCCTATATTTATCTTTGACCTGCATACACTCCTGTCTCCAGGGGTTAAGTAACATCTGTTCGGGCATACCATACACTGGACATCTTTCCCATTTGTTGTATAGTGGAATCCCTCTTTTGACCACTTCCAGAGGCTCTTGGGGGCATCGTTTTTAAAGACATGGCCCCTGATATCGGCCTTTTCCTCACCTTTATTTTTAGGCGATAAACAGTGTCCCTCTGCGGCTATGAGAAGGGACAAAAGCCCCATCTCTTTTAAGAACTCTTTCCTGCTTATATGTCTTTTCATTTCTGGTAATATTTGTTTATAGTTGTTCCACTGCAGGCAGATTAGTTGATTTGAATTATTTGGTTTTCCGCTAACTGGTAACGATAGACTGCATCAAATTCTAAACTCTCAAGATAGCATTGGAGATAACCCGCTTGGGTAAGACGAAGCTTCACCCAGGCGGGCTCATTGACGGGTTAGAAGGCCCTAAAAACTCAACCAGTTTGGAACTGAAACGATGTCAATTCCTCTTCAGGGATTCTGGCCTTTATTCCCAAGAATTCGACTCCAACAACTCGTCCTTCTTTGTCGAAGTCAAGAATTACGCCAGGTTGGACCTCTTCTGACTCTACGATTGCACTCTCATCTAATCGAAAGTAAAGCGCATCGTCTTTCTTGTCGATTCTTAGTCTCATTGTTTATCCCTCAATCTTCGGTCAAAAAATGCTGTTACTGCTCTATTAGGCTGCACTTGAATATTGATCACAACTCGAAGCCACCGATTTCTATGTTCCTCTATGCGCCTCAGAAAATGCCGTGTGCCATCCTCATGCTCTTCAACTTCTTCGGGTTCATTCATCCCTTTGTCTACCCATTCCTCCTGGATGGATCGCTCTTCGAGCATCCTTTTGAAATGTTTCGTGAATTCCATCAGTTGAATAATACACCAATATAGGCATTAGCGCAATCGGTAAAGACTACTGATCTCTCAAAGGCCTTTTAACTGTTATTCGCTTGATTTCACCGCGTTTTTCTGAAATTCCAATTTTCATTTATACAAGTTTTGAGGTAACATTCTTTTTCTTCTAAAGACGTTACATTATGTAAAATAAGAACATTATGGGACCAGGATAATTCTCTCAACAATGTTGAAAGCTTTTCGTTATCCTTATAGCTCTCATAAAGTTTTTTTTCATTCATCTTTGATTTCTCTGTGTTCTTGTGACACTCTATTTCTGACCGCGGCGGTATAATATCAACTCCACTATCTCTTCAAGATCACAAAAGTGCTTGCTATCTTTATGAAGATCAGGGCAATGATGGCTGCCTGAATACCCAAAAGAGGGATTAACAAGGTTCCAATTGCAAGGGTGCCGGCACCAGCGCCTACAAGGTCAGCGGCAAAGAGACCGGCTGCAGGACTCTTCTTCTCCCCAATTATCTCAGCAGCAACAGGAAACTGAACCCCGCATAGCATAGAAAAGGTAAAACCATATAAAAAAAAGACAATCTCCGGCATCATTGACTGATAGAAGGTTACCCAGATCAGATAAGTCATAAGCAAAAGGATCATCCCGACCTCTGCCATTATGAGCATATCTTTACCCCTTTTTTTCCATCTATTTCCAAGTACCGCGCCAGGCAAAAGGCCAAGCAAAAAACATGTAATTATAGCGCCTACCTTAAGATATATACAGCCATAGATTACCTGAAAGGAGAATAAAATTAACATCTCCACACCCATGACAGCAAAGCCAGTTGAAAAAAGAAGGTACTCCTCCCTTTTTATTAAGGATACGTAAAAAACAAGAAGCCCAATCAGGGTTGCAATAAACCAATTAGGTGAGGTTCCATATTTTTTGAACCACTCTTTGAACATTATGTTTATAACCCTGGGGTGAAAGTCAGTGTTAATAAACTCATCTGGATTAATGGATTCATTAATGGACTTTATCCTCTCCTTAGTGACATTACCGTAGTAAAAGCCATCAATGTAAGATGTGGTAATGGATCTTTTTCTCAACTTTAAAGGAATATCAGCAGTGAGCTTTCCATCGCTTGCAAGGAAATAGACCTCCTCTCCTGGTATGAGGAGAACATTATGAAAGTATTTTTTAACAGTATTGAAAATGGAGGATAATTTCTTGACCCTGACCTCTGACAAATAGGTAGGGTTTGCAATGAGAGAGAAAGAGAGGATGCCATCTTTCTTTAAAATCCTCTTAGCCTTGTCAAAGAACTCACTCGTGTAAAATCGGTTTATCTGGAAGGTATCTGGTTCCGGCAGATCAAGGATTATGGCTGAATACTTCTTGTTACTATTAGTTATATATTTCCTTCCATCGGTAGGGATGATAGTAACCTTTCCCCCAGGGCTTAAAAGACCATATTGGCTTGCCACCTTAATCAATGCAGGATCTAACTCCACATAATCTATGCGGCGAGGAGAGTATTTCAAGATTTCATTAAATGTTTCACCCATACCTCCGGATACCAGAAGAACATCTTCTATTTTATCAAGCTGGCAGAGGGGATAGTGGACCTTCTCCTCGCTATTGATTACATTGAAGGTGGAAAAGGTAGGTGTTCCGGATTCCCAGAAGGTATATTGCTCTATTTCTTTGGTTAGCACTATTCTCCCATAGGGTGATTCCTGGTAATTTACTATATTCGGGCCATATTGGTTAGAAAGGGTCCAGAGTTCGAATCTTTTTTCAAAGGCAAGGGCAAAAAAGAGGGTGACGGATAAAAATGCCACCAAAAAAAGGAGATATCTTTTTAAACAGATAATAAGGACAAGAGAAATAAGGATTAGAAGTAAGGAGGTGAGGGCTATTATCTTAAAATGGTTAAAGAAATATACCAAAATAAAACTAAACAAAATCCCACCTGTTATATCCCCTATATTGTCAGTTATGTACAATGCTCCTGATGTAAATTCTCTGCCCTTTGCCCTGATAACAGTAAGTGAGTAAGGGAGTATAAAACCAATCAAGAAGGTGTAGGGTGCACTTAAGATCAGAATGAAAAAAAAGATAGGATAAAAGCCTGGAGATTCTCCATGGATAAAGATGGTGTCTCTGAAAAACCTTATTGCAATTATCTGAATCAAAGGAAGGAGGCCTATTATGAGGGCAAGGATTGAATAAAAGGTGACGGATTTTTTTTTAAAAAATTTTGATGCAAGAGAGCCAAGCCCGCTAACCATCAACCAGCAAAAAAGAACAAGGGAGATCGTAATCTCATTACCGGAAAACTGGGAAAGAAATTCTCTTACTGTGATTATTTGAACAGCTATAGAGGATATTCCCGCTCCAATAATGGATATTATTATAAGATTGGTAAGATTCATGAGAACGACAAATGCTTCCGAGTTCCGGTTTCCGAATTCCGGAGAATCGGAAACAAAACCCAAATGTCAAATTAAACTTGTATAATCCCTGTAGCTTGCTATAGGGTTTCCTTACAATTCCTCCCCCTTGATGGGGGAGGTTAGGTGGGGGTGATACTTAATTCGTTCACCCTCCCCTTTATCCCCTCCCATCAAGGGAGGGGAGATTATATAATAGATACCCCTCAGCTTGCTGCGGGGAGCTTGATTCTTACCATTATTAATTATCTGACAGGGTGAATTTGAACTTTGTCCTTTGGCATTCTAAATATCCATTACTGCCGAAAATAATTTTCTTAAGTTCTACTGATGCAAAATCGAGAATTTATTTCATTTCAATTTTTCCTCTTCAAATGCCTGAACCTGATAGGTGGATACCTGGAGTTTCTCTGTCTTCCAGCTATCGGCAGAAAGTCCTGCCTTCAAACATAGATGTGATAAAAACTCTTCCTTCTTAGGAAGCTGTTCCCAGACCTGGGGTAGAAATGTGGCCTCGTGAAATCCCTTTTTTATAATTAAACCATGTATTCCTGGTCTCAATTTTTTCAAAAGATCTTCGGTATCTGTATAGGAAAGCTCCTTGGGGGGAGTAAGGACACTTATCTCAATCTCTATTCTGTCGAATTCCTCTTTTGTTAAAGGATGGAACCTGGGATCACTGAAGGCCGCATTAATAGCATTTACTTTTATCCCTTCAATCAATGTTTCTCGAGGTATAATATGCCCAATACATCCTCTCAAGTTACTCTCTATGGTAATAGTAACAAAGGTGCCGAGGCTTTTTTGAAATATCTTTGGCATGTCTTCCCAGTCAATTCGGGGCTCCTCTAACTTAAACAATCTATTGTTTATAGTTTTTCTGGCCACCCCTAAAAGATATTTCCCTTCATCTTCAGATAGCCATTTTGTCGTATCCATTTTCTCATCCCCCTTTTTATTAACGGGTGTTTTACCCTCTTCTTTTTGCTGCTTATCATTTTTTTCAGGATATAATGCTCCAGAACCAAGCAGGCAGGAAAATAGAATAAAAATAGTAAGAGATAATAGAAATTTTTTATTAAGCATTTTGATCCGAAAATAGAATTAACTGTAATAGTTCATGGTGTTCAGTTCACAGGGATCATTAAATAGATTGAATTCATTAAGGTATTTACATTTAAAGCCAAAAGCATGTAGAGGAAGGCTTTAGCCTTCCATTTCTGGAAACCTGAAGGTTTCCTCTACTGCTTGATCCCTGGCCCCTTTGAGCTGTTACAATTAATTTTCATCCTTCGTTGTGCCCAGAATGGGCATGAACGTTTATTTTGAAACTTGAAACTTGATGTCTAAAACCTGCAACAAGGTACTGACTTAGAAATACAACGGACTACTGACAAATAACTACATACATTATTTAGTATCTTGTATCATTTTATCAAATCTGTCAAAATCATTTTCTAACATCTTCTTGGCATAGTAGTATAGTATAAAGGTAAAAGCGAAAAGTAAAAGATTTTAACATTTACCCTGTTAAATCCCCACAGTGATCTCCGCCTGGGGGTGGGCAAACCTAACATCTTATGACTCAGATCACATACCTGATAGGCCAGACAGTTGAGGTGAGAAGAGGACTCCTTAAGGAAGATATGGCTATTAAGGGAGCTTCCTTTAAGAATTCCCTCCATATAGTCCCCACCCGTAACATGCTCAGGGAACTGGAAGGCCAGGGACCTGGCTGGCTCAGCAGGCCAGTAGATACACTTATCTCTATTATTAGCAGGATATTTTATGATGATATCTTCTATCAATCCTTTAAGGATCTCTCCTATATGGATGATGCTATGAAAGAGCTGGCAGTTAGGGTTATCCTGAATAACAGATATGAGATGCCTGATGGGCTAAAATATTTTTTCCCTTTATTTAGCCCACATTTAAGAAATGAAACCCTGTCTGGCATATACCAACATATCTTGGGATTTTTTTCACTTTTGGTGAGCAACAATTTTGAAGATAGATTTGTTGATCAACTTTCCCGTAAGATAATCATGTTGGATGATATAAGGCCTGGGGCCGGAGAAGAGAGGTATGCCCTCGATACAGATCTCGCCTTACTCTTTGGTGATTATGAGGAATTTAAAAGAAGCAACCGCCTTTACGATAATGAAGATATAATTAGTAGTGTGCGATCTTTCCTGGCCGGTGGTAACCCCCCAGGCCTTTTAAAAGATGTTAATGTTATTGTCTTTGATGGATTTATCAGTATCAACAGGAAAGAGGAAGAGATCCTATTTTATCTATTTAAAAATGTAGATGAGGTTCTCTGGCTCCTTGATTTTGACCCCCGGGTAGATGATCCCATTAAGGCATTCAAAGAGGTGTCCGGAGATGAAAGAGATGGCAAGTCCGGGGAATATGAGGCCTTTAGGATCTTTACATCTCTCGTTTCTCTAATGGAAAGGATAGAGAAGGCCGGATTTCCCATCCTCATTAAAAGAGCCCCAGTCCAGAAATTCAAAAATCCTTTTGCCATAGGCCTTTATAGTTCGGGAAGATACGATCATAGTAAAGAAAAAGGACTAAGGATAAGATCTTTTAATACAAGGCTGGATGAGATTAGGGGGATTGCAAGCGAAATAAAGAAGATTTCAAACCTAAAAAAAATAGATGATCTCAGTGGAATAAGGGTTATCTTACCTGATTTAAATGAGTATTCTTCTGTTATTTATGAGATATTTCCAGAATATGGAATCCCTTTCAATATAGGCAAGGGCTTGCCTCTTGTTTCATCTCCTATCTCAACACTTTTTCAACTGATAATTGATATTCCCCTCAATGGTTACAGGAGAGATGATATACAGAAATTCTTCTCATCCAGTCTCGTTTCCCCGATTAAAGGTAGGATGGATAAGGAAAAACAGCTTGATTGGCTAATGCTTTTGGGAGATGAGGGAGCCTTTTTTGCCAAAGAAAAAATGTCGGATGTCGCCACCTTTTTTGAGTCAAGATGTAATGACAAGGAAGAACGTCGGCTTGATATAGCCTCTGTAGATAGAGTTGCCAGACAATGTGGTATTAAAGGTGGAGGAATAGTTACTGACTGGTTGCCCCGTGCAAGAGATTGGTTCTTTTTCCTTTATACCGACTGCCCTGAAGATAAAAAGAGGGTAGATATTCTCTTCGATTATTATCTCTTCATCCACCAGCTTTTTTACTTAAATGAGAGCCTTAAACCTTTTGGGAATTTGTTACGCAAGAGAAATCCAAAGGAAACTGTTCAAGGCCTTTTTTATCTGCTTGATATATTTGGTATTCAAAACAAAATTCTTTTGCTCCTTAAAGATGAAAAAGGTCTTGACCGGGAGGTGATTGAGAGGATCATCAGAAGAGATATAAGGGCCTTAAATACATTGAAAGATCTTGCAATCAGGGTAGCCAGAGAGCTGGAGAAAACAGAGTCATATTTGGCTTCCAGTAAAAGTATCCCTCTGCTGGAACGTTTTAAAAGAGGGTTCAATAGGCTTCTCAATCGTACAAGGATAGTGGAGGATCTATATAAAGGGGCCGTGGATATATCTGAATGGCCCGATGTAATGGGGGCCTCATTTGATTTTGTCTTTGCCGGGGGCTTAAGCGCCGATGAATTTCCCCTTAAGGAGCCAGATGATTTTATCATACCTGAGAGTTCAGGCGGGCATCTAAGGAAGATAGATCTCGTGGATCAATCACGGCATCTTTTTAGTCGTATTCTTTGTAATTACCGGAATGAACTTTATATATCTTATCCCAGAAGAATAAAGGAAAAAGATGCTCAGCCATCCCCAGTCCTGCTGGATATGGTCTCAATGAAAAACGATGGGTTCCCATATCCCGGGATAGAGGAGTTAGAAAAGGCGTTTCCCTGGGAAGAGAATCCTTACTTTACAAGCAATGATGAATTTATGAATACAGTCGAGGTAGAAAAAAAGATCCCTATCCCGATAAAAGGAAGCCAGTTCACCCATAAACATATTCTCCTGGGTGATAATAGTTTTCTTAATGAATCGGTGATAAGGAGCGCACGTTCCTTGATGGCAAGGAGCTCTGTTGACGGGCTTTCAGAGTATGATGGGCTTGTTTTAAGCTCACAAAACTTCTCTGAATATCTCTCCAATTTCAGGGATGTATTTTCTACTTCCAGGCTGGATATGATGGCAAACTGCCCTTTACGCTATCTCTTTGGGGAGGTCTTTTCTCTCGAGCCCATAGAGGAGGTAGAAGAGGAGGTATCTTTAAGGGATATAGGCTCTCATGTTCATGAAATATTAAAGATGATCTTTGATGAATTGAAAAAAAATAGTGAAAATGTGGCCTCAATTGGTCTATCCAGGGCCTTTGCCCTGGCAAAGGAGATTGGGGAACACTATTTTTCTCACCTAAAATACTTGGAAGGATTAGATTTTTTCGAGACACAAAAAAGGGATATTATGGATGGTTTGGAGACAACATCTACATTGACCGAACACGAGCTGCCCAAAAGGGAGGGCCTGCTTGCCCAGATCCTACGTTTTGAAGAACACAGTCTAAATAATGAGCAAATAATGGCCCTTGAATACTGGTTTGGAGATAAAGCCGATAATCCGGTTATGATAGGCAAAGTTAGGATAAGGGGTTATATAGATAGGATAAATAGGCTGCCTGGAAAAGAAAATATTTTCCTTATCTATGACTATAAAACCGGAAGGGCTCCTGCGCTGAGCGAAATCAAGAAAGGGCTCTCCTTTCAGCTTCCGGGTTATATATCGGCAATACAGAGGGAAAAGCATCCAAAAGGTGTAATGGCGAGATATTATGTGGTAAAAAGAAAATCCCTTTCCGAGGGAAATCCACTTACTTCCCCTATCAGTTATAATTATGATCAAAAAACCGGAATTGATCTAAGCGGAATCAAGCTGATAGGGGATTATGCCGATCGGCTAATCAGCCTACTAAAAGGTGGTATCTTTCATCATTCAACTGATGAACTCATCTGTTCCTTTTGTGAATTTAAATATGCCTGCTACAAAAACACAAGGCGGATGGATCACCTTATAGATTCAGGGGCTTATCCGGATTTATATTCTGGAAGGAAAAATCTGGAAAGATGGAAAAAGGCAGAAAATTTTCAAAAAATGTGGAAAGAAATTCAAAAAAAGATGGATGATTCAGCCGAAATAAAGAGTGAGGCAAGGAGGAGAGCACATTTTGAGAAAGTAATGGAATTTAAAGAATGGTTAGAAGAAAACAGGCGATCTCTCCCTTTTGATGAAAGGTACATTGACCAAATAATCGAAAAGATAGGGGACTACCAGAGATCATTTTAGATGATTCCTTATGCTTGAAAAAAAACGGGAATAAAAAATAGGTATTGCTCTTTAGGATAGAGTTTCGCCATGGACCTCATCCATATAGAACTTAGTTCGCTTCACTCACAATTGGAATACTGGAATACTGGAATTATGGAATAATGTGTTTTGGAAAAATGGGATAATGTATTATTGATATTTCTAACTTGATAGTATAGAAATCCCATTCTTTGACAGGATAGACAGGATAAATAAAAAAATCATGTAAATCCAGTTAATCCCTGGCCCAGACCTGATTTGACGGGGCTTTGATCTATGGCATCTGTTTGAGGCACCTTACAGCGAAGACAATTTATTCCAAGGAAGTCGCGCCAGGGCGGGCCTGTC
>JAUWNK010000165.1 GCA_030612685.1 Desulfobacteraceae bacterium
AGCTCCGCTATGCCGACACGTCGGCATTATAATTGGAAGCAACTTATGTTTTTAACAAATCCGTTATTTCTGGCAAATATTTCGCAATATTAACCACTTATAGCTAATTTGCAGATTTAAGTTACTTGAAAGTCAAAAATCAAGTCACTCCCGCGAAAGCTGGAGTCCATAATAACTTGAAATAACTGGATTCCTGCTTTCGCAGGAATGACAATTAAGGGGCATATTGGACTTTTTACGAAGCCGTTAAAATTTGAGACCCTATTTATCTTTAGAATAACAATACCCTGAGAATTTATCAACATAGATTTTTAGTAACTGCTCAGGTTCAACGTTCCGGGATTCATGCCTGCCCGCCGGACGGCAGGCGTGAACCCCTGGCCCAGACCTGATTTCGAGAAGTTGGATTTAAGAGAGATACTGTTAAATAGTCAGAAGTTGCTTTCCTTGATAACGGCCATCGCGCCAGGGCGGGCCTGAACCTGGCAACCTGAGTAGCTACAATTTTTATATAAATTTCTTGACAGGCCTAAGAAGTGCATGGAATATAAACCTTTCACAAAAACAATTACCAAAGAAAAAATATGATCGGCATATCAAAATTATACTGCGGAACAGTTGAGCCATCTGATCCTATCAGATATGGCAGGCAATCAAAGGATCTGCCAGCTCACCTGCTTCAGTTTTCTTCTGACAAAAAACCGGTGGTTGTCTGGAATATTACCCGGGCCTGTAATTTAAACTGCATCCACTGTTATGCCAGGGCTGTTCATCGGAGTCGTGAGAGAGAATTAACCACAGAGGAAGGCTTCAATTTGCTCGATGATCTGGCCACCTTTGGGGTGCCAGTTATTCTCTTCTCTGGAGGGGAACCCTTGCTGAGGCCTGATTTGACTGAGCTCGCCAGGCATGCTGTGGACAGGGGCATGAGAGCAGTTATCTCTACCAACGGCACCCTTATTGATGAAGAAAAGGCCGTGCTCTTAAAAGACGCTGGTGTTTCATATGTTGGCATAAGCCTTGATGGACTGGAAAAGGTAAATGATCATTTCAGGGGGATGAGAGGCGCCTTTAAAACGACCCTTAATGTGATAAAAAACTGCCAGAAAGCAGAACTCAAGGTAGGATTAAGATTCACCATAAACAAGTTAAATGCCGATCAGGTGCCGGGTATCTTTGATCTCGTGGAGGAGATGGAAATCGAGAGGATCTGCTTTTATCATCTTGTATACTCTGGCAGGGGATCAGATTTAATTGACCAAGACCTTTCCCACAATGAAACCAGGCAAACAGTAGATCTTATCATGGACAGGACCAAGGATATGTATAGTAGAGGATTAAAAAAAGAGGTCTTGACTGTAGACAACCATGCTGATGGCCCCTATCTCTATTTGAGGATGCTAAAGGAAAATAATCCGCGGGTAGGAAAAGTCTTAGAACTTCTCAAGATGAACGGGGGAAATAGCTCAGGTGAAGGAATAGGTTGTGTAAGCTGGGATGGTCTGGTTTATGCGGATCAATTCTGGCGTCAACATTCCTTCGGCTGTGTCCTTTCGCGACCCTTCAGTCAAATATGGCCCGACCTAACCAATCCTTTAATGGCACAACTGAAAGATAAACGCCGATATGTAAAGGGAAGATGCGCCAGTTGCAGGTGGCTTGATATATGTGCTGGTAACTTCCGTGCCAGGGCCGAGGCAGTAAGCGGGGACATATGGGGAGAGGACCCTGCCTGCTATCTAACAGATAAGGAGATAGGGTTAGCTTGAGGTACTGTCGAAAATGAAAAAAACACTCCTATCCTTTCTTTCTTCCCTAAGATTAACTATCGCGCTTTTAATAATCATTGCTGTTGCCTCTATCCTTGGCACAGTTATTCCCCAGCAATATGGGGGAGGAGAAGCCTTTCGTCATCTCAGTCCCGGGTTGGTTAAGGCCTTCAGATCTCTGCAACTCTTTGACATGTATCACTCTGTTTGGTTCATTATCCTGATGGGCCTCTTGTCCTTGAACCTTATAACCTGTTCCTTGAATAGATTTCCAACCTCTTGGAAGCTCTTCAGGAAAATACCTTCTCTTAACAGGGGTAAACCTTTTGAAAATCTATCCCCTGACAGCGTCCTTGTAATTGAAGGAAAACCCCATGAGGTTATTGGCAGGGTGGAAAATCTTCTAAAAAAAAGATATAAGAGGGTCAGAAAAAAAGACATTGCCAACAGTACTGTTTTCTACGGAGAAAAAGGGACATACTCCCACTTTGGTGTATATGTCATTCATTTAAGTATCTTAATAATCATTGCAGGAGCAATAATAGGCTCTTTGTTAGGCTTTAATGCCTTTGTAAATATAGCTGAGGGGGAATCTACTAATACGGTCCATTTGGGAAGGCAAAAGGGGATGAAGAAATTAGATTTTACTGTCAGGTGTGATAAATTTTCTATTGCCTTCTACAAAAATGGAATGCCTAAAGAATATCGGTCAAATCTAAGCTTCCTCAAAGATAACAATGTTATTTTTCAGGGGCCTTTACTGGTCAATCATCCAATAACAGTTAATGATATCAGGTTTTATCAGGCAAGCTATGGAACTATTCCAGGTCATCAGGTATACCTCACTATCAAAAAAGGCAATGATGAAGAAATTATAAGAAAGGTTAGGCTAAAAGATTCATTTTATCTGAAAGAAAAAAATGCAAAACTCACAATATTGAGGATTGAAGAGAATCTTATGTCCATGGGTCCGGCTGTGCTAATCAATATCCAATCACCTGAAGGCACTATGCGCTTCTGGGCATTCAAACACATAGAAAAAATTAAAGACCGCATCCCTGGGCTCTTTAAAAAGGTTCCAAAATTTAACCCTGGTCTCTTTAAACCTTACTATTTCACACTCAACAGAATAGAAAACAAATATTATACTGGTCTCCAACTGAGCCGTGATCCAGGTGTCTCCACTGTGGCGATTGGCTCTTTTTTTATTATAATCGGCTTTTTTATCACCTTTTTCTCCTCCCATAAAAGGCTATGGGTACGGGTGGATGAGCAAGAAGGGAAGAGCAGGATATCAGTAGCAGCTACGAGCAATAAAGATCCTGTTGGTCTAAAGCGGGAAATTGAACATCTCCTAAGGCATTTCTCCTATATGAGAGGGTAGTATGATTATCAATACCACAATCCTTAGCTGGGTAACCTTTATCTATTTTGGTTCAGCCATCTTTTATATCTTCAGAATGGTCACAGGAAGAGAATTCTGGGGCTCTTTTGCCTCAATCATTGCCTTTACTGGGCTTATTGCCCAGACCGTTGGATTAATCCTGAGGTGGTTTGAGTCATACAAGATGGGGATTGGACATGCACCACTTTCCAATCTCTATGAATCTCTCATCTTTTTTGCCTGGACCATAGTTCTGCTCTATCTGATTGTAGAATGGCGGATCAAGAGCAGGAACCTTGGCGCCTTTGTGATTCCCTTTGCCTTCCTTTCGATGGCCTATGCCTCCTTTTCTCCAAATGTCAACAGCAGGATACAGCCGTTGATTCCTGCTCTGCAAAGTAACTGGTTGATAAGCCATGTCATCACCTGCTTTTTTGGATATGCTGCATTTACCATAGCATGTGGCCTTGGATTCATGTACCTATTGAAGGGATTGGGAAAAGATGAAGACTCAAGTCCTTTTTTTAGATTAATACCGGGCAGAGAGGTCTTGGATGAACTTACTTATCATAGCATTGTTATCGGCTTTATCTTTTTAACCCTGGGTATTATCACCGGTTCTGTTTGGGCCTACTCTGCATGGGGATCATACTGGAGCTGGGACCCAAAGGAGACATGGTCTTTGATAACATGGTTTATCTATGCTGCAATGCTTCACTCCAGATTCGTTCGGGGTTGGAGAGGAAAAAAGATGGCCATAATGAGCCTAATCGGCTTTGCCTCTGTGCTTTTCACCTATTTTGGTGTTAATTATCTTCCAGGATTACATAGTTATTTTTAAAAACCGTTGTAATTGAGGGATTTAGGAATTAGAAATTGCGGATTTAAAGCTCAAACAAACCAAGGGGAATTGCGGGATGGGATTTGTGATTTGAGATGTGAGATTGGTGCCTATCGCATATAACTTTAGGCACTTATAAATTTAGCCCTGGCCCAGACCTGATTTGTCAGGATGTGGTGCAACATAGACAGTTCATGAAATACTATAATATCAACAGCGTATACCAAACAAGTCGCGCCAGGGCGGGCTGGCAAAACCTGACTTAGCAAAGATAAACCAGGATTGGTGATACATCAGAAGCAAGCGTATATTCAAATCTTGTCGCACCAGGGCGGGCTCACTTTAGGCACTTAATATGATCAGATCTATTTTTATCTGGACATTCATTGGGATAATAAACACCTTTATCTGGGCACTGTTTGGGATCTTCTTATCCCTCTTTTCCGCCACTGGTAGGATTACACATTTCTACTGTGCTGCCCTATGGTCAAAGACTATTCTTTGGGGTTCCGGTGTTAAGGTGGAAATAAATGGGCTTGATGTAATAGATAAAGGGAAGACCTATATCTATATTCCAAATCACCTGAGTATTTTTGATATATTCGCCCTGTTGGCATATCTCCCGGTTGATTTTAAATTCATTCTTAAAAAGGAACTGATGCGGATTCCAATCCTTGGCTGGGCAATGAGGAGAGCAAGATACATAAGTATTGACCGCTCCTCTCCGGCAAAGACCAAAAGAACCTTTAAACATGCGGTAGATAGGATTAAGAGCGGGGCTTCAATAGTAATATTTGCCGAAGGGACACGTAGCAAAGATGGGCATTTGCAGCCATTGAAGAAAGGCGCCTTTTACCTTGCTATTGACTCAGGCGCTCCCATTGTTCCAGTAGCTATCAAAGGCACCTACAAGATTATGCCAAAGGGGACCTTCAAGATAAAAAAAGGATCAATAACGATTCAACTTGGCAGGCCTATTGAAACAATCCATTACAAAAGGCAAAATATGCCTGATCTTATAGAAAAGGTTACAGGGTGTTTGAGGACAATGTTGGAAGAGGAGAATTAATCCTTCTCTATTTATTTGTTATTGGTGTCAGAAATAGAAATCGAAGAATACTTATTTAATTATGCCTGCTCGGCCCCATTTACATTTATTGGTAGATTAATTTTCAAATTCTCTTCTCAGTTGTTCAGGGAGGGCAAAGGCTGCTTGATGAATCTGGGCGTTATAATATCTGCTTTGAAAGTTCTTGAGAAAACGTGAAAACCCTAATCCCCTCTCTGGATGTATCACATTTGAACAAAATGCAAAGCTGTAAGGAACCAATGTATAGGAAGGTATAGGGGCAAGGTATATCCTGACAATAGGAAAGACCTCTTTAAGTTTACTGAAAACATCTAAAACAACTCCTGTGTCGAAAGATATATCCCCAACCTGGGATGCTAATATCCCCTGTTCTGTCAGGGCGTTAAGGCAATCCCTATAAAAGGATACAGTAAACAATCCCTCGCTTTGCTCAATAACCGGATCTGTTGAATCGATGAGAATGATATCGAACTTCT
>JAUWNK010000108.1 GCA_030612685.1 Desulfobacteraceae bacterium
AGTTGCTTGTGCGCAGAGTTTGAAGCGGCACGCTGAGGCCCCCTGTTATAGGGCATGATGTAAAAAAAGACACCTCCATGCTCAACGTAAAGTTTCTTTCATGAATAACCCTGAGGCGAAGCGCCGGGGTCAATTGCTGAGTAGTTACCATAAAAATCAATATATATTGTAAATTTTTCTACACTTTGTTAAAAAATATCAAAAATTATTTTTTTAAAGGAGGAATAATATGGCCAAGTTGTTATGGAAACCAACGGAAGATAGGATCAAAAACTCTAACATGTACAAATTTTTTCAATTTATCAACAAGAAATACGGAACTGACTTTAATGAATACAGACCCCTATACAAATGGTCAATTGACAATATTCCGGAATTTTGGGCATCTTTTTGGGAATATGCAGATATAATATACTCAAAAACCTATGATACAATAATAGATGATGTAAATAAGATGCCGGGCACCAAGTGGTTTGAGGGTGCACGTTTAAACTTTGCCGAGAATCTTCTTAGAATCAGAGATGATCATACGGCATTTATTTTCAGAGGGGAGACCCAAAAATCAGCCAAAATGAGCTATGCAGAACTTTACGACAATGTGGCGCGTCTGGCAAAATCACTCAGAGAGATAGGAGTTGCCCCGGGAGATCGAGTAGCTGCCTACATGCCCAATATGATGGAGACTGCTATTGCAATGCTTGCTGCCACCAGTATTGGTGCCACATGGGCTTCCTGTGCTACTGACATTGGTTCAGGAGGAGTTATAGATCGCTTTGGTCAAATCGAACCCAAGGTTTTATTCGCTGTTGATGGATATTTTTATAAGGCCAGGCCCTTTAACTCTCTCACTAATGCGGCTGAGATTGCAAAGGGAATACCTTCAATTGAAAAGGTAATAGTATCCTCCTATACGGAAGATAAACCTGACATCAGCAATATCCCTAACTCTGTATATTTTAATGATTTTCTATCCAAGGAGTCCGGACTTGAAATCCAGTTCGAACAATTACCCTTTGATCATCCAGTATTTATTATGTTCTCTTCCGGAACAACTGGTAAGCCAAAGTGCCTTGTTCAGGGGGCTGGTGGAATCCTTCTTAATCAGTTAAAGGAACTGGTACTCCAAAGCGATTTAAAAAAAGAGGATGTCCACTTTTTTATAACAACCTGTAGCTGGATGATGTGGAATTGGATGCTAACCTCTTTGGCCACAGGAAACACTCTAATTTTATACGATGGCAACCCCAATTATCCTGATCCAGGTGCTATGTGGAAGTTAATTCAGGATGAAAAGGTAACAATGTTTGGTACCAGTGCAAGCTATATCAATTTTATCAGAAGCCAGGGGCTCAAGCCCGGTAAGGATTACGATCTGTCATCATTAAAAGAAATATGGCAAACTGGCTCCCCTCTTTCCCCTGAAGGCTTTGAATATGTTTACCAGGAAATCAAAAAAGATCTCTGGTTTAACTCTTCTGCCGGCGGTACAGACATAAATGGATGTTTTTGCACTGGAAGCCCTACAAGCCCTGTATATGCCGGGGAACTGCAATCCCCTGGTTTAGCCATGAAGATAAATGTATATGATGAAAAAGGCAATCCCGTAGTTGACCAAGAGGGGGAACTTGTCTGTGAGGCACCAGCTCCTCCAATGCCTCTTTACTTCTGGAATGATCCAGATGATAAAAAGTATAAAGATGCCTATTTTGATGTCTATCCAAATATATGGCGTCATGGCGATTATATTGTGATTAATAGTGAAACAGGTGGAGTAACTTTCTTTGGTCGTTCCGACGCAGTATTAAAGCCTTCGGGAGTACGAATAGGTACAGCCGAGATATATAATCAGGTAGAAAAATTAGAAGAAATCGCCGATAGCCTGGCAATAGGGCAAAACTGGGAGGGGGATCAACGTATTATTCTATTTGTAAAGTGTGCTGAAGGGTATAATCTAACAGACGAGTTGAAAGGCAAGATTAAAAAGACTCTACGTGAAAAGACTTCCCCCAGACATGTTCCAGCTAAAATGATCGAAACGCCTGATATCCCCTATACCCTGAATATGAAGAAAGTTGAAAGCGCGGTCACGAATATAATAAATGGGAAACCGGTCCTAAACAGAGGTGCCTTGATCAATCCGGAATCACTGGATTTTTATGAAAATTTACCTGAGCTTCAAACATGAAAGAGAGTTACCAGTTTTAACTGCTAAAACTCGAATGAACCTCCCCTCCCTTGATGGGAGGGGACAAAGGGGAGGGTGAAGGCAGTGGGTTTTTTATGTATGACCCCTTTTATCCTAAAATTTTCTTCATCAACGCTACCAGTTCCTCTGGTTCTTCTGGTTTTTCAATATAAGCTTCAGGTTCAGGTACAGATTGACCGGCAAATTCATCCAGGACTTTCTGGGAACGAAGGAAGCTTTTTTTGGGTATAGCAGAGAGCACGATCACAGGAATATCTTTTAAAGGCTCCTCGGTCTTCAATTCGTGATACATCCTGATTCCACTCTCTTTTGGCATCAACATATCTAAAATAATCAAATCCGGTTTATCCTCCCTTACCTTACTCATACCCTCTATACCGTTCTTGGCTTCAATTACTTTATAACCGCTTTTTTCCACAAGTTTTGAGACAACCTTTCTCACATCAACATCATCGTCAACAACAAGAACCTTCTTCATGATGTATCCTCCTTTTATTATTTCTTAGCGTTACTAATCAGCCACAAAGCCTGCCCTGGCGCGAGCTCCTTAGCATATATCAATTTCTATAATATCTATTTATATTATATAATATAGTTAATCATTTCATGCCAGGTCTGGGCCAGGGACACGAAGTCCCCAATTCCAATTGTCAATTATTTGTGTCTTGGTGACTTCGTGGCTAAATAGTTATTCTTAACTTAAAATTAGCTCTGGCTCCCTTTTTCCATCGCTCCCTGTGTGTCTACATCCCTATATGGCAGTCGAATTGTAAAGGTTGATCCCTTTCCGGGTTGTGAGTTTACAGTGATGGTTCCACCATGTTCCTGAACTATCTTCTGGGTATTCAGGAGACCGAGACCAGTACCTCTTCCCTCTTTGGTGGTAAAAAAACTGGTAAATAGCTTTTTTTTGACTTTTTCATCCATACCACAACCGTTGTCTGAGACCTCAAATCCGACCGTGCCATCATTTTCAAGAATTGTCCTTACCTGCACCTCCCATTTCTTCTCTTCGTTAGAGTCATAAATACAGGCATCTATGGCGTTGGAAACCACGTTAAGCAAACAGCGATGAATACCCTTGGGATCCATAAATGCCTCACCCATGGATGGATCAAAATCTTTAATAATCTCTATGTCATATTCTTTTGCGCTCTCTTCCATAAGTTCACAGACCTCATTTGCAATCTCATTGGGGAAACATTTTTCATACTCTGGCTTGCGTTCTCTGGAATACTCAAGCAGATCAAGAACCAGACCAGAAATCCTGCCCATGTTACCTTCTAACATATCCCAGCCGTCCTTCAGAGAATCTGTATCATCTTCTTTAAGGGCCTCGTTTACCAAATAGATCCCACCCTTTAGTCCAAACAAAATATTTTTGACATAGTGGGCAAGACTGGCTACGGTTTGCCCAATAGCTGCTAACCTTTCAGATTTGATTAGTTCCTGCTCCAGGCGTCTTATTTCCCCTAATCTTCCCTCCACTTCCCTCTTGACTGCACTCCAATACCTGACCCTCTGTGAGAGTTCTCTATAATCAAAGGGCTTTGCAATATAATCATCTGTCCCAATGCCCAATCCCTTCACCTTATCAGGTATCTTCCCCTTCGCAGTTAGCATAATAATGGGGATAAGCCTGGTATCTTCAGACCCCTTTAGCCTTCTGCATACCTCATAGCCATCTATTTTGGGCATCATTATATCTAATATTATTAAGTCAGGCTGATATTCCTCTACCTGTTGCAGAGCCTGCTCCCCATCATAGGCCTCTGAGGTATTGTACCCTTCAGCACGCAGCCTCTTGGTCAGTAATTCTACAGTATCGATATCATCATCCACTATTAATATCTTGGCCTTGTTAGTCATTTAAATCGCCATAAATGGATTATGGATTATGCTTCAGGAAATATTCGATTTGTTTAGGTAATTCCCGGACATCGATGGGCTTAGAGATGTAGCCATCACAACCTGCGGCCAAGGCAACTTCCATATCCCCTTTCATTGCATGGGCTGTCAGGGCAATTACCGGGATACGCCTAAGGTCTCTATCACTCTTCAATCTTCTTGTTACCTCATAACCATCTATCTTCGGGATAAAAAGATCCATAAGAATCAGATCCGGGTTTTCGGTCTTTGTTTTCTCTAATGCCTCTTCCCCATCAACTGCTTCAATTACCTGATAGCCATTGATCTTCAAGACCTTAACCACCAATTCCCGGTTATCCTGATTATCCTCAACCACTAAAATTTTCTGTAACGAACCTTTCTGAATTCCCTTATTGTCCATGGCTGTCCGTGTTTAAACCCTGTTTATTAGACGATCTTTTGTAATTTCTCAATATCCTGCGGATAAAACCCTTACGGCCCGCCCTGGTGCGACTTGCCCGGAATACGGTAGTTTAGTTGTAAAATTTCGAAAGTTGAAATCATAGCGCTTGCACACGGTAAATCAGGTCTGGGCCAGGGGTAAACTCCGGTTAGGAATTTAGGCCTGCCCGCCATGCGAGACGCAAGGCGAGGCGGGCGGGCGTAAGCCTTTTATGCTGCCCCAGCATATTGAGTATTTACGAACCTATTGCTCCTTTTTCTTACAATGCTATCCTTCTTTTACAGGCAAGGTGAAGTAAAATTTACTGCCCTCTTCGTATTTGCTCTCTACCCAGATATTTCCACCCTGCATTTCAACCAACCCTTTGCAGATACTAAGCCCTAAGCCGACTCCTCCGTATGGACGTGTGGCTGAGAGATCAAGCGGTCTAAACATATCAAAGAGATTGTTAAGATCCTCTTCCTTGATTCCCATGCCTGTGTCTGAAATACAGACCTCAACGAATTTAGGTGCCTGGGAGGGCCTGGCACTTAGGGTTATACGCCCTTCCGAGGTAAATTTAATGGCATTATGCAGTAGATTTGTTACCACCTGCCTGACCCTATCTGGGTCTGCGTATGCCAGGGGTAATCTTTCATCAAAATCAGTATCTATTATCAACCTCTTTTTGTTTATCAATGGTTCAAGGGAGTAGACCGCTTTTTGGATAATATCCTGTAAATCGACTTCTCTCAAGTCTAATTCCACCTTTCCAGATTCAATTCTGGACATATCTAAGATATCATTGATTAATGTAAGGAGATTTTTGGCATTATTGTGGACTTTTGTCAGGCTTTTATCTTGCTCTTCAGTAATATCCCCATCCACCCTATCTAAGAGCAGATCCGTATAGCCAATTATAGAATTTAGAGGGGTCCTGAGTTCGTGGGACATATTTGCCAGAAATGTAGATCTTAGTTCGTCAAGCTTTTTGAGTTCTATGTTTGCCTGCTCAAGTTCTTTTGTCTTTTGCTCCAATTCCTCTGTTCTCTTGGCTACCTGTAACTCCAGATCTTTACTGAATGAAGAGATTTTTTCATACATTTCTCTCATATTATTTAACATATGTACCAGGGAATTACCCAACCGGACTATTTCATCACCTACATGTGTCTTATACACTGTGCACTTACGACAGCCCTCCAGTTTTTCCGGGAATTTTCCAGATGACTCTCCTCTATGATAGGTACTATCTATATACCAACACATTACGTCAGTCTCTTTATGTGCCGGGCAGTCGATTTTATCACATCTCTCTATCTCCCAACATTTAACCTTCTTACCAAGATCTAATCTGGCATTTAGTCTCCCGCGGCTGACTTCATCCGCAAATTCAGTTACTTTTAAAATAGGTTGAGTAATATACTTGGATAACCATCGGATTAAGAAAAAGGCTATAATTACCAGGGAAATCACCGCCACGGTAATCTCTCGATTCCGAAGTGCTGCTATCCTCTCCTCAATAGGCCCCCAGTCAATTCCTACTGTTAACACCCCTAATATATCCTTTTTACCTCCATGACACTTAAAACAAGACTTTTCATTATGAATGGGGATGGCATGAGAAAATACCTTTCTTCCCCTATGTAGCTCCAGGCCCTTGACCAAGGCTTTGTTGCGCAGGGCATTCATGGTAATCCCGGACTCACTAACCTTGCCTATATTAGCAGGATTTCTGCTATATCTGATTGTGCCAATTAAATCACAGAGATTCACTACCTCAAGACCCTCAAGCATACCTAATCTCTGTAATATAGCCTGTACATAATCCATCTCTCCATCAAGCATGGGATATTCTATCCCCTTCATTACAGTATCACTGATATCGAAAGCCCTCTCTTCCTGTTTCTTCAAGTGGAATCTTATTCGTGTCACCGTATTATAATAGGTAAAGGCGCCTATTACTAAAACCAGAATTAAGCTTACACCCAGAATTATCTTGGTTCTTAAACTACGAAAAAGCATTGCAGTGCTTAATCTGCGCAGAAAGGATATAAGGTTGTTCTTTATTTTTTCCATCAATACCCTATATGTTTATGCTGGTAGTGACAGGAGGTACAAATATTTTTAGGAATGCTTAAGGTTCTCTGATGTTCTTCTACGGTGGGTGCCTTTAAATGTAGGCTTGCCGGCCCATGGCATGCCTCGCATTGGACATTCTTCATATGAGGTGTTTCTTCTACACTCTTAAAGCCACCTTTTTTACCATATCCAGTAGTGTGACAGGAAAGACATTGAGGATCATGATCCTTGCCTCTCATTTCCAGTATGCGGAAGTTTTTGGAATACTTCCATTCGGAGTATGTCTTTACATGCTCGGGGTGGCATGTCTTGCATTTATCCATTCCTACATAGACGGCTTTTTCCTCTTCCTTCTCTGCAGAGGCAGTGAAAATCTGAAATTGCACAGCCACACAAAGACACACAATAATAATAAGGAAAATAGCCTTTTTGACAAAACCTTTCATTGCCTCCCCCCTTTGCTAAATGGATTGATTAAGCTACATATACTAAGGAACTAATAAGGTGGGCAATTCTGATACCTCTGCTACCTGCTGAGAAACACTTCCCAACCATCTCGCCTGCCAGGCACTCTTTCCAGATGTCCCTGTGGCAATGAGAGTGGCCTCACGTTCCCGGGCTGCATTTTCAATCTGGGTGAGATCGCCTATGTAGAGGTGATATTCTGCTTCTATTCCTTCACTTTCAAGGGCTTCACATAATTCATCGAGCTTTTTTCTATTCTCCCTTTCCATTTTCATAAGCCCCCTTTTCCCCAAACCCTCCATGGCCTTCTCAGTTACAACGTGGATTACCTGCAGCTTTTTAATAATACCTTTAAGACCGACTAAAAACTCCAGTGCCCTATTAGCAGGAGGAGACCAATCCGTTGCCAAAAGTGGCCTCTCGAACAGTCTTTCATTTACCCCGCCAGACTCTAACTTGTACTTATGTACAAGGACCGGCGTATTGGTCTTTCGAAGGAATTCTATTGTCTTAGAATCAATATAGAGCTTTTGCAGTTTAGTCCTTTTCTGACGACTGATTATAACAAGGTCTACCTTTTCGTCTTTTTCGGTTTCCAGAACCTTAGAAACCGTATCTCCCACTACGATATACGATCCGCATTCCATACCCTTCTCAAATAGACTCTGTGCCCAATCCACAAAACGGACTTCAGCCATTGCCGCAAGCCTCTTCTTTTCATCCGTAGTATAATAGCCTATACTACGATCTATCACATGCATGAGCACCACATGCTCGAGGCCTGCCTTTCTAAGAACCATCAATGACTGTAAGGCATCAAACCATAATTCCTCAAAATCGGTCACAAACAACATCTTTTTGATTTCCATAACTGGCTCTCCTTTTTTAACTTATTTTGAATATATTATACCAAGTTGCATTCAAACTACTACTATTTATAAACGTCATTGCGAATGAATGTGAAGCAATCTCAATAGGATAGATTGCCACGTCACTTCCGCTCCTCGCAATGACATGATTGCAACTTGGTATTAACTCTTTTGCCTCTTCTTTTTTTGATGAATTAATGTCCCTGCAGCAACCTTCAGGGTATCATAATGCAAAAAAACCCTTTTCACTGTCATTGCGAGGAGCGGAAGCGACGAAGCAATCTTCTCTTTTCTTTTGAGATTGCTTCGCTACGCTCGCAATGACTATGGAAACTCTGCAGCAAGCTGCATGGAATTACCAAGTTAAAAAGTCATTTTTATTTACTAAAAATATGCCCAAGGCATATAAAAAAATCAACCTTCTTTCGTAAAATTAAAAAGCTTAAATAACATATGCTGTAATAGTTAAACCACATGTCATTTCGACCCCTTCGCTTCTGTCATTCCGAGCAAAGCGAGGAATCTTAGCATTACGCTCAGGGCAGGCTCCGGTAGAAATCCTTGTTCCGAGGATAGGAGAAATCTTTATCATCCTGAACTCAGATCTTCCCAGTTTGGGTTCATCCTATTCACCAATTGATCCTTCTTCTCTCTCCGCCATTTTTTTATCTCTTTTTCTCTGGCAATAGCGGTAGTTACGTCTCGTGTTTCGACCAAAGGGAGAAATCTTACCAGCTTGCTAACATTGTACTTTTCGGTAAATCCTTTGACCAGCTTGTTCTTATGCTCATAAATCCGCCGTTCCAGGTTATTGGTTACTCCCACATACATCACTTTATTGTTCCAGTTTGTAATTAGATATACATAATATCTTCCATTTGTAGGCATTTAGGATTTCTCCCTCCGGTCGAAATGACAATATGGAAAGCTGAACTATTACCATCTCCTAATTAAGGATATTCAGGTAGAAATCAGTAAATCTTTTGAGTTTTAAAAAATAAAATAAATCAGAGCAAAAACAAATAGGAGTATAATGGCCATAAGAACTCCCACGCCGATAGGTCTTCTATATAAGTTTTCGTCATAAGTCTCACCAGAAGAAAACCCGCCTACATATCTCAGCCCTTTGGTGATTCTTAGATAAATGTATGCTGTTGGTATCTCAAGGATCGAGATGGGATTCCTGGCTAAGCGGGCAATGATATATACTGCCCTGGATAAGCGCACCTGCGATTTAGTCCTGAAGTTGCTCATAGGTACAGTACACACCCATATCAGACCCTTTCCTCCCATTCGATAGAAATAGTCAAAGTCTAAAATAGTTGCACTGTGAGGTACAACCATGGCCTTTGCTAAAATAAATGCTACTCCGGCTAGCATAAATAGCTGAATAACTCCAAATATGTGGGAAGGGGTGAAGGGATGATAGCCAACCACGTTGTAAGGAAGTATGTCAAATAGTATCTTAGGATAAAAACCAACAAACACACAGGCAAAGGCGGTCAAGCCCATGGCCAGTTGCATATTAAAGGGGGACTCCTTGGCCCTTATCTCGGGGTTTTTAGCAAAGAAGGCAAAGTAGCCAAGTTTCACAAAGGAGAGAAATGTTCCTACGGATGCCAGGATCAACATGAGCTCCAAGATAGGCTTATGAGCCTCTACTGCAGAGGCTATAACCATCCCCTTACTTACAAACCCATTAAATCCTGGTGCCCCGGAAATGGAAAGGGCAGCTATGACAAAGGTGATACAGGTAATAGGCATAAACTTTGCCAGGCCGCCCATATCTGTTAATTTTCTTCTTCCTGTCATATACATAACCGATCCCATACACATAAAGAGTAAAGCCTTATATAAGATATGATTAAAGACATGGGCTATTCCACCATTTATACCCTGTGCAGTTCCCACTCCAACCCCTGCCACCATGTATCCCACTTGGCTGACGATATGGTAGGCAAGGAGTCTTCTGGCATCATTTTGAAGCAATGCAAATACAACACCGTATACTGCCATGATGCCACCCATGTAGGCCAGCAACTCCACACCCGGGTAACATCTTGCCAATACGTAGACACCTGTTTTTGTGGTAAAAACTGAAAGAAACACACTTCCTGTAATGGTCCCCTCTGGATAGGCATCTGGCAACCAGGTATGAATAGGAATAAAGGCGGTATTCAGTCCAAATCCAATAAGTATGAGCCAGTAGGCAGGACTGGGTTCCAGGAGGGCCACATCAATGGATCCTTTGCTGACAGTATAAATAATAATACCAGCTAATAGGCAACAACCGCCAAATATGTGCATTAGAATATACCTAAAGCCGGCATTAAGAGAATCCTTGTCTTTTTGAAACCATATGAGGAACACAGATGTCACAGCCATAATTTCCCAGAAGACAAATAGGCTGAAATAATCTCCAGCAAAAACTACCCCTAAAGAGCTTCCAACATACAGGAAGGCTGCTATATATTGCCCATCATGTTTTATATGCAGACAATAGAGTATGGCCAAAAACCCTATAATTACAAATATATATCCTACTACTAAACTCAGTCTATCAACCTTGCAAAAGATGAGGTCATATCCCAAAAAGTTGTATACCCAGCTGGTGCCTGGAGTTAGATATAAGATATCTAAAAAGGCCACTGCAGGGACCACAAGAATGTATACCTGCTTTAGTTTTCCCTTTAAAAAGGGAATCAGCATTGCTCCAAGGATAAATATTAAG
>JAUWNK010000104.1 GCA_030612685.1 Desulfobacteraceae bacterium
CTAAGGAAATATGATTATCACATCTTGATTTGTGATATTCCCTCAAACCCGCCATTAATGGTCATTTTCCTTGGTTGTGGTGCTGGGTACAATTCATTGCACTTGATGTAGTAAACCACACCTATGACCTCCATATATATGCTAAGAATAATCAGGTAGCCGTGGCGACTATGGACAAATACAAAAATTACAAGCAGCTAAGGTGGGACGAGCAGGAAGGAACAGACTATCGGATTAGCTTAAGAGAAGGCACTTCTGGAATAGCTGTTATTGCGCCGCATGGTGGAGGCATTGAACCGGGAACTATGGAGCTTGCCGATGAAATTGCTGATTGTTTACATACCTTTTATTGCTTCGAGGGGATAAAGCAAACGAGGAACTCTGATCTGCATATCACCAGCGAGAATTTCGATGAACCGCAGGGGATCAGCATAGTAAAAAAGTACAAGACAGTTCTGGCGCTCCATGGTTGCAAAGAGGATGAAGAAGTAGTGTACCTTGGCGGCAAAGATAACGATTTCAAAGAAAAGATTAAAAAAGCCCTTACCCGGGCTGGATTCACCGTAGAGAAAAGCCCAAGGCCGTCATTACAGGGGAAAAGTCAGAGAAACATATGCAATCGATCTCAGAGTGGTGGTGGGGTCCAATTGGAAATATCTAAAGGTTTGAGAAAAAAAATGTTCTCTGATCTGACACGTCAAGGCAGGAGACATAGAACAGAGACCTTTGACAGATTTGTATCAGCCTTGAGAAAGGCACTGTCTGGTACTTAGATTTTCTGCCTCAAAAGGGTATTATTTGGACTTCCTAAGAAACCCTTGGAAGACTACATTTCCTTCTTGATCAAAATCAACAACATATAGAAATGGCCTTCTAATCTCTATTTCGCCAAAACGTAGGTCAAAGAACTCAACCCTATTATTTCCATCTATAACTTCCCTATACCTTGCTGCAGGAAACCGGGCAAACCACAGGAATTCCTTAACCCCTTCTAATTCTAAAGACCTCTTTACCCAGGGAGAATCGTCAAAGCGGTCCCATGTCCGGTATTGGATTAACCTTATCGGCTTATACCTTGAAAAAGTCCTGCTTAAAAAATTCCTATCTAACCTTTTTACCTTTTCTATATCTCCAATAAGATTGACGAACCCGGCATAAATCCTTTTTTCCGTGAGGATATAATTACCCCAAAGAAAGGGGGATAAAGGTTGGGGAAGAGAGGCTAACCTCTGGACAGAAAAGCCCTTTTCAGCGGAATATCTCTTTGTTAGATTTAGGGCCCAACTATGATTATAGGCACAAAGGGAAATATACAGGACAGCCAAAATCACAGATATTATTGCAATTTTATTGGCCCTCCTCTTCCAGACAGATATAGCAATTATAGGTAAGAGGAAAGTTAAGGAAAAATAAGGATCAATGATAAATACCCAATCCAGGCTAAACCTACTATTTGATAATGGGATCAGGATCATGGTCCCAAAAGAGGTTATAAGGTCCATAAAGGTGTGGGCCAGAATCTCTATTACAAATATAAGGAAAAAGGTCCAGAATTTTTTTATCCTGGAGAGCCTTACAAAAAGCCAGGCAAACAGAAGAGAGATGGGAATAGTTAAGAAAATGGAATTGGTCATACCGCGATGATATTTGATCATGAATTCTGTGCCGAGGAATATCCCCAGAATTCCATCCACATCAGGAAAAATGGAGCCAATGACCCCTGCTATTGTTCCCCATCTTCCGGTATCCCTATTCAAGCCAGTCTTGACAATGATGTATCCTGCAAGTGCATGGGTGGTTGTGTCCATATTTTTGGTAGTTATCCTTTAGCTACTTACTGTTCAAGGTTAACCCTATACACTGCAGACGGCTTTTAAAATACCTATCAACAATCGGCAGAGGACCCCGGGGGTGAATGCCTTAATGAGCACGACCTTGATGTCTTTTCTTCCGTTCCAAGGCTCTCGGCCTGGTCTTTTCAACGACTTATCTGCAGGGGAGTTTTGCCCCCTCCGCATTCCCCCGACAAGTCGGGGGCTGCGGTTTCCCCCGCTGATAAGTCGTGAAAAGGACGGCGGCCTCTCACCAGTCACTCAGAAAAAACATCAAGGCCTGCCCTTGTCTCCAAGTGCCACGGGTGTAAGCCCGTGGGTATTTATTTTGGAGTGATCTGGTTAAGGAATGTATATAAGAGACATGTATAGCCAATATATGGGGGAGTAGTGGGGTTAAGTGTGAAAATATTTTCCTTTATAATTACCTAACCAGACAAGACCAACTTTTTGAGGGTAATTCTGGTCAAAGCTCTGGATCTGGCGAATATACTTAACTGCATCATATTCCATTTTCATTTTTATAAGATTCTGTATATCTTCATAGACAACTGCATGGCATAAAATATCATTCCCTAATTTACTTTCTAAAGAGTCTTCATCTTTTAAAAAGAATCTTGCTAACTGGTCCACGGTATCTTCCATATCATACCGCCAGGCGATTTTATATACAGCTCCGCATCGACATCTGTAAATCTTTTCAATATCTTCTGGGAAGGGGTATATATCTTCACAGAATGGACAAACTACATTAAATGATCTTAACAAGGCTAATCTCCTGAGATTTTATTGATCCTTGTGGAGAATGTTTTTTACGAAAAATCTTTTTTCATGTCAATAAAATATCCTTGCAGATGTAGATAAAAAATGACAACATCCTTTAAATAAATTTTTCCCTAACAAAGGTCAAGCAAATGCTGAATACCTTGAAAATCGACCATACAGTCGCCCGTATTCCTTATCAGGACCTTTATATTTACTATCTTGAAGGTCCCCTAAATAGGGAGGAAGAGACCCTTTTAGGGCCTGATTTTCTGGGAAATTGGATTGAGGAAGATAGCTCCTTCCTGTTTTTTTCTCGTCCATCCAAGGGACTTGTGCAAAGGATAGTTGATAAGGATAAGAGATTAAGATTGATGGACGAGTTTTATTTTACCTATGAGGAGTGGCTGGGTGGCAAGATTAAACCACATAAGGTATCTCGCTTTTTAATTGTTCCTCCGTGGAAAGATAGTCAAGAAGGCGATGAGGAAATAAAAATATTGCTGGATCCTGGAGTTGTTTTTGGCACCTCCCTACATCCTACAACAAGGGATTGTTTATTAGCCCTGGTGAAAATTTATGAGAAATACCAATTCCACAGGGTTCTTGATCTGGGCACAGGTACAGGAATTCTGGCCATAGGTGCAGCCCTCCTGGGATCAGGGAGAATTTTAGCTGTTGATATTAATCCACTGGCAGTAAGAACAGCCTTGTTGAATGTTAGATTGAATGGGTTAGAGAAAAGGATTGAAGTTAGAGAGGGTTTGGCAGAAAATTTTATAGATTATTACTCTGATCTGCTCATAGCCAACATCCACTATGATATTATCTTAGAACTGATAAAGGGGGATGGATTTGTTAAGAAAAAATACTTTATTCTCTCTGGACTGATGAGGAATCAGGCAAGGGATATCAGGTTGCAATTATCTAAGTATCCCGTTGAAATTATTCATGAGTGGGGCCACGATATTATTTGGCATACTATTCTGGGAAGAGTAGTGAGCTAAGATGCCTAATGTTACAAAACTGTGAGTACTTACGATTTTTAAGATGGATAAAACAATAGAGAGTATTCCTAAACTTGAAGGCTATAACTGTTTTGCCTGTGGAACTGTAAATCCAATAGGGCTTAAGCTAAGTTTCTACAGACAGGGAGAGTATGTTTGTTCAGATATAACCCTGGGAAAAAATTATGAAGGATGGGAAAATATGGCTCATGGCGGGATTGTATCAACCCTTTTAGATGAAGTCATGTCCTGGGCTGTTATATATTTCAAGAGAATTTTTTTTGTTACAAGAAGGGTGAAAATAAAGTACATCAGGCCTGTTCCATTGTACAGGTTGTTAACCGTTAAGGGCAAGATGGTAGAAGGGGGAAACAGACGTTTATGCAAGGCCAAGGGATTGATTCAAGATGAGGATGAAAATATTTTGGCCAGAGGAGAGGCTACATTTGCCATCTTGCCAGATAAGGATCTCAATCTGGTGCCAGATAAGTTAAAAAGAGAGATGAATAATCTCTTTAAAAGATTTTAACTCCATAGATTGATAGTCTCGTAAAAAGTCAAAAAGCATGTCATTGCGAGCGGAGCGAAGCAATCCCTGGCCCAGACCTGAACCGCATTGATGCAGTAAAAGAAAAACTAGCTAACCAGAAGGAGCAGGATTAGTGTCTGATGCACATCATGTCGCGCCAGGGCGGGCTCATATTCCATAAGTTCTTGTATTTATTAGATTGCTTCGGGCTAAAGCCCTCGCAATGACCTCGGCCTATGACTTTTTACGAATGCATCATATTAGACCAACAGAAAAAAGGCTACTATCTTGTATGATCGAAGAAAAAATCAGATTTAACTCTAAGGGTCTGCACATTGAAGGATTACTATATCTGAAGGAAGGGGAAAGAGGTGTTGTAATCACCCATCCTCACCCGCTTTACGGTGGTGATATGTATAATCCGGTAGTAGAGACAATAGTTAAGATTTATCAGGGCAAGGGTTTTTCCACACTGAGATTCAATTTTAGGGGTGTAGGAGATAGTGAAGGGAGTTATGGCCAGGGAGAAGGAGAAAAGGAGGATGTGAAATCTGCCTTACTTTATATGTATGATCTGGGAAAGAGAGATTTTGATCTGGCTGGTTATTCATTCGGGGCATGGGTAAATGCCAAAGTCAGAGACACTCAGCCTATGATCAACAGAATAACTATGATATCCCCACCTGTTACCTTTTTAGATTTTTCCTTTTTATCCTTTAACCCAAAGATAAAGGTAATAGTAACCGGTGGCATGGATGATATTGCACAAGCTTATAAGATAAGGGATTTTATCGATACCTGGAATCCAGAGGCCCGTTTTGAGGTCATTGAAGGGGCAGACCATTTTTATTCTGGAAGGATAGATACCTTAAAGTCTGTCTTGTCTCGCTTAATAAGTTGAGTTAAAAAGATAAGAACTTAGGGCTTCGCCCCCATTGGAATATTGGAAAAATAGAATACAGGAATGATGGGTTCAATTAAATGAATATTGAATATTGATAATTGACAATTGTGAATTTCCAACATCAATATTCAATTTTTTTTACCCACTACTCCATTACTCCAGTACTCCCTGGCCCAGGCCTAATTTGCAATGCTTGATTTCTACAGCTTCCGTTTCCAGAATCTCACAGAGACAACAGCCTGTTTCAGGCAAGTAGCACCAGGGCGGGCCATCATTCCATGTGTCTTGCATAAATCGACTTATACTAAAAACCTATGATTTCAATGAGTTGTAGAAATCCCGATATATAAAATTATGAACCATATTGCATCCATAGAAATAGGAACCAACTCCATTAGGATGTTGATTGCTGAAAAAGGCAAGCCGGACAGTCCCTTAAAGCCGGTTTTAAGAAGAAGGATTATTGCAAGACTGGGTGAGGACTTTAACAAGAAAGAAATTGGCACCATTAAGCCGGGGCCTATGTCCAAGAGCATTTCTGCACTTAAGGATTTTTTTGGCATTGCCAGCCAATTTGGTGTTCTTTCTCCCATTGTAGTAGCAACAGGAGTGGTTAGAAAGGCGGTCAATAGGAACAATTTTATTACCTTGATTGCTGAGGAGTTAGGTCATAATGTAAAGGTTATCTCCGGCCAAGAGGAAGCTGACTTGACCTGTAGGGGAGTCTTGTCTTCATTGAATAATAGGGAAGAGCCTTTTGTTATTTTTGATCTTGGCGGTGGAAGCACGGAATTTATCTCGACCAATGATAAGGAGAGAAAATCCATATCAATAGAGCTCGGAGTAGTTATTTTAACAGAGGATTATTTAATTACCGATCCCCCAAAGGATGAGGAGATACATCAACTTAGCAATCGTATCGAGGATACGCTTAGAAAAAGGCTCGACTCATTGAAGGAAACAAGGAAAAGAAAGTTTTCTGTTGTAGGGACAGGGGGAACTGTAGTTACCTTATCTAAAATTATACATGGAATAGGAGAAGATGACTCTACTGAGGCAAAGATAAATGGTCTTGTAATTAGAAAGAAGGATGTTAGGCTTCTCTTTGAAAAAATGAGGGGGATGCCAGAAGCGGAAAGGCTGAATATTAAAGGCCTTGAAATTGGAAGGGAGGATATTATTCTGGCTGGCACCTTAATGGTAATAAAAATTATGGATTATTTTGAGAAAAATGAGATAATAATTAGTTATTCTGATTTATTAGAGGGCATACTTTTACATTATATGGAGGAAGAAAAGAATGGATAATCAATCAATAAAGGAAGGGCTGACCTTTAATGATCTCCTTTTGGTGCCAGGGGAATCTACTATATTGCCAATAGATGTAGATGTTAAGACAGTGCTTTCGAGAAACATATCCCTTAACATACCCATTGTCAGTGCAGCAATGGATACGGTTACTGAATCGGAAGTGGCTATAGCATTGGCCAGGCAGGGTGGTTTAGGGTTTATACATAAAAATATGACTATAGAAAGTCAGGCATTGGAGGTTGAGAAGGTCAAGAAATCAGAAAGTGGTATGATTATTGATCCTATTACTATTGACCCGGAACAGGAGATTTTTGAGGTCCTAAACATTATGAAAAAGTACAGGATTTCCGGGGTTCCTGTTGTGAAAAAAGGGAATTTAGTAGGGATTATAACTAACAGGGATTTAAGGTTTGAAACAAACCTGGATAGGAAGATTGGAGAAGTAATGACCAAGGATAACCTGGCCACAGCGCCTGTTGGAATAACCCTGGAGGAATCAAAGAAGATATTACATAAAAGAAGGATAGAGAAATTATTAGTTGTTGACGATGCAGGAAAGTTAAAGGGACTTATAACAATAAAGGATATTGAAAAGATAAAAAAATACCCTAATTCATGCAAGGATAATATTGGTAGATTACGGGTTGGTGCGGCAATTGGTGTCGGACCGGATAGAGAGGAGAGGATTGACAGACTGAAAGCTGCAAATGTAGATGTTATTGTTATTGATGCTGCCCATGGACACTCTACAGGTGTAATAGAGGCGGTGAAGGACACTAAAAAGAATTTCCCAAAATTAGAGTTGATAGCCGGCAATGTAGCTACAGCAGAGGGAGCCAGGGCCCTTATTGATGCCGGTGTTGATGCAGTAAAGGTGGGAATTGGGCCAAGCTCTATATGCACAACCAGGGTAATTGCAGGTGTTGGTGTACCACAAATGACAGCTATTATGGAGTGCGCTCGAGAAGCAGCTAAAGCAAATATTCCAATTATTGGAGATGGTGGTTTAAGATTTTCTGGTGATATTACAAAGGCACTGGCCGGCGGCGCATTATCAGTTATGGTTGGAAGTCTTCTTGCCGGCACAGAAGAGAGCCCGGGAGAGACTGAACTTTTCCAGGGTAGAACCTATAAGGTATACAGAGGTATGGGTTCCATAGAGGCTATGAGGGAGGGGAGCAAGGATCGCTACTTTCAGGAAATGATAGTTGGAGAATCAAAACTGGTGCCGGAGGGTATAGTTGGAAGGGTTCCTTATCGGGGCCCCTTGGCAGATACTATATACCAGCTTATAGGGGGTCTAAAGGCAGGTATGGGTTATGTTGGAGCCCGCGATATAAAGGAGTTACAGGCTAAGGCAAGATTTTTAAAGATTACGGCCGCAGGCATAAAGGAGGGACACGTCCACGATGTGATTATCACCAAAGAGGCACCTAACTACCAACTTGAATAGAGATTAGACAGTGGCCAAGGAACATGCATACAGAAAACGGGTACACCCCAAAGATTTAATCTCATTCAGGGTTTTGATCAAAGAAACTGATCTACTGATCAGTTCTAACAGGGATTTAAGTAAACAGACCAAGGATAGGCTACATAACTACCGGAGCCAACTGGAAGATTATATAAGGTCAAAATCTTCATTCTTGTCAACCCTTCTCCCTTACCCTGAAGATCCTTTTGCACCTGTGATAATAAGAGAGATGATTTCAGCTACGAGAATGTTTGGTGTAGGTCCAATGGCAGCAGTAGCAGGCACAATAGCTCAGTTTATTGGCATGGATATTCTAAAATATACCGAGGAAGTTATTGTTGAAAATGGTGGAGACATTTTTCTTAAAACCAAAAGGCCTGTTACGGTTTCCATCTTTGCCGGAAACTCCCAGTTAAGCAATAAACTCGGTCTTATTATACATCCTGAACAGATGCCAACAGGCATCTGCACCTCCTCTGCTACTGTAGGACACTCCCTGAGTCTTGGTATTTCTGATGCGGTCTGTATTGTGGCCAATAAAGCATCAATTGCAGACGCAGCAGCTACAGCACTTGGGAACAGAATAACCACTAAATTTAGACTTGAAAGGGAAATAGACTCCATCAGAGACTCCAAAGATATTAGAGGCGGCGTGGTGATCATTGGAAAAACAATGGCGACTTGGGGGGAGGTAGAGTTGACCCACCTGCGGAGGACATAAGGCGGACAGAAATTGCCCGAAAGGCCGAGTATTTTGGCTTTCCGCACTCCCTGCCATGTGGAATGCTTGTCCTGTGGAATTCTGCTCTGCAGACCCCTAAGGGGGATTCCGCAGGGCAGGCCTATTCCTCTGGGATCAATGGAAAGAAAAAAAATTATTGAACCCAGCGTTTTCTTTGTCTTGTATGGTGAAATATTTCCTTAAGTTAATGACATTCTGACATTACTGACAACTGACATTAGGAGAGGAATTCTCATGAGAGATACTGTAAATTTTCTTTTTGAAGCAGGCATATTAAAAAAAATACCAAGGTCTGGTTACCAATTTTTGGGCACTGGTAGTGAATCAGTAGCTGATCATTCTTTCAGGGTTGCTATTATTGCCTACCTGTTCGCAAAAAATGAGCCAAAAGCAGACACGCAAAAGGTTATCCTGATGAGCCTTTTTCACGATTTTCATGAGGCCAGAACAGGCGATCATAACTATGTAAACAAGCGATACGTCACTGTGAATGAGGATAAGGCAGTTAGTGATTTGGCCCAAAAACTCACCTCTGGCCAAGAAATTGTATCCTTAATCGATGAATTTAATGCAAGGGAAACCCTCGAGGCACGATTAGCTCAGGATGCCGACCAAGTTGATTTTATCCTGGAGCTAAAAAGACAACAGGATCTAGGAAACAAATCCGCTGCAGAATGGCTGAAATATTCGGTTAAGCGTCTTATTACTGATTTTGCCAAAAAACTGGCTAATGAAATTCTTCAGACAGATAGCAGCGATTGGTGGTTTAAAAAGAAGGAGGAGCTATGGGTCAATGGAACAAATAAAGATAAATAGCTATTACTCAGAGTTAAAGAGAAAGCATATTGTCCCTACCACATTTCTATTATCAATTATAATCCATGTAAGTGTAATTATAGCCTTTCAGGGTATCTTCCCTATAACAGGGTTCAGGAGTAAGCTCAGGGCCTATAAGGTAGATTTAATACGCCCCCCCATTAAAGAGATCATAAAGAACAGCAAAGAAGACTCTCCAGACATCAGTCAAATTCATAGTGAACCGCCTTTTGAAACCAAAGAGGCAACAATCTCCCTGGATACCAGGGATTCTACCTATCATCCATATACAAAAGTGCTAAAGGAAAGGATACTTAATCATTGGATTTATCCATTATCTGCTCGGCAGAACTTTATTCAGGGCAGTCTTATGATAGTCTTCAGACTGGATAGAGTCGGTAACCTAATTGATTCCAACATAGCCCGCTCCTCCGGGCATGAAATACTTGACACACAGGCCCTTAAAGCTATAAGAACGGCTAGCCCCTTTCCAGCATTTCCTGAAAATATAACGGTCCAATTTCTAAATATAAACGCCTCCTTTGCCTACCAATTAAAATTTGAACAATAAAAATCATTTATTTAAATCTGAAATTTAACTTTTTCCAAGTTGAATGATATTAATCACCGGCAGAATCTTAGACTGAAGATTTCAAAATCTAATTAAAACTTTTTTAGGGGAGTAGTCTGGGTTGCAGATTATAATAGTAGTTGAAACTTTTGTTACCTATACATGGACCACAATATATGGACATGCTCACAAAAACGGCTTAAATTGTTTTGCCCTTCGTACACCAAACGAATCGTATATCTTCTGTAGAGTCATTTACTCGGCGGTTACCAGAAGGTAAAATGTTGGAAATTCGGTCCAGGCCCTATTGTTCACGTACTTGCCCTATCAGAATTAGATCTCTAAGACCTATTTTGCTCAACTATTCTAAAATCTCCAGGACAGATCTCTTTCTCATCTTGGCCGAGGCTGCAGAAAGTATAGTTCTCATTGCCCTGGCTGTTCTTCCTTGTTTGCCAATTACTTTTCCAAGATCTTCCTTGGCTACCCTCAGCTCAATCACAGAGGTCTGTTCTCCCTCAATTTCAGTTACACTCACTTCCTCCGGATTATCAACAAGCAACTTTGCAATGTATTCAATCAGCTCTTTCATCTCAACTCACCTCCGTGTTTAATTTAACCACCACCTCACGTCAATTTGGCGTTGAAGGAGATCTCCTTTGACATTATAGTTTCTATCCTCTCTGCTCATGGGATAAAGAGGATTTTATTATATTCATTTTGGTGAGCAGGAAAGTTCTGCTACAACTCTATTATGTCCAGCGCCGCTTAATAGGAGCGCCGCCCACCACCCTGTCTTCCTCCACCTCGACGGCTTTCGGAGTGAGGGCGAGCCTCATTAACGTTAAGCTTTCGCCCCTTCATCTCCTTGCCGTTCAGGCCTTCG
>JAUWNK010000206.1 GCA_030612685.1 Desulfobacteraceae bacterium
ACCTTGCCCGATTCCAAGGCCTCGTTATGAAAGCGGGAAGGTAAATGATCGTCTTTTGTTGTCAGACCCTCACGTAAATTGAACTTGCGAGTATTATCTGTGATGGATGAGGCTATGGAACGCATATCCTCCTTCGTGAGCCTCAGGCCCGTAGTGCCCTCAATAATAGTAGCCAGCTCCTCCCATTGATAGAGGTCACGGTAAAATCTGCATAAGATAAGGGCATCAAGTAGAGTTAATCGGTCTTCCCACTCTGTAAAGATGGCAGCCTTGCCTTTGATTTGATCCGGATCGACCATTCCAGACAATTCCGGTTTGTAAAAGGTAGCCCTCAGATGGCAGGCACCTCGATCAGAAATTCCATAGGCCAAACCCATTCCCTTTAATACCCTGGGATCATAACCTGCTGGCTCCAGACCCTTGACATGAATAGCATGATCTTCCATTTTCCACTCATGGGCAGCCGTTTTTATACCATTTGCCAGGATATCACCTATGCCTCTCCTGAATGCGATATCTTCCATAAGTTTGGCAATAGCATCTACATCACCGTAATCGATCTTCAATTGAATGTTTCCATGTTTAGCAGCCTCTATAGTAAATGCAGCTAAGTTACCTGCCGAGATAGTATCCATGCCAAGTCGGTCGCAGATATCGTTGAGATACATGATTTCTTGTATACTATCGATCTCGCACAGGCCTCCAAAGGAATAAATAGTCTCATATTCCGGACCTTCAATCCTCAGGCCTGCATGTCTTCCCTCTTTGACCGTACTTAATCTTCCGCATGCTATAAAACATTTTAAACAGGCATGGGGTTTAACCTGGCATTGTTCATGGAGGGCATCAGAGCTGATCCTTTCCCAGTTCTCATAAGTGCCTTTTTGCCAGTAACGGGTTGGAAAGCCCCCGGCTTCATTTACTATCTTAACCAGCATAGGCGTTCCCATACTCTTGTAGGCATTAACGCCTGCATCATTCTTTCCTCTCTGCGCGATTTTCCGGGCAAACTCGGTGACTATTTTCTTATCTGCAAACTCTTTTTTTCGGGAACCCCAAAAAGCTATTGCCTTGATATTCTTTGAGCCCATAACTGCGCCTGTTCCTGTTCGACCAGCGGAGCGCCAATAATCATTTTCTACTACCGAAAAGACCACCTTGTTCTCTCCAGCCGGGCCAATGACGATGACCCCTGCCTTTGGGTGATTGGGATTTTTTTCAGCAACGAGTTGTCGGACTCGATCTTCGGTTTGATATGTATCTAAGCCCCATATATCCCGGGCATTATTAAACCTTACATCGTTTTCAGAGATATCAAGCCAAACTGGTTTATCAGAGGCACCTTGGATAATGATTGCATCATAGCCTGTTTTGGTCATATATTCGGCAACTGTTCCACCAGAATACGATTCAGAATAAAAACCGGTTTGAGGTGATTTTGTAAAAATGCCGTATCTGCAGGAACCCCATATGGGGGTTCCAGACACGGGCCCGGTAGCCAGAATGAGGTGATTTTCAGGGCTTAGAGGGTCAACACCAGGTGGGTTCTGCTTCAAGAGGAGGTAAGTTGATAGGCCTTTGCCTCCTAAGTACCTGTCTAAAATCGTATCCTCAACGGGCTCCACATGGAAGCTTTGATCAGAAACGTTGATGTGTAAGATTCGATTATAGAAACCCTTCATAATTCTCCCCCGTTCTGAATACCTTTCAAAAGATGTTTATTGCCTGTTAAATTGAAAGTATTTAACAGGAATTGCAATCTACAAAACCAATGGCGTAAGACACATGGTATAGGGGCCAAAGACTAACATCTATTTATCTCTACTGAGGCCTTGTTCCTGTGTTTTTGTACTTACGCAAATTTCAAAGGGCTGCCCTGTAAATTTCCTTTGCGTCTCCAGGTGTTATTATCCGGGGATTATTGGCTAGTAGCCGGGTTATCTTCATCGCTCCCTCAGCCAGCCCAGATATATCATTCTCCTCAATCCTTAACTAAGCTAAGTGCCTGGGGACTCGGAGTCTTCAGCTAATCGTTCAATAGCTTCAACACCAATCTCTGCCATCCTTTGGGAAAAATTTTTAAAAAACTGACAAGCTTGGAAAATTATCCCAATTCTATAATCTCTAATGAATAGGAAAACCAAAGATTATTGATGCATTGTTTCGAACAGAATGCATCTTTGGTAATTTGAGGAGTAAAAGGGTAATAAAGTACATAGCTATCTTAAATAAAAGAAACATTCATCAAATTCCTCCTTCCCCTGATATCTATTGATAAGTGTGTACTGAAGTTTCTGATAGCCCTCCATATCAACCAATATGCCACACTGTTCAAATGCTTCTATGACTTCCTCAAAAGACGGGGGACATCCGTTGGCCATAATCGCCTCTTTTATGGTGGGGTCTTTTCTGTTGGCCTTTATCATACAATTTCCAACTAGCATTGTTTTATCTGTATTGCCCGAGGGCTTCATGGATTTACCGGTCAAGATCTCTATGTTATCAAAGGGCTTTTCCTGATAGGCAGACATGATCATAAGAAGCATCGGGTTATACAGATAGGAACAGCCAGTGCAGAGCGTTTTATCGTATTTGGGAAAAGATATTCCGCTGATACCCTGCTTGTCCCAGACCTTTGGACCGCTATTGTCCTCCCTCCAGATGTTATCCCACCTTAATGGATGTGTTAGTTCATGAATTGTTTCTCCTTTAATATCAAGATCTTCTACTGAGAGGGATCTGCTGTTTCTTTCTGCATATTCTTTAATATGTAGAATATCAGCCGGATTAAGGCCTGCTAAATTAGTCCCAACAATATCAACGGCCAGGGAATCGCGAGAAGCAACTATTACATTCATCCGAACAGCAATGCTACCATGATAGGGGCCCCTTTCCAGGCCATAAATACCATCAAGCACGGTTAGAGATGGTTTTATCTTTTCCACAAATAAAGATAGATAGTAATCTATTTGATTATCAGGGCTATGGGAAAATTTTCTTGATTTGAAAGATATACACCCTTTTAGATTCTTTAATCCCAGGGAAAGAATGCTCTGATTATGGGTCTTTAATACCGGCATATTGATGAAAAAATCTGCATCCATCACAGGTCTCGAGATCTGGATGCTGAAATCTCCAAAATTTATATCATTAAATGGCTCTTCATGGATATCCATAAGTTCTACCCCATAGTGCTGGGCCAGGAGAGGATAACCTAACATCTGGAATATTTTTTGAGTATTTAAAGGTTGATCTTTACCTTTGATGTACACAGATCCTTCGGCAATGGTGACCCTTTTAACCCCATAGTCTTTAAGA
>JAUWNK010000159.1 GCA_030612685.1 Desulfobacteraceae bacterium
GAACGGGCGCTACACTTTCATGCTTCGTTGTGACCGAAAGGCCATGGGAGTTCGTCAAATTGTTGATTCGTTTGGTTCTTTCACCCTACTATAGATAGCAAGGCTTTCTTTCTGACAGGGTAAAGTCCAGAATAAACTTTAAATTTAGCAATTTGCGTGCCATAAAAATATAAATAAACAAATATGCATGATATCAAGGAATTATGTGAAATGTTAAAAAGCCATCAGGTGAAATGAGGCGATGATTTACTTCCGGGGCAGGCAAAAATGATCAGGTTTTTGAGGGATGATTGTATAGGGATGAGAAAGAAAAGGAATGCGTAAACAAGTATAGTTGTATCATACCGCCTGGCTTAGGTATCTGGGGATACTCACCCGAAAAGGGGCATATAGTTTAATTATTTTATGGCCGAGAGAAACCTTCTTTAGCCTACAGGCAACTTTTTCCCTGTCATCATTGAGAATGGCCTGTGTTTCCATATCCAGGGTCTGAATTCTTTGTATAATCTCCCTGATTCTTTTGAGCAATGATTGTGCGTTATCTCTGAGTTGAGGAGAGATCTCTTCCCACTGAGATTGCCGGCGTTTTCGGTGTGGGATCAATCTTTTCTCTATTAGTTTGATTTGGTTTATTATGTCTTCTCTTTCTTGGATTTTTCTACCTATCCGCTCCAGCAGAGGATTTTGGACCAGTCCTTTCATTGATTCAGTTATAATCAACAATTGTCTTAAGAGGGATAATTCCTTATTGTAAGAACTAATAATATCCTCTGCTGTTTTTATTATATGTTTCATACGCCACTCGCTACGCAATATGCCTGCCACGTGAAATGACATATCTATTTCATTGTGGCTCTCTGAGGCTATACAGCAATTCCTCTAGATAACCCTGGATAGGGCGACTGTTCGGCCTGTCTGATATCCTGCACCTCTGGTCTTTTTATCACCTCGGCCCATGCCTCGTTAAGGCTGCTCAACATCGAAATGACCTCATCTATATTTTGTGTGCCATCCCTGCTGATCTTGGCCCTGATAAGGTGTATATGCATGAACTGATATAAGCTCCTCAGGTTCTTTGCAATTTCACCACCTTCTTTCATATTCAAGGAAAATTCCAATTCCTGGATAATATCCTGGGCACGGTTTATGCTGTTGCATTTGCCTTCAATGTTACCTTCATGAATTCTTTGCCTGGCATTTTTCAGAAAATCAATGGCGCCCTCGTAAAGGAGCACCACCAATCTTCCCCTGTCTGCTGTGGTAACCTCTGTTTTCCTGTAATCATTTCTACCATAATTTTGCACCTGAAACCTCCTTTTAGTAATTTAAAGTTAATTTGTTACTAGTTATTCGGCCTGCCCTGGCGCGACGTACTTAAATTAAACTGTTAAGTCTATAAGGCGCTATGTGCTTTGATAAGCCTATTAAGATTAGAGGCCAGGTCTGGGCCAGGGTTGCGCTGCTCGTTTCGTCTACCGTCAGTCGGTTGCGGCGCTCCTGATCCGTAACCGCTCTACGGGTCCCGACCCGCCTGCTAACGCCTTAGATAGTATTCAGCTTATGTGCCGGCATCTGTGGCAATGGCGGGCAGGTACGAGTTGCGCAACCGCAACCGTTTGACTCAAACCGAAATGCCGAAAAGATTCCCTAACAGATATAGGTTCATTTACCCCAAAAACACTATCTGAAAAGCTATAGTTCTGATTATCTTTCTCCTAAAACCAATAACAAATAACGGATAACACATAGCATTAGTCTCCCCCTATTGTCGGCAGATTATCCAGCATGGCTGTCAAATAATTCTCCTGGGCCTGCAATTGCCCTAATATGACCTCAAGCCGGGCAAATCTGGTGTTGAGGCGGTTCTCCACTAAGGCGATGCGCCGTTCCTCACGTTCGACCTTGTCGTCAATGTTATCAATGATCCCTTCGTAATTATTGATCAGGACCTGCACGATACCCGGATTTGCATCCGAATATGATTTGGTTAGTGTATCAGCTTCATTCTTGATAAGCTCAGCAATTCCATCTACGCCACTTGTCTCATCTTCGATAAAAAGTTTACACACTCCTTCAAGATCGCTGCTTAAGGCAGCATCCAGGGTTGGGGTATCTATCGCCCATCTTCGGGTATTTATCGCCCATTTTTCACCATCATCTGTCTCAACCCAGATCTGATCTGCCTCTGTCCTTATTCCAATCTGAGCCAAATGGGTGTAAGTATCCACTCCATCCGTCAGTCCCGGAACAGGACTTGACAGAATATCATTGATTCTCTGCTGGACGATTTGGAAGGTATAGTTACCTATCATTGGGCCGTTGTTTTCTCCCTCTCCCTGTTCATTATAGGCCATCATTTCCTTAATATAGTCTAAAACAGAATTGATCGAATCAACAAAGTCCTCGATTTTTGTTCTGATAGCCCCTGCGTCATTGGTTATGGAGATGGTGGAAATACCTGTGCCCAAAAGAGACATGGTTACTCCACTGATTGCATCGCTAATAGTGTTGGAATCCCTCTGGATATATTCATCACTGTCTGCGGGATATCCATCCACCTTGATCATAGCATTCTGTGCAGTCTGGGTCTGGGTAAAGCCATAACCCGTTGTTCCACCTTTGGCAAAATTATCCAGTGTATGGGTGATATTTTCAATTTTGTAGGCCGCTCCCGAATCATTGCCTATTAATTGGAGATGATAGGCCGTGCTGAGCCCGCTTCCATCGTCGAGTATCGTTGCGGTGACGCCAGGGTTGTCGGTGTCATTATTGATAAGGCCTCTTAAATCGGCCAGGGTCGAATTTGCAGCCACGGTTATGGTTCGGCTGACTCCACCATAGGTGTAAGAAAAAGTCCCTTCAGAGCTTGTCACATAGGAGGTATTTTCATCAACAAACCCGCTGTGGGTTTCAACCTCCACCTGGGCCAGTCCCTCTGCAAGGTTGGCCTGAAGGGTGGAATTGAAGACATCGATGGAAAAGGTGTCTCCACCCTTCACCGTCTTTGTATCCTCAAAGGATATGCTTACCCCTTGATAGACGGTAAGGTTGGTAAAAGATGTATCTGTAACCGAGATGGTGCCGCTGTTTCCCTCGGTATCCGTCCATGTTATGTCAAAGGAGTCAGTGCCGATTGTATATGTATCTGAACCGGAGACCTTAAAGTTGAAGGTCTTGTTGGTACTGCCAAGATAATTTCCATCTGAGGTAACAGATGATGTTCCATTCCAGGTACCCATTTCTGGGTCATCTATATCCGTGCTGTAGGCCCTTACAACAAAATTCTGGGTACTGGTAATATTGCCGCTCTCAAACTCAAGTTTAAGGCCATCCTCTATGGTAATGGTGTCCCCTGGGGTATAATCCGATCCCACACTAAAACTGCCACTGCCCGCACCGCCGTTTGTTCCCGTCCAGTTGATGGTAAGATTTCCGGATCCCATTGTTCCAGTTCCACTTGCGGTAAAGGTATAAGTCCTGTACGCATTACCGCCGGTGGCCACGCCAGTAAAATACCCCATAGATGTGACCGTGGCTCCAGTCCAGGTAACGCCGCCATCATCTAAATCTACAGGTGAAATGTCGTTGTCATAATAATTGAGGTCAGTGGGGTTTTGTGTGATGGAGATCTCATGATCCGGCCCGCCGTTATTTGCGGTGATGACTAACCTATATGGATTGGTGCCCGAGCCATCATCGATAATCTCCGCGGTGAGGATATCGGAGGAATCGGCTGCTTCTATGGCAGCTTGAAGGCCACTCAGGGTCATACCATCGGTGACAGTTACATCTATGTGGGGAGAACCTACATAGATCGTCATGGTCTTATCAGCTCCATTGTAGATTACTGTGTCAGTTGAAGACATTCCCTGGGAGGCCAATTTGTGGGGAATATTGCTGCCCACCGTCACCGTATGAGCACCCGGTATAGCAGGACTGGTGTTGGTTACTGTAAGCACCTCTTCATCGCCGGAGGCAGAAGTTCGCGAATAGAACTCTATTGCGGAATTCAGATTGCCAGCCTTTGTTTCAAGAATAAGGAGCCGGCTATCGAGCTCCTGCGTGGCGGTAATCTTTTCCTCCCAGTCACTTTTCCAGGTCTCAAGCCGGTTGATATGAAAACGCTCTAACTCCACCAGATCATCGACCACATCAACCCACGGAGTATCGGATGTAAGACCTGTATATTGGAGTGTTCCGGCAGAACCACTCGTATAAACTCCTGAAAGAGAAACAGTCATTACCCCACCTATATTAAAGGTCCGGAATTGCTACCACTGTTTAAAAAAGAATCCAGAGGAAAATTTTCTTGCATCTTTGCTCACTAAGGAATTTTTTTCCTTAGCCAAGAACTTTCTTCCCCGGGGCTATCAGTCTCTACTGACAATTTATATCGGCAAAGACACTAAATTACTTTAAAAAAACTTCAACAAAAGTGGTTATAATTAAGCAAAGCTACCTTAGAGCTGATTCGATGCTCACAGTCGTTAGTCAACCCTAATCAAATCCTACTGAACAAGCCTATTATATCGTCTAAAAGAATCGAAGACCTATAGACCCAATGACTCAGCAGACCTAATAACTCGCGTTAAAGGTATATAACGAATCATCTCGCTTTAACTATCAATTAAACTTCAGCAAGGGTCATGCCATCTTATGTGATACTATTTTATTAATCATTTCAAATAGATACATTTGGGATAACTGTGATCTGGAAAAAATTTCTATTTGATGGCTAAATAAGGTTGGAATAATTTTCCGCTAATGACCTTTAGGGAACGGGGAATTTAGCATAATGGTCCTGCCTATATTACTTTTTATTAACCTAATAAGGTGGATAGAAATATTGTTTAGGGGGATTAGCAGCCATTTATAAATAAGAAATTCATAATAACAGCACAGACGAATTGAAAATCGCCTATCAATCCCTCTATCCATAAGTCTACAATAAATATGAAGAGGGTTTAATCTATGTTGGATGGAAAAAATGAACACTTCCATTGTTAATAAACTGCCCTATTTTTGATCTTTATTGTTTATTAATATTATCGGACTAACATATATAAAACTTAACAAGTTGTTTTAATTTAATTGTATAGGAATTTCTTTTTTAAGTACTTGTAGGGGTGGCATTTATGACGCCCGTCAATGCGGGTTCGATAAATCGAACCCCTACAGATCCGCACCGAAGGTGCGCTATGTTCAGACCATCCGGGTCTTAAGGTAAATTCAAAATTATAGAGGGCAAAATTTATGCCAGGAAAAGATCAGTAAAACAGCAACATATCCCTCTTTTGTCAACTCGTAACTAAACCATCTTCCATTAAAAACACTCATTAAGTTGATTCGAAACCAGCTTATTTTAAGATTAAGATATAGAAGCCCCGATACCCTTCTATCTAAAAAAACTTAAAAAATTTTTAATTTTTATCTAAAGTTTTATTACATAATTTCCGATAAAAAGACTGAGGGAAAGTAATGGTAATATCCACTTATCAAGTTAATAATGTCCTAAGGGTCTATGGGGAGCAACTTCGACAAAATAGGATCTCAAGCAGACCAAAGAATGACAATATTCGCTCACCAGACAAGGTTAGTATCTCTGCTGAGGCTAAGAGGAAGGCCGTTATTGATAAGATATCATCTGATATTATAGATAAGATCACCCATTATGGGCCTCATGATGATGTTGAAAAAGAGGTATTTCAAAAACTTGAAAATGAATATGGAAAAAATTTAGCCATTGCCGGAAAAAATCCCAATGATCTGATATTCAAGGTAATTGATGAAAGTGGTGAAACAGTTAATTCACTTTCTATTGAAGATTCTAAATTTTTAAGGTATAAATTAAAAGAGATCACCAAAGAAACGGTAAATAAAAACATGATATAAGAATTGGAGAATTGGCAAATGGAAATTGATGACAAGATTATTAGCTATGAAATTAGTAAGTACC
>JAUWNK010000138.1 GCA_030612685.1 Desulfobacteraceae bacterium
ATCTTTTTCGATAAATACATCATTTAAAGCGAATTCAAGGCCACTTCTGACAAACAGGAAATAGTCTTGGGGTAATACAACAAGGTAGGATGGCTGAGCCGTTCCTGTGTAATAGAAAATATCACGGGAATAGAACAACAAAGCACCGCATAATTCTTGTTCCTGTATCTTGTCCTGCAATAGCCTAATTCTGTCTCTATTTTCCATTCCTTGTATCATTTCTCAAGTTATGTCTAATTGTATACCTCGGAATTTCTACAACTTACTGAAATTAAAAAGATTTTTTAAGTCTGTTGTGTATTTCCTCACAAATGGAATAATGGAATTGTGGCCTGCCCTGGTGCGACTTACTCGGGAAATCCATTTATCGTTATAGTTTTTGGAACTGAAGTCTGTAGAATCCATGCCCTGCAAGTCAGGTCTGGGCCAGGGAATATTGGAATGATGATTTTATAAAGAAGGAAATTTTTCATTTATTAACTCCCTTGCTAATATATTTTTTCCAATAAACCACTGCCCCAGTTTCCCGGAATCCATTATTCCAGTGTTCCATTTTTCCAACATTCCAATTGTGAGCGAAGCGAACTAAGTTCTGTATACCATGTCTAAATTTGGCACTTACTTACTCGGACAGTAAAGTTTCGTTAGGTTTGACACCGTATTTCCTTTCTCTGGCTCTTCCCCACCAACAACCACCAAATGTTAATGTCATCTCAATGGCCTGGATATATCTGGCAAGCTGATTTCCTTTTCTTGCGTTTCTGCAAATAGGGCAGCCAAATTCACAATAGTCGGGATCATTTAAATGTAGGATAGGCATCTTCCATCCTTTCCATCCATACTTCTTCTCTCTCATCACCTCTCCTTATAAATACCTCACTAAATACTACTTTCTAAAAAAAATCTACGCAATCTATCTGACAATCCTAAATTACGCCAACGTCGGGGATCAGTGACTGGAAAAAGAGCAGCGGTTATATGCCAGATAAATTGACTGATTAGACATCCTTCTCTACAAGCACTGCCCTATAGAAGCCATATTCAGTTAGCCGTAGCAGATACGCATCGAGTTCTGTACCTAAATCGGTCTGTGTAGTTTGTATGATTGCAGCGACAGGTAAAACGGCCAGGCATATCAGAAGAATTGTCAAAAATAAAAAACGGTTGGCTATGGACATGGAGTTGTTGGTAAGTTAGTGAGTATCGAATAAACGCAAGAAGCGGCTGTAACCACAACGAACATAGCCTATATGGCGGATTTTCAGACGGATGCCAATATTAGAACTCAGTTCGCTTCGCTCACAATTGGAATATTGGAATACTGGAATGATGGAATAATGGGTTATAGGAAAATGGAACAAAGGCTGAACTTGCCTTGGACAAGGTGAAAGGTTAGCAAAATCACTCTTGCCAGGGAGGTTAATGCGCCTTAGGCGCATTAATAAATGAGTAACTTCCTTATTCAAATCAACATTCCAATATTCCATTATTCCATTTGGACTGCATGAAACATGTTCCACTAAAAAATGCTATTATTTCAATAAGTTGTAGAAGTTCCGAGACGTATAATTAGGATGGGACCATCTAATCCGAACGCTTTGATGAAAATTTCACGACCTTTGGTTTCACGTGTGTTTCAAAATCCTTATATGACACTTTGATCAGTTCTGTGTGTGAACCTGCATTAAATGCGATCTCCTCATCTTCCGCCAAACTTTCCGCCACATACACTTCCAACCCATAAAGATTCCCAAATGGCGGCATCGCGCCCACTTCACACCCTGGAAACATGTCTTTGAATTCTTGCTCACTGGCGAGTTCCACTCTTTTAGCTCCAGCCGCTTTCTTTAACAGACCGAAATCCACCTTATAAGAGGCCGGCAAAACAGCCATGGCCATCTTGCCGTCAATTTTAACCATCACCGTTTTAGCCAATTCCTTTCCCGGAATGTGTGCAGTGGCTGCAATTTCCTGAGCAGTGAAGGCCTGGGAGTGACTAATCGTCACATATTTAATGTTATGGGTGTCTAAAAACTCCTTCAGCTTTCTAAAAGGCATGGCAACATCCTCCTTTCTGTCTAAAATTTAGAATCAAATATGGCCATATCCTGGCTGCAAGATACCCGAGCCATGATCGCCTTTTTTCGAGGAATCTGTCTAACCTCAGTTCAGCCGCCCGGTTCACCCCCTCCATTACAACGACCGGTTATACTTTCTTATCATTATACGCTCATATGACAGGCATTTCGAGTACTTTTTTAATTTGTCATCAAAGAATCTCAATTAATCAGGCCCTAAGATTCAATTACCTTGACCAATCTTCCATCATCTTCTGGAAGGTCATCTCCCCGCCCCTGAGCACCCCTGTATAACCACCACCTGGATTCCCCCAGGCGCTGGCAAGGTAGAGCCCTTTGATAGGGGTCCGGTTGTCGATTCGTTTCATAAAGGCGTTGTCCACGGACTGCTCAAACCCATAGATGGACCCTTGTGTATTCCTGGTATAGCGCCAGTTAGTCAGGGGCGTAGCCGCCTCCTTAATCTCGATCATGGAAGAGAGTCCGGGCACTACCTTTTCCTCAGCCCGGCGGATGAGGTTCTCTGTCCATCTCGCCTTTTCCTTGTAGTAGGCTTCCTTACGCCCTGCTCGGTAATCGGCCTCAAATCTCCGCCAAGGTTCATAACCACATAAAAAGAGAAGCATCAAAGTGGAGGTTCCTGGTATGGAGTATCCTTCAAAGAGATTGTCGTAGATGCTAACGCTGAAGGATCCCTTGTCTATCTCCCCCTTCAGGCAGGATTGATAATCCGCCTTAGGTCCCCGACCTGAAGAGACATGGATGCCACAGCCATCTATCTTGCCCCTCAGTTCCCTGTTCAGCCCCAACCAGACAATAAAGGTAGAAAGGCTTGGTTTGTAGCTCTCCAGCTTTTTTAAATAATCGGCTGGTATAACATCCAGAGGAAGCATCTCCTTGAATGTGGTGATGGCACTGGCATTGCTTACCACCGCACGAGCAGGCATGACATTTTCACCTGATAAAACTACTCCTTTCACGGCCCCATTCTTAACCAGGATCCTTTTAACCTGGGTTTCATAAAGGAACTTTCCACCAGAGGCCTCGAACACATCTGCTAATGCATAGCTTAAGTCCTGGGAACGCTCCTTAACATAGTAGGAGCCGTTTTTAAGGTACCCACCAGTGGCATTTGCATAGTAAAACCCGGAGAGCTTGGATGGAGGCAGGCCGTAATAGCCCCACAGGGAGGCGAAAATATCTTGTAAAGCGGAATCTTGAACATAATCGTTCATTAGATCAGCCAGGGTCTTGTTCCGTACATTCCACATCTTGCGGTACTGAATCGGGAAGATAGGCTTGAAAAATTTCCCTTTCTTCTTATGAAGCCTGTCAACCTCTTCAGCAAGACCGATCATTTCTTGGACAAAGCCCCGGATCCCATCCTTTTCGTCAGGGAAGTGCTTGGCCAAAAGACGAATATATGCATCTGGGTCTTTCTGGGGTACAGAGATATCCAGCTCTTGGGTCTTTAAACGATAGACCTCAGGAAGTTCAACCAATTTTAACCGGTCAAGCACTCCCAAATCTTTAAGGATGCGCGCTGTAGCATTGTTATTGACAGAGGTCCCGTGCAGGGATACCTCAAAGGTAAATTTTCCGCCAGCTCGGTCAAAGGAGGTAGCATAGCCGCCTGGGATATTGTGCTGCTCGACCACAATTACCGGAATGCCCTGCTTAGCCAAATAGGCCCCGCAACATAGACCTCCTAATCCAGCTCCGATGATAACGGTCGGATAGTCGCCTTTAGGCCCCATTTTAGCAGCATAGGCGGAAATTTTTTTCCAATCCAGAGCGCAAGAGATAGTGGTCATGGCCGAGATGGCCAAAAAAGAACGCCTTGAGATGATTTTGTCAAGCATGGTGTTATCTCCTTTAACAGAAAGGTTTAATGCCGGAGATCAGTTGCCTGGAAATCGCGCAGCCATTTTCCAGGCAACTACTTTAACTCATTAGGATCAAGATGGGCACTTATATTGACTGTATCCCGGGAATTTAATATTACGTATTGGATTTTCTATTTCAGTGGTTTCTTTGGAGTTTAATGGGGTTAAAAAATTGGTGAACGGCACGCTTAAGCAGGTCAGAGCGCTACGGATAATCCGCATTACTGCACGAGGCAAGATTTGACGCTTCGGAACAAGGATCTGGAACCGATACTTAATCTTGAAGCTGTACCGTTCACCAGTACAAACTTACAAAAACTGTTTGATTCTGTCAACTGGTATTTAAAAATTTATTGTTTAATTCCCTTATGAATAGCAGCTACACCGAAAAATAACTTTTGAAAGCTAACACATTTAAAACCTGCCTGATGCATAATATCCGCTAATTCTTCAGCATAATAAAATAAAGGAATGGTTCTCGATAAATATTCATACCCTGCTCCGGAGCCAGATATTGTTCTTCCAATCTGTTTAATAAATAATCTTATATATAGGTGAAAAAGCCGTCTAATAAGTAAATAAGGGGGTTGACTCGTCTCTAAATTTATAAGATACCCACCTGGTTGTAAAACACGATAAAACTCTTTGAAATTCTGAATTAATATATCTCGATTTAGATTAATATTCCGCGTAGCAAAAGAGATGCTAATAAGATTAAAAGTGTCATCTTGGAAAGGTAATTTAATAATATCAGAAAGGACAAATTTGATATGTTTTGCATTTGGTTTTAATCGGGCCTTATTGAGCATTGGTAATGAGAAATCAGTTGCAAATATTTGAGTCCCGTTTGTTGCAATATTGCTAAGATTTGATACCATTTCACCAGTACCACTACACATATCAATCCATCGATTACCACCAGCCATCGCTGCAACTTTTGCGGCACGTTTACGCCAAACAACATCCAGGCCAAAAGTCAAAATATGGTTTACTAACTCATATGTCTCTGGAACTTCAGAGAATATGTTTTGAATTCCTTTATTCATATGCCAGAAGCAAAGACAATTTCAATATGTTGTTACAGAAAAAGTTTTTATTAATGCTTGCTAAAAGCGGAGGTCAGTTGCCGCCAACATCGCGGATCACAGACCTTTGAAAACCACTGAGCTTAATGGGGACAGGACATTCCAAAAAACCGCCGAGCTGTTAGCGGTCAGGTGCAGCACTAAGTGCCGCCATTATTCCAGCAACGTGTACCTATAGTAGCAAAGGGTATAAACAAGGGTGCCAACCACAGAATTGACCACCAATTCAGCCCAGGTGTTTTCAACCCGCCTTCAAGCCATATATATAAACTCACCGAGACTATTAATACTAAATAAGTTGGTAACATCAATTTCCAATATTTTGTTTCAGGGTGCTTCCAAGGAGCCAAAACAACTATTAAAATAAATGCAACTGTGAATAAACTTATCCCCCAGATTCCATAAGCAATCTTACCTTGTGCTAACCATACAATTGACAGCAGTAATAACCATACAAATCCACCAATCCATCCTCCAATCCATCCAATCTTCTCGCCTTTTCTTCCTTTCATAAGTTCAACGCCTCGTATAAGAGATCAGATAGTAATTTTAAATCCCATGGGACACACCTCTACATTCCATATATAATGGATAAGGTGTCAACAGCATTAAAAAAAGGGAGGTATGCCCCATAAGATTGAAAGATTATGCCAGAAATCATAAAAAACGTAAAGACTATGTTCAGCAGCCAGATCTATTGATGGCAGGAGTGGATGTAAGCAAGGTAAAGCACGATGCCTGTATGGGTACCCTGGCAGAAATATCTGTCGGAAGCTGGGATTCACGAATACACGTGATGGATTTAAGTGGTTTGAATACGCTCTAATAGAGTGAGGCCCGCCAGTCGAGTACTTTTTCGCTCTGAAAATATCTTTGCAATTCGATTCTAAAGGGAAATCGTAAACGGAGATGTGTGCCCAATTAAAAAATTCTTGCGTTTCTTACAGAACACTAACGGATAACCGGCACCAAAAAGCCGTTGGCTTTTTGGTGTTGATCCGGTTGTTAGGTGGTGCCTACCTTAGCTCTGTGAAGATCTCTGGATGTTGCTCTGCGATACGTAAAAGAGATTTGGCAGGCCCTTGTGGCTGCCTTCGCCCTTGCTCCCAGTCTTGTATAGTACGCGGACTAACGCCCATTAAACTTGCAAATACAGATTGGGATAATTTCAATTTTTGCCTAATTACTTTCGGTGGAGACGGTTCACTTAAGGTGTATGTTTTTAACTTGATTTCACCTTTCTTAAAGCTTTTAATTTCTCGGATACCATCTAAAATTTCTTTGCCAATATCACGATTACTCATTTTTAATCTCCTCAGCGATTTTCTTTAAGACATGGCCAGGTATGGATGCTTTTTCACTTTTAGAGTATATGGTGAGCAACCAAATTTCATAGACCGACTTTTTCCAATAATAAATAATTCTTACTCCGCCTCTTTTTCCCTTGCCCTCTTGAGACCATCTTATCTTTCTGGCTCCGCCACTACCGCGTATTATGTCACCGGCTTCAGGGTGTTCAAGCAAATACCATTGTAGGGATCTATACTCGTCATCCGATAAGTAATTCGGAAGCAGTTTGGTAAATAAAGAGGTCTCAATAAATATCATTTTATACATTATACGGCATTGCCGTACCGAATGCAAGTTATATTATTTGACCTTTTAACTCTGTGATTTTTGTTAAGAACCACTTAACGGTTCACTTGCCGGTGCCACTACGGAAGTTGGCTAAAAGTAAAAGGTGTTGAAGCTCCCCAAAAATAGGCAAATTCAACATGCCCGTCGTGGCACCGGTCAATGTGCAACCGATTGTTAGCGGATTTTTCTCATATTTTTACATGGTTATATGGCCTTTTTGAGATTTGTTCATTCCTCAACATAGGGAATATTGTTTTCTTCACACCAGTCAATGGCTATCCGCTTGAAGGCTTCCCTGCGATATTTGAACCAATTTTCTTCAATGCCATATTCGTAAATGTTGTCCTTGAATCTCTGGAATGCACCCTTTCCTTTAATGGAACGGTACATTTTGTCACTTAATTCTTCATCATTCAGAGATAGACAGAACTCCTCCATGATCCTGTAATCATGGATATCGAATTTTGTAGGTAATTCTATATAGTCATCTGACTCTAAAACTTCTCCGGCCAATTTGATGGCTTCTTGTTCCCACTCTGGATAATCAGATAAATCATCTTCATCTTCCGCCACCCGGAAATGATCATCTGTGGCCATAACAATTTCGCCCGTTTTCTTGTTTAAATACGATGAATGAAAGTCAGATTGGATTTCCATTTCATCAATAATGTCTTTTAATTTTACTGTGATAGCCATATTTACTTTGCTTTTGAGAAGATACTAACGTTATGCAGTTTTTGCCTTTTTCTTTTTCCGTTTAGTAGCTATGTGCTTCTTCATTTTTGGTTTATTTGGTGCTATCAATTCCAATTTTTCACCATACTCTTTGATAACTTTCTTTCGTATTTCCTCACACTCTGCAAAGCCAAGACCATAACCAGATATTGTATAGTCCCAATCACGTTCCCGAATTAAATCACGTTCTAATTTCCCAGCACATTCTTCACAAAGCCCCAAATCATTGAGGGGTTGAAAAATGTAGCATCCCTGGCACTTCCCCTCATAAAAGCCAAAGTCACTTAAATCATCA
>JAUWNK010000077.1 GCA_030612685.1 Desulfobacteraceae bacterium
TTGCATCTAAAGAATGCCTGCCCGCCATCGGCTTCGCCTCAGGCGAGGCGGGCGGGTAGCGCAGTCCTTTAGGGCTGCATCTATTGGCAGGGCTAAAGCCCTGCTCTACAGATTTAATAAAGATGTCTTGCATGATAAAAATGTAAACTATCTTATGACCTGAGTAATAAGTAACAGACCTTGGTGGATAAAGCCATCAATTGCCTATCCAAAAGACCTTCGGTTTTTACCTTGACATAAAATGCTCATTTTTGTATATAAAAAAAATATATTTTAATATATATAAATAGAGGAAAAAATGAGGACTCTTATAGATATACAGGATGACTTGATGAACGAACTTTTGAAAGAGGCCAATACAGGGGTTAAAAAAGAGGCTATTGTTTTAGCCATAAAAACCTTTCTTGATGTTAGAAGGAGGGAGAAATTGGCCTCACTAATAGGAAATTATGAATTTGGGTATTCCTTGGAAGAACTTGAAGAAATGAGGAAGGATGGATAAAGTCATTATAGATACCTCTGCTTGGATTGCCTCTTTTCGGCCTCAGTGTGATAAGGCATTTAGTGATCTTATAAAAGATCTAATCATTAAGGGGCGGGTCTTGCTTCCCGGAATCATAAAGGCAGAGCTTTTAAGGGGTACTAAGAACAAGAAGGAATATGATCGGTTGAGCGAGCTGTTAAAAGGGCTGACATACCTTCCTATAGGAGAGGAATTTTGGGGAAGATTGTCTGAATTTTCTTTTGATCTCTTTAGAAACGGGGTTGTTGTGCCATTGACAGATACATATATCGCCTTAATCTGCATTGAAAATAATGCATTACTACTACATTCTGGTAAACACTTTGATTTAATAGCCCAAAAATCCTCCCTAAAGGTTTTATTTTAGTGATGATTAAAAAACAGTATGGACGAGCTTGAGATAGAAAAGGGTTACGCCAATTTTCACCGAAAGCTAAACCACATTCTCCGACACAAGGATGTCAAAGGTTTCAAGGCTCACCTGGCAGCACATCCAATGCAGGCAGGTAGACTATCCCATTGTCTGGGCCTAAGCAATGAACTGGCAGAGGTAGAGATGTACAAGGTAATTTGGTCCGCTCTGCGCTAAAAGATTTACATCATGAGGCCTTGGAATGGCTTAAAAAAAGAGGCATTGAGCATACCAGCACAAGATCTAAAAAGATAGGAAGGAGCCGCAGAAAATTTTTCATGAGGTGGAAAATATAGTTTTTGGTAAAAATGGAAGCAGAAATAGAAAAGGGATTATTGCCAATCCCCTTATTGATTTTACTGGTAGGCGCGACGGGATTTGAACCCGTGACCTCTACCGTGTCAGGGTAGCGCTCCCCCCCTGAGCTACGCGCCTTTTAAAAAATATCTATCAATTCCTCTATCGTTATGTCAAGCAAAATTACTATTCACGCCCTTACTTAAAATAATCATCCCAGCCTTAATATATTGAAGCCCTGAAGCTATGGTAAATATACCTGCCAGCCAGAAAGAGTATATTTCAATAGGTTGAATATTTAGATAGCCCTTTGATAATACAACCAAAACGGTAGCTATCTGCATACATGTTGTTGCCTTACTCAAAAGTGAGGGATGAATTTTTACTGAATAGTGGGTTAAATAAAGTACCATAACCCCAAGCAAAATAATGACATCTCTGCTTATAACCAAAACAGCCAACCAAGATGGAATCATTTTCAATACAGCCAATGTTATAAACGCAGTCATGAGGAGGATTTTGTCAGCCAAGGGATCAAGATAAGCCCCCAGCGTACTTTTCTGATTAAAAACCCTGGCTATAAAACCATCTAGCGCATCACTGATACTGGCAATAATAAAAACAATAAGGGAAGCTAAAGGTCTGTTATTGATCATATATATTATAAGAATTGGAACAAGGATAATCCTTAGGATGGTAATCAAATTGGGAACAGTCATCTTATAACCAACGTAAATCCTTGATCACTTAGCCCATTAATCTCAAACGAAAAAGGTCTTTTGGGATGATTCAGTATTTTTTCGGCCAATCCCTTTGAATCTCCGTTTACTTCTACAGACATCTTTATCAAGCCTCTCTTTAGACTTCTTTCTATTACTGATCTTATTTCAGGGAACTTTTTCTTTAAAAATTCCTTAAAATCTCGTAACTCTCTATAGCTCTTAAGACCCTTTATTATTATAATAATCTCATTAATAGACTTTTGAGCAGGTTTGACAACATCAATTATATGTGAGATCATATCATTAGCCCAATTATTGATAGCTAACTCTATCGAACTCCTATCATCTCTAAGGTTGCTGTCTGATATCCCTTCCCTGTAACCCTGAGCAATTATTGTTCCATCCACAACCCTTATAGCCTTTAAATATACTGATGCCCTTGATGTCTCAGAGACTTGTGCTTCACCGGATACTACTATCTGGGCAGATAAAAGTTTACCCCATTTGACCGCTTGTTCATCGCTCAAAATTAGGTTTAGCATACCCCTATCGAAGCTTTCTTCAGGAGTGAAAAAAGATCTATTGATAACCCTGAATCCCCTATCTTCAAAGACGCGGCTGAGAGTTAGCTCCGTCTGGGTAAATGATGTTTGCTTAGAAGGATCACCCCACCAATAGATAGCCGGAAAAGCTTCCTTCTTCTCTAAAACCAGAAAAAGAACATCAACCTGGATATCATCAATCCCAAGCAATCCTATTTTTTGGAGCTTTTGCTCTAATATAGCTTTATTTACACGAACCTTCATTAATATCCTAACATATCTATCAGTCCTAAATTCAGAAATTATTTGATAATCCTGTATCTCCTCCTTTGTTCTTGATAGGATTTCTTCGTACAATCTTTGAAAATTATTGGCCATACCCTGGGATCCCAGTTTTTGAATAATATATTCCTCAATGGCCTTTAAAAAGGCTTGGGATATGGCTTCATTTCGAGCAAGGGCGATATTTTCCTTAACGATTATCCCTGTTCCTGTCACTGTTCTTTCATCAATTGCAGCCTCTTTTATCTCCTGAGCTGAAGAGACCTTTATAAGGAGATTTAAAGTCAGAGACATAAAGAGCAAAAAAAGACACAGGTGTAAAAAACGTGACTTATTATTAAAAAAACAGGGGAGCTTATCTCTCCCCCCCTTATCTTTCAGATCTTTAATCTGATTCATAAAAATAACCTTAAGCAAAGAATTTATCCGACTTATGTTTCTGAATTAAAAGTGCGTGGACATTAACCCTTTTAACCTTTTCGAAAAGGGCCATTTTTTCCCAATAAATATTCCTGACATAGCTCCTTCTATTTATTGAACCAGCTTCAGTTGATGATTTGCCTTGTCTATAAAGGTCTTGTTGATTAACAGAACCTTTTTGAATGCCTCTGCCGCATCTCCAAACTTATGTGCCTCCTTATAAGCAATACCCATATAAAAGTAGGAATCTGGTAAACTTTTGAGTATAAGTTTTGCCTTGTTAAAATTATCTTCCACATTCTCTAGCCAGTTATTACCTTTTTGCTGGATATACAAGCGCATCAATCCCACATAAGCTAATGCTTTTTCCTCCTTGCTTTTAGCTAACTCCTTTGTCCGGGACATGTTTTGGAAAGCCGCCTCGTAGTTTCCTTTAAAGCCTAAGACCAAACCCAACCCCTTATAAGCTAGAGAATATTTGGGATCAAGTTCTTTAGCCAAATTAAATTCCCTTTCTGCGTCTAATATCCTCCCATTTTCCAGCAATTTCATACCGCTAAAAACATGGTGTTCCGGGGTGTCGAGAGTGATTATAGTTGGTCTTGCTTTAGGAGCGCATCCACTTGTTATCAGAATAAAAGAAAAAAAGGATAAAAAAACAAAAGAGGCATATCTATAATTACAAAACTTCATGTCCTAACCTCCTATTAAATATCCCCCCATTATAACTTAAATCATATTCTATATCATATCTTGCTTGATAGATAGATTTTATATGCAGAGGCAAAAAAAATTTAGAAATCTCCCCTAAAGCTCATGTGGTTGTGTTTATAAATGTTATCACCTTATTGATTATACTTTGTCTATAATCTGGATCTACCCAGATAACGTCAGGATCAGCCCTGAACCATGTATGCTGTCTCTTTGCATACCGCCTTGTATCCCGTTGAATAAGCCTGGTCGCCTCATCAAGATTCCATCTGCCTTTGAGATAACCTACGATATGCCTGTAACCAATAGCCTGCATCGACTTCAGCTCTGGACTATATCCTATCTTAAGAAGTCTTTCAACCTCATTAATAAGACCTGAGTCAATCATCGACATGGTTCGTCTGTTAATCCTGCTGTAAAGAACCTGCCTTTCAACGTTCAGGCAAAGGTTTAGAGCGAGAAATCTCCTATCAGAAAAACCATGCTTACTGGTAAGCTCAGAAAACGGGGACCCGGTAAGATAAATTACCTCTAATGCCCTTATAATTCTGACCTTATCCTTTGGGTGTATAGTATCTGCCGCTTTTCTATCAAGGCTTGATAATCTTTGGTAAAGAAAGGATGGGCCTCTCTTTTCATATTCCTCGATTAAGTTCTGTCTTAATTCTGGCTTAGATGGTGGACACTTAAAAAGGCCGCCCAAAAGGGTTTTAACATAAAGCCCTGTACCACCAACAACAATAATGGGCATTTTTTTCCCATGGAGATCTCTGATTATTGGAAGGGTATGAAGGAGAAATAATGCAGCATTAAATTCCTGATCAGGGTTAACGATATCTATAAGATGATGGGGGATTCCTTTCCTCTCAGATAGGGGAAGCTTGGCTGTACCTATATCCATTCCCTTATAAGCCTGCATAGAATCTGCATTAATTATCTCACCACCTAACATTAAAGCTAATTCCACTGCCAACGCACTCTTTCCTGAACAGGTTGGCCCACTTATCACAATTAATTTAGGGAAATCCTCTACCATTATTTGATACTTGAAACTCGATACTTGATACTTCTTACTGCCTGCTACCTGCTGTATGCCAATTGTGTTTATCCAGGTTCCAGCCCGCCCTGGCGCGACATCGCAGGAAAATAATCCTGATTCGTAAAATTGTGAAATTTATAGCTAGAAAATATACCCTTGCATGCCAGGTCTTGGCCAGGGTTTCAAGTTTCCCCGCCAGCCTCGCAAGCGAGAGCGTTGCGGGCAGGCAGTTTCAAATCACTAATACCTGACATCCTTCAAGTATAGCCCCCCTGGAGGGGCCTTAAGTACAGAGTGCTGATTTTCTTTTGCTTCCAATATTCCTATAAAACGATCGATACTGATTTCCCCGAGGCCAACCTTAACAATCGTTCCCATGATATTTCTGACCATATGCCTTAAAAAGCCATTTGCCTCAAAATTAAAGCTTAGGAGATTACCCTTCTGGAGGTTAAGATTTGCCTGAAACATGTTTCTTACTGGGTCAATCATCCCATCTCCAGTAGAAGAAAAAAAAGAAAAATCATGGGCCCCCTGAATAATCTTCAAGCATTCCTCCATGGCAGTTATATCAAGCAACCGGGATATATGCCAAGCATAATGTCTAAGAAATGGGGATTGTAGTTCCTCATTTTTAATCCTATATTCATAAACCTTGCTTTTAGCATTATACCTGGCGTGAAAATCTGAGGGGACATACTCTGCCTCTTTAATAATGATACTACCTGGAAGAAGAGAATTAAGAGCTTTCAAAAAGATAGCAGGAGTTATAGTAGAAGAAACCCTGAAATTGGCTACTTGATGGAGGGCATGTACACCAGCATCTGTCCTTCCAGAGGCAATGAGAGAGACAGGTTTCCCTACCATGATCTCTATTTTTTCCTCTATAGTCCCCTGTATGGTCAGTTTATTAATCTGGCGCTGCCATCCAAAATAGCCAGTTCCGTCATATGTAATAACTAATTTTATATTTTTTCCCTCTATATTATTTATCATAACTTATTACCCAGGACTCAATGGTTCCTGCCATTATAAAGAAAAAAGGGAAGGCAAATAGCCTCCCCTTCTTAATGAATTTAGCTCCGCTTCGCTCCGTCCCGCAATACTGCGGGAGAAAGTTGGAATGCTGGAATATTTGGAATGATGGGTGAACTTGTCCTGAATAAAGTGAAGGAGAGGAAAAAAAACAATTAAAATATGATCTTTTCCACTTTTACTACTCATTATTGCATCATTCCACGATTCCCTGGCTTAGACCCCTGGCCCAGACCTGGCTTTGATAGCTTGCGAAACTTGCCGATCAAATAGTGCTGCTTCGTTACGTTACTATATATGCCGGACAATTCGCACCCCTGGCCCAGACCTGGCTTTGATAGCTTGCGACACTTGCCGATCAAACAGATCTGCTTTGTTACGTTACTATATATGCCGGACAATTCGCGCCAGGGCGGGCAGGGCGGGCCATTATTTTTACCCCGTGAAACTTTTTTCTATTTCACCGGGGCCATGTGGATAGCATACATCCGGTACAATGGAAAGGCATGTAAGTTCGATAAGTTGTAGAAATTCCGAAACCTAAAATTACCTCTTAGAATACTGAAATTTTGCCCTGGCAGAGCGCTGTCCATACTTTTTGCGTTCCTTTATTCGGGAATCTCTGGTAATAAAACCTGCCTTTCTTAAGGTCTCCCTGAATTTAGGGTCGATCTTTAAAAGGGCCCGACTTATGCCATGCTTAATGGCCCCAACCTGACCAGAAAATCCTCCTCCTTTAACATTTGCTGTAATATCATACCTACCCATGGTATTTGTTAGCTCAAGGGGTTGGGCAACAATCATCTTGGCTATCTCAGTATCCAGATATTCATCTATTGGCTTCTTGTTTATAATGATATTTCCATCACCTAATCGCATCCATACCCTTGCTATAGAAGTCTTTCTTTTCCCTGTAGCATAATACCTTTCTTCCACCATTTAAATCTCCAATTTCTGTGGTATTTGGGCCTGATGAGGATGATCTTGGCCAGCGTATATCTTCAATTTAGTTAATTGCCTTCTGCCAAGGCTATTCTTAGGTAGCATCCCCTTTACAGCGAGCTTTATGAGGTTTTCTGGTCTCCTCAAAAGCATCTCTTTAGCCGTGGTCTCTTTTAGCCCGCCTACATAACCACTGTGATGATAATAGATCTTTTTTTCTAATTTATTTCCTGTTAAAATAACCTTATCTGCATTAACAACCACCACATAATCGCCAGCATCCATATGAGGTGTAAAGATAGGCTTATGTTTTCCTCTCAGGATAACGGCTATTTTGCTTGCCAACCTTCCCAGAACCTTATCCTCGGCATCTATCAAGTACCACCCTTTTTCTATCTCATGTTCTTTTGCAACAAAGGTTTTCATTTTATTAGAATCTTACCTGTTTAATTAATGGAGGGTCAGTAGCCCGTTTTCAACAGACAATTGTATTTATATTTCTAAACAATTGGATAAAACATTAAAATTGCAATCAGCTTTGTTACTGTTAGCTGAATTAATTAATTTATCGATTCCTTTCAGATGCTTCCAAGTTCCGTAATTCGAAAACAAATAACAACGATCGATTGACACAATCTTAAACTTATTTAAATAAAGAAATTTCAGTATAATGTCAAGGACATTTCAAAAAATTTCATATTGACACAGGAATATATCCCTGTTAATCAATTATAAGTTAGTGAATATACAGTAATTGAGCAAAAAATATCTTACGCGCCCGTAGCTCAGTTGGATAGAGCGCCGGGCTTCGAACCCGTAGGTCGCAGGTCCGAGTCCTGCCGGGCGCATTTAAAATAAAATTTAGGGGCCGTTAGCTCAACTAGGTAGAGCACCTGACTCTTAATCAGTAGGTTAGAGGTTCGATTCCTCTACGGCCTACCACATATCAGCAAAAGGTTTCCGATGATTTATCGGAAGCCTTTTTTTATAGTAGCTTTTAATATGGCGACTTCAATATCCTTTCAGATGTGTCTTAAGGGTGGGCAAATCAGACCCTATTTTTTGAGCCCCATAGTCAAGCCTTAATAGGTAAAATGATTGATCTTTGAAAACTGAATACCCCCCTATCCCCTGTTTACAACAAGGCAGCCTGCAATCATGTCGTGTAAACCCTGTTTTTTGGCAGTAAAGGCTACCATGATGTAGCCAACCAACAGGATGATTGTAGAAATAATCTTGCTGAAATGCCGTCCTGTAGCTTTGCCAAAGGAAATTGCATTTCCAGATAAATCTGTAACCTTGATCCCGAGAGCCATCTTACCCAGTGTGCCCTGTTTCGATGAACTCTCCATGAGGGCAAAGTACAGCCAACCTATAATAATTCCAGCAACGTTACCCAAGGCGCCTGCACCTGCTACAAAACTAATAAAACCTCCAATTATGAGCCCAACAATCATCAAAATGAATCCATCAATAATGGCTGCAACAAATCTTTTCCAAAACCCTGCATAGCCCTTGAACTCACTACTTTCCGCAATAAATTGAAATTCTCCAGTTTCCGTTTCAGTGGAGGGAGGTGGTTTAGGGACAGATGATATTTCGGGCTTAGATACAGGCTCAGTTTGGGAGCTATAATCTGGTTTTGTTTCTCCGCTTGGTTCAATTACAATTTTGCCACCGCATTTTTTACATGTGGCCACAGCCCTCTTTCCCTGGGGGATTTTATTGCTTGGAATGTTGTAACTGGTATTACACACAGGGCAAACAATCTTCATGGCTCTTTCCTTTATTTTTTTATATCCGTATAAACTCCTGTATTATATCCTTTATACGAATGTTTGTTAGCCATTAGAAACCTCATTTTCATTGCCATAAAACAAAAAGCCACAAACACGCATATCTTTGCCTCGTTCCTCTTTGTAAGAAATGGGGTTTAAGTATTCAGTTCATCGTACCTTCAATTAAGGATTATTTTGAGAACAATGCATTTTTACGCGGAGTATAGGTTAGGAATATACAAAGGTCAAGGGATATGCAACCTGAGTATCCTTCTAAGGCAGGTCGGGAAGCTAACCAAAAGTTTGCAAATAAATTTAAATATTACCAAAAATGTTAATTAAATAAATAAACACCAGAATTTGCCTGGGGGTGAATCAATCTATTTAACATAATAGTGGGGAAAAACCGTACTGTCACTCAAATTATTCATCATAGATCTATAAAGACCTGTAGATCAAATAGCGATCTACAGGTCTTTCTCAAACTCCATTTTTCAAGATATAACCATTTGAGGCCCTTGGCCGTCACGTGGTTTTCGATTTTTGTGTTGAAGTTGGGTGGCACCTAAATTTATTGCCCTTTCTTCAGACTGCTCTTATTAGATCGGAATTTTCTGTCAAAACTTTAACAATTCTATCTCCTGATTATGATTTAATCTTGAAGATTTAAGTTGTAAATGTCTACGAAAATATTTTTTTATTTTCCGCTCATGAATTCCTTTATTTCCTCAAGGTGTGGAATCCCCTTACGGCCTCCTATTTCCCTGCATTTGATGGCAGAGGTGGCTGAGGCGAAAAGCATACATCCTGGCATATCCCACGCCTGAAGCAGACCATAGATATATGCACCATGATATACATCACCTGCTCCTGTAGTATCCACTGCATCAATGGGAAATGCCTTTTGAAAGATGATCTCATCACCACTCAATCCAATACTTCCCTTTGAACCAAGGGTGATAATCACCTCTTTAGGACCCAATTTACAGAGGGCCTCAAGGGCTTTTTCATGAGGCGCATCGTCCCCTACCAGGGGTTCTGCAAATCTCTTTGAAGCGATCAGAACATCCACCAGAGATGCCAGTTCCCGAGAACCATCCCTCATAGTTCCAGCATCCATGACTACCTTAAGTCCCATACTTCTGGCCTGTCGGGCTGCCTCCTGAGCAGCTTCGATCATCAACCCATCCAGATGCAGGATTCTGGCCTTTGAAAAAGGGCTCAGGTCAATATCACCTGCTCTCAGATGGGGTACGCTGCCCCTGTGCCAGAAGATAGTTCTGTTTCCACTTTCTGTTATGACAATGAAGGCAAACTGCGAGGTATATCCGGGAGTAATCTTTAAAAAAGCAGAATCCACCTTTTCCTCTTTAAGCCCGTTTGATATTTTAATGCCAAATAAATCATCAGATATGGAGCCTAAAAAGGATGTTTTTATGCCCAGGCGGGACAGGGTGACAAGGGCAGTAGAGGCAGGTCCCCCGCATTGAATATGAAGGTCCATGAGCTCGCACTTTTCATCCTCTCTGGGATAGAGCCTGAGTCTTCCCAGATAATCAAGGCAGGCCTGTCCAAGGCCGATAACCTGAATATCATCAAAAACTGCTTTCATCTTTCATTTTAATTATAGACAACCTTACCCAAATTAATCAACAAAGTCCCCTAAATTACATCGCCCATGATACAACCGCATACTTCATGCCAAACAGAAAATTGAGTGCCATAGAATATAGGAGCCCTCGGGAGACAAAAAGGTAACCCAAAATGAGGTTGGCCGAAAAAGAGAGGAGGAGCTGGGTGACAATGATATAATTTAAGTGGAGGCTTATTCCGACAAATTGGAAATACTTCAGGGTGAAAATAGCGGCTACGGCAGATGCGAGAACGACTCCCGCCACCTTGCTCCTAAAGATTCCAACCATGATGGTGATCAGACAAAATCTAAGAACGACCTCCTCCGTAAATGCCGCTTTTAAGGGAAATGACACAAGATATAGGAGATTTTTTGGGTATGAGGCCGGGGATAGCATAAAGAAAAAACGGTCGAAAAGGAAATAAGAAAGGGCAGTCATAACCGCTCCCAGCAATAATAGGAGGGGGATGGACCGTATAAAGCGAGTTTTGTCCCCAAAACCGGGAAGCTCTCGCCTTTCAGAAAAGGAAAAACCCACCACCGCGGAGAGAAGACAGAGGATAAACAGAAGAAACAGTTCCATGAAAAGAAAGCCTCGGAGCCCAAGGCTTAATGGTAAAGGAGTCGTTATCGGAGCTAAGAATATCAAATGGTGAAAGTAGGGTATTGCAAATACGGTGGAGAATATTGCCAGGGCTGAGGATTTCACCAATACTTTCCACATATCCGCTCCCCGGGTCATGGATTTAGAGAACCTGTACCGTAACTCACCCATATGATTATTTAAATGGTTCTTATCCAGTGTCATGGATTTGGATATTATATTTTTCAATACCTGAGAGACAGGGCTTCATGGATTATACTATACAATGAGTCAAGAGCAAACCTATCCCTCTCACATTTACTTATTAGTCAATTGTCGACGATTTGATTCCTAAACCCAAATTTTTAGATAATAGTATATTCATTTTTTGGCTTTACAGAATTCCCCGGTACTTTGATTTATTAGAATCAGTTTTCAGGGCGATTGTCAATACATTGAGGGTTTATCCGCCGTCCTTTTTATCCGCCGTCCTTTTTATCCGCCGTCTTTGTGGAGGGCTTGCCCGCCGTCTTTCTTGTCCGCCGTCTTTGTGGCGGAGTGGCGGAGTGGAGGGCTTGCCCGCCGTGTTTGTGGAGGGCTTGCCCGCCGTGTTTGTGGAGGACTGGCCTCAGATTCTTTGTTGAGGGGGTGATTGTGGCAAGAATAAAGATTCGAGATGCAAATTCATACCAACGTATAATTTTAAGTTGTTTTTGAACCAACAACCCCTTTTACAGCAGTTGGCTATGCTCATATAGTGAGCTTTCATTTCCTTTAAAAAACCGGAACGCATATAAATATAAAGCAATATAAATTGGGATAGAAAACAAAAAGCCAGCTAAAGCAACAAGTTCGAAGTTTGTTCCAGAAACTCTTGGTTCGATAATAAGATTATAGGTAAAATCCCAAATAATAAAAAGAGGGAGATATGCTTTCCAAAAAGCAGAATTGATAAAACTTTTTTTATATGCATACAAAAAAAATCCAGCTAATGCACCAATCGATAATAACAAATCAATGATACCCCATATTCCACCTACGCCTTCAGTGGAATATCCTAATACTAATATGACGATAAAAAACCAAAAATAAATTTTCCAAAACACAATTTTCACCTTTAGAGCATAATGGTGGAATTCAACTGGTTGGAGGGGCGGAGCCCCGGCAAGTTGGCTGCAAAGAGTTCCTTTACAGAATCACGCATGAGCACGATAAGCGTGAAAACCCCCAAGGCGGTGCCGAATGGCATGAAGATGCATTCAACGGCTGCCACGACGGTACAGAAAAGATGACGCCTACGCTGCGATAAAAAACGGCCGGTGATGGCCATAAACAAGGCCAGCGTTAGACCGGCCAAGATGAAACAACTTGCAAATATGATGAAGACCCAGCCGATGAATGCGGGCAGCGGCTCGCCGTGTGACGTCATTTTGCCAGGTACGAAAACCATGATAAGCCCAATAACAAGATGAATCAGCGGAAAACATGCAAAGAGCGCCGCCAAACCGGCAACGACGTAGTGGAATATGGATAAAAGCCTTAAGTGCTCGAGATCCTGATTCATCTAATTATCCCTTGTGGCAGCCAACAATTACTGTGCAGAAAAACTTCTGTATAGCACACTATACTTTAGTTTTTACAGAATTCCCTGATAGATTGGTTTATTAGAATCAGTTTTCAGAGCGATTGTCAATAGATCGAGGTTTGGCTTGAATTCTTTGTTGAGGGGGTGATTGTGGCAAGAATAAAGGTTCGAGCTGCAAATTCATACCAACGCCCACTTTTAAGTTGTCCCCTTTTACATCATATTAAAGCCCAAATTCTCAAGTATAGAAAAATACTTATTTAATTATGCCTGGTCATTCAAAACTACTTTTCAACCTTGCATATTCTTGGTACATTATGTTTTCCAAAGATTGTCGCTGACGCTCAAATTCGTGTTGGTCTTCGACGGCATTAAATTTGATTATATCTCCGAACTGCAGAACAACGTTTGCAAACGGTTTTGGAAGTAAAAACCTATCCCAGCTATTAAAATACCATGCCCTGTCTGCAGCAACGTAAAACGGGACAATTACTGCATTTGCGGTGTGTGCCAATCGAATGATTCCGGCTTTTACTTTGCCTGCTGGTCCACGTGGTCCGTCGACTATATGACCTGCAAGTCTGTATTTTTTTAAATGTTCAATCATCAGCTTTAAAGCTTCACCTCCTCCTTTTGAAGAAGATCCTCTGACAGGATACCAGCCGATTTGTTTGGCAACACTGGCAATAATTTCCCCATCCCGACTTTTGCTAATCATAATAGCAGGACGATAAACCTGGTATTTCTTAAAGTAGTGAATAGCAGAAAAAAATTGCTGGTGATAGGTACAAAGCAATACTGTTCCGTTATTTTTCAAATAATAATTCAACCAGGCATACTCATTTCTAACCCTGAGACGAAATGTTCGAGAATACGCTCGAATCAAATGATATAGCAACGATTGTACAAAATTTGTGGCGGCAAGTTGTTTGGTT
>JAUWNK010000037.1 GCA_030612685.1 Desulfobacteraceae bacterium
AAAGATTTTAAAACACTGAATATCTGATGATCCCCTTTATGGTTTTTTCGATTCAAGTTGTCTGCATTGGGATAATTAAATAGTATAGGGAATTCCTTTTTTCGAACGTAGCGCAGGGCTTCAGCCCTGCATCTCAAAGGCAGAGCTAAACCTCTGCACTACAAGTCCGCACCGAAGGTGCGATATGTTCAAATCTTGACTGACTGGCAGGCAGGGGCATTTGCCTTTTTTTAATGGCGAAGTTTTATCTTTTGGAGTTGACGTAATTATGAACATAAAGATCAAATACGTAGCCTTATTATTGGTATTTTTGAGTCTGACTGCTTCCAGAGCCTTGACTTATGGGAAAGAGATGGCTCCAAAACTTAGAAAAATGGAACATCGTGGAGCCTCAAGAATATCTCTGACACTCGAGCAGGCCATCAACCTCGCCTTAAAAGCTAACAGAACCCTTTTAACCTCCAGATATGCACTGGAGAGCCAAAAATTTTCCCTAAAATCAGCGCAATCGGAGTTTGAATTAAAAATTGTACCTGGCACAACTGTCGGTGTATCTGGCAGTGATTCGGAAACAAAGGAGTCCGTTGGACTTGGAGTGGGATTGCAAAAGAAATTTGAAGTTGGAACCAGCCTCTCTGTAGAGCCCTCCATTAATAAAAATGATGAATACAAGAGCGGGATAGGGCTTTCTATTGAACAGCCCCTTTTAAGAGGTTTTGGCAGAGAAGTGAGTCTGGATGGCATCCGCACTGCTGAATTTTCCACCAGAAGAAGTGAGAGGAATTTATATCAAACCATGGTAAATACGGTTCTTGAAACTGTTTCTGCTGTTTACCAGATGATTAAGCAGAGGGAACTTGTAAGCCTTAATGAATCCCATGCAACAAGATTGCGCCAACATGCCGATGCAGCAATGATCAAGGAAAAGATTGGATTGGCTACACCAATGGATGTATACAGGGCAGAAATTCGCCTCAAGGATGTCCAGGATAGCTTGTCTACGTCTAAGCAGGATCTTCAGGATGCCAAAGATCGGCTCAAGATCATTTTAGTACTTCCCTTAAAATCTGACATAGATGTTTCAGATCCCATCAAGTACACACCGATCCGTTTGAGTCCGTTTAAGGCCATCGAAATTGCCCTCGAGAGCAGGGTCGAGCTCGAGCAGGCGGATGATGAGATAAGACAGGCTCAAAGAAATGCAAGGATAGCAAAACACAACATCCTTCCCGAGCTGAATTTCGTTTTGAGTTATGACCGATTTGGTTCCTCTGATGATTTTGATCGAAGTTTCAGGTTCGACGAGGCGCGTTGGGGGATTCAGCTTGTTAGCAGCACAGATGTATCCCGTACCTCTGAGAAGGCGGCTTACAAGCAAAGTATGATTAGTGTGAAGACTTCTCGTTTAAACCGTGCAGGAAAACAGGATGAGATCTACAGCCAGGTTCGTACAAAGATGATGGCATTAGAGGCGGTTGAAAAACGTATAGAAATCAGAAAGAGCAAGGTAAATCAAGCAGAAGGGAAATTGTCCCTGGCAAAGATTAAATTCTCTTATGGTATGGCCGACAATTTTGATCTGATTGAGGCTGAAACGGAAGTCCTTAAGTCACGTGTCGATTTACTTTCTGCAAGGATAGATTATGTGACGGGCACCTATTCTCTGCGTGCTGCCCTTGGAACCCTTATTGAACGGAAAAATGGGCTTAGTAAATATTAGACCAATATATAAATATTCTCTGCTAATAGTTGTACCATTAATCTTGACCCTTTTCCTGACACTATTTTCCAAATCAGAACCAGAAGATTCAACTCTTTTATTAGCAGTTGCCTCTGTCCAAAGTTTTGAGATCAACGTTAATACCGTGGGAACCTTAGATGCAGCAAGATCGCACATGGTCTCTTCCACGATAAAGGGGGATAAAGGGAAGATAATATTTATAATAGAAGATGGTGCAAGGGTGGAAAAAGGGGATATCTTGGTCGGACTGGATCCGACTCCCTTTGAAGAGGATGTACTACGTTTGACAGGAGAATTGCGCACCCGAGAGGCCGGTATCGAGGGTGACAAGCAATCTGTTGAATGGGAAAAGAGTCAGGTAGAACGACAGATTAAGACAGCAGAGTTTAATCTAAGGGTAACAAGATTAGATCTGAAGAAACTGGAAAAGGGCGAAGGCCCTTTGCAATTGGCACAATTTAAGGGCGAAATGGAGACTGCCAAAGAGGAATATGTCAGACGTCTCTCTTATATCAAGGACCTTGAAGACTTGAGTGAGAAAGGATACAGCAATCCCACTGAAATAGCATTAGCAAAGGGGAAGGCGTCCGGCGCAGGAGATACCTATAATATAGCAAGAGAAAAATATCTTACCTACAGAGATTATGTGCTACCGTCTTTGATAGAGACAGCAAAGGCCAATTTACAACAGTGTGAGATGTTATTGGAGCAAACGAAAAAGCAGGGCATGTTCAAAGTTGCAGAGGCCGTGGCCGGATTGCAAAAGGCTAAGAGTGAATTCGAAAATGCCAAGAATATACTTAAACAGGCTCAACGTGAATTAGAGAAAACAGTTATCCATGCCCCTTTTTCTGGAATAGCCATATTGTATGAATCGTTCCGTGAGAATCAAAAGAGAAAGCCGAGGGTGGGCGACACGGTTTGGCAAAACCAACCATTGCTTTATCTTCCGGATATATCATCCATGATTGTAAAGACGCAGGTTCGGGAGGTGGATCTCCATAAGATTAGCATAGCGCAAAAGGCCGTGGTCCAAATAGATGCCTATCCGGATGCTTTTTTTGAGGGTGAGGTTTTATCTATTGGTAGCTTGGCTACCAAGAGATTTGAAGGCGGAAAAGGAGAGAAATACTTTCAATTGGTCATCTCTTTGACAGGAGAGGACACAAGGCTTAGACCAGGCATGACTGCCCGGATTTGCATAAAAAGTGACCATGTTAAAGATGCCTTAACTGTCCCGGTTCAAGGGGTTTTTTATGAAGACAGGAGGAGATACTGTTATGTTTACAGAGGGCAGAGCTTTAAAAAGGTTGAGGTTACGCTTGGTAAGCAGAATGAAGATTTGGCGGAAATTCTCTCCGGATTGAGAAAGGGCGATCGGGTCAGTTTGGTTAGACCATCCTCAGAGGAAATAATATCCAATTAATACAACTCTTCTTGCCCAGAGCATGTAATCGTTTGCATCTAAATAATGCCTGCCCGCCATGCGAGACGCAAGGTGAGGCGGGTGGGTCGGCTTCGCCTCAGGACCTGCCCGACGGACGGCAGGCGGGGAGGCGGGCGGGTAGCGCAGTCCTTTAGTCCCTGATTCCGGGACTCGGAAGGCTGCATCTATTGGCAGGGCTAAAGCCCTGGACTACAGATTTAATAAAGATGTCTTGTGTGATAAAAATTAAAACTATTTTATGCTCCTGGTAAAAACTTATACCTACAGAGTTTATGTCATATCTTATCGAAGCATCTGGAATCTACAAGGAATTCTCTATAGGATCATCGGTTATTTCTGTCCTGAAAGGGATTGATATTCATGTAAAAAGAGAAGAGTTTGTAGCCATTATGGGGCCCTCTGGCTCTGGAAAATCTACCTTGTTATATATATTAGGATGCCTTGATCGTCCTACCTCTGGCACATATTTATTAGATGGTAGAGATGTATTTGGAGCCTCAGACAGGGAGCTTTCCCGTATCCGTGCGAACCGGATAGGTTTTGTCTTTCAAACCTTTAACCTTCTTCCCCATTTAAATCTCTTTGAAAATGTTGAACTACCTTTTTTCTATTTTTCTTTCGATGATCATGGAGCCAAAGAACGTGTAATGACAGCCGTTCAGAGGGTGGGCTTGGCTGATAGGTTGCGGCACAGACCTGCTGAGCTTTCTGGAGGTGAAATGCAACGTGTGGCGATTGCCAGAGCTTTAGTTATCGAACCCGCCCTTATTTTGGCTGATGAGCCAACAGGTAATGTTGACTCAAAAACAAGTTTGGAAATTCTTGAGCTCTTCCAGAAATTGAATGATGGCGGTTCAACGATAGTAATGGTAACCCATGATAGTGAAGTTGCATCCCATGCTCAAAGAGTACTCGTTCTCAAGGATGGAAAATTTATTTGATTCCCACCCTTCTATGGCTTCTTTCTTTTTCTCTTTCAAAGCATTAGAGCTTAGTTCGCTTCGCTCACAATTGGAATGTTGGAATAATGGAATACTGGAATAATGGGCCCGCTTGCCATCGCCTGGAGCGAAGGCGACTGGCTGGCAGGTTCTGGTAAACTGGAGCAATGTTTTATTGGCAAAATCATATTAACAAGGAAGTCAATAAATGAGAGACTTCCTTTTAAAATCATCATTCCATCATTCCAACATTCCATTATTCCATCTGGCCTACATGAAACATGTTCCATTGAAAATGATGTTATTTCAATAAGTTGTACAATTTCCGATATATTTAATTAGCGTCGAAAGATTAACTCCACAGGACAGGAAAAAATAGTGAGTTATGCAAAGGTCTCCAGCAAACAATGAAAAGGTGGCACTAATTGGGCATAAGCTTTGGGTTGACGCAGTATCAGCACTATTTAGCATATTGAGGCGATGAGGTGCGAAAGACCCTTAAAATTATTGTTATAGCAATTCGTTCTTTACTCCAGCACAAGTTGAGGGCTGCCCTGAGCATTCTCGGTGTTATATGCGGCGTTATGGCGGTTCTTGCCATGGTGTCCATAGGGGAGGGAGCAAAAAGAGAATCACTGAGTCAAATTGAGCAGTTGGGAACAAACAATATATATCTTAAAGCAATTTCCTTAACTGAAACTCAGGAAAACGCAGCCAGGGAAAGATTATCTCGAGGACTGACAATTTATGATAAACACCGCATTATGAAAGGGTGCTCAGTTGTAAAAGATGTGGCATGCCTGAATGAGTTGACTGCCTCAATGATTGGAATGATTAGAGAGATATCGCCTCAGATCGTGGCCTGTTCACCAAATTATGTACAAGTCCAGAAGCTTTTTCTTTCTCAGGGACGATTCATAAGCGATTTCGACATAGAGCATAAAAATCTCGTGTGTGTCGTGGGTGACAATGTAGCTGAAAAGCTTGGTCCCGTTGGCAAACCAGGATCCCATATCAGGATTGAGGAACACATATTTAAGGTTGTGGGCGTTCTAAGGAGATATCAAAAAAAAGCCGCCAAGTCATCTGCGGTAGCCCTCAGGAACTATAACAACATGGTATTTGTTCCTTTAGGAACAGAAGGAGTACTTGATCAGGCAAGAGATATCATAGGGCCAATTAAGAGAGAGCTAACCGAAATTGTTATCCAGACATATAGAGCAGATCAGGTGCTTAAAACCGCTGAGTTAATTGAGAGGATTATGGGTATATCCCACGGTGGTGTAAAGGACTATCAGATGGTGATTCCTTTAGAGCTTTTGCAACAATCACAAAAGACCCAACGGACATTCAACATCGTTTTAGGGAGTATAGCCTTTATATCTTTGCTGGTTGGTGGCATCGGAATCATGAACATAATGCTTACAACTGTCTCGGAGCGAACCAGAGAAATCGGCATTAGGCGGGCAGTCGGAGCTGCTCAGGAGGACATTATCATTCAATTCCTTGTTGAATCCGTCATTTTGACTTTTTCAGGAGGGCTTTTCGGCATTATAGCGGGCATTGGTGGCGTATGGCTGATAACAAGCCTGGCTGGATGGAAAACGGCAATAACCCTTTGGTCCCTTATTCTCCCTTTATGCATGTCCATATTTGTAGGAATTTTCTTTGGCCTTTACCCTGCCTATCAGGCAGCCAAAATGGATCCAATTTCAGCATTGCATCACGAATGAGTAAAGGATCCCTACCCAAAGATGGGGCTTTGAAGAAGCAGCCTTCAGGGGTGCGTGGGGTTCTCCTCCGTAGAGGGTATAAATCCTAAGCACGAAATACTAAACTCTAAACCCTGGCCCAGACCTGCCCATCATCTGGCAGGCGGGTATGAATAGCAGGGAGTAGCTAACCCTGAACCTTGAACTGTGAACCTAACAACCTGGGTAGTCACTTAAAATTAAAGAAATTAATGTTATTACTATTGACATTTTGATAAATAGTTTTAGACTAAAAGTTTAATCTCTAAAAGGAACACTGCCATGAGTTTATATGATGATATTGTCCTCGATCTGAAAAAGGCAATTAAGGAGCAGGACAAGGGAAGACTTTCGGTATTAAGAGGACTAAAGTCTGCAATCAAGAATAAACAGGTTGAATTACGCCAGGATCTCACCGATGAGCAGATTCTCGGTGTAATCTCATCAGAAATAAAAAAATGCAAGGAGGCAATAGAGAAGTTTATCCAGGGCGCTCGTGAGGATCTGGTAAAAAAAGAAGAGACCGAGATTAAGATTTTGTCCGGTTATTTGCCGCCCCAGTTATCTGAGGAAGAAATTAAAGAAATAATAACCCAAGCAATTGAAGAAATCTCGGCCAGTAGCCCAAAAGACTTAGGTAGGGTTATGAAATCCGTGATGCCTAAAACAGCAGGCAGGGCTGATGGCCGCGAAGTTAATAGGATAGCTCGAGAATTATTGAGTTAGAGAAATCGTAATAGTTAAGCCACAAAGACACCAAGTCACCAAGATTATTATATAATTCTTTAAATGTCATTTTTAATAAAAGACAAAATCATTTCTTCGTGCCTTTGAGACTTGGTGGCTGAATTTATACGAGAAATAGAATTTAGTCCTTTAAAACCCAGATGATACAATACTCACTTAGGGTACTTGAATACTATCGGCTTCTCAATATCTTATCAAATTACGCTGCTTCTCCATTAGGTCGTTCAGACTGTCTATCACTCAAGCCGTTAAAAGAACTGGACTCTATTAAGGCTGAGCAGAGACTGGTCTCAGAGATGAAGGAGCTTCTGCTTATTAAAGGCCTTATCCCTTTATCGAGCCTGGTAGATCTCAGGCCGGTTTTTCTAAAAGCTGCCAAAATTGGTGCCTATCTTGAACCGAAAGAACTTTTATCTATTGATAATTTAATAAAGATATCTCATCAGGCACAGAATTGGATACATGAGTCGAGAGACTTATGCCCTTCCTTGACGGGCATAGTTGATAATATTCCAGCATGTTGTGATCTCTCAAAAGAGATTGGAAGGTCAATAACCGAAGATGGAGGAATATCAGATTCTGCAAGTCCATTACTTGCTTCTTTAAGATCCGAGAGAGTATCCTTAAGAAGGGTATTAGAGAAAAAACTAAACGATATTTTAAACAGCCTTGAATTTAGTAATGATACCCTTATATCCGTGAGAGATGAACGCTATGTTGTCTCTATAAAGATTGACAGAAAACATTATATTAAAGGGATTGTGCATGGTTACTCCAGGACTCACTCCACATGCTTTATAGAACCATTGGCAATAATGGAGGAAAATAACCATTTATTTGAATTGACAGATAGAGAAAAAGAGGAGGAGAGAAGGGTATTAGAAGGGCTTACAGGTCTTGTATCTGATTTTTCATCTGAACTGTTGAGCTGCTTAGAGATTATGGGAAGGGTTGATGGCCTTTTTGCCAGGGCAGAATTTAGTAAGGATATAAAAGGAATAAGCCCTATCCTTACCTCAAAAAAAATTGTTTATCTTTCAGATGCCATGAATCCTATTCTGCTTTCCCTTTATCTCGAATCCAGGAAGGGAGATAAAGCAGGAAATGCAGAAAGGGTAGTCCCTGTAGAAATTAAAATAGATGACGAGAAAAGTGCTCTCATAATTTCAGGACCTAACAGGGGTGGGAAGACAGTGGCACTGAAGACAATTGGTTTATTAGTCCTTATGTCTCAGGCTGGTATGCATATTCCCGCTCGAGAGGGAAGCACCTTAAGTGTTTTTGATAATATACTGGCCGAGATTGGTGATGAACAGGATATATCAGCCGGATTAAGCACATTCTCTGCCCGTCTGGAACATTTAAAAAAGATTGTAGATCAGTCAAGTAAAAATTCTCTGGTAATCTTAGATGAGCTTGGGGCAGGTACAGATCCAGATGAAGGTACATCACTTGCCATGGCTATTCTGGACTATCTTTCAGAGAATGGTTCCCTGAGTGCAATCTCTACACACTATCAAAAATTAAAAAGATATGGTCTGATTAACAAAAAGGCCCAAAATGCATCTGTGGAGTTTGATGATGAGAAGGGTAGACCTACATTTAGATTACTCACTGGTATGCCTGGAGTAAGTCATGCCATCGAGATAGCCCGAGATGTAGGGATAAGAGGTGAGATAATTGATAAGGCTGTTACTTATCTGGGTAAGGACAGGGGAAGGCCTGATTTAGTAATGGAAGATCTCTCTCAGATGATGGAGGAGGTAAAGGCAGAAAAGGAGGCTGTTAAACTCGCCAGACAAGAATATGAGCAATCCAAAGAAAGGTTAGAGGAAGAAAAGGAAAAATTAGGTGAGCAGCTAAATGAGATGCTGATTGGAAAAAAAGATGAGGCAGAGAGGCTTTTAGCTGAGGCAAAAAGGGAATTTGGCGAGGTGATAGGATATCTAAAGGAAAAAGGAGGCGCTGGTCAACTTCAGGCAACCCAGAGATACACACGGGCAAAAAGGGATCTGATAGATGTCATATCACATATAAAAGAGGAAAAGAAGTCAACTAATCATACTTTGATTAATATTGGACAGGCAGTTTTTCATAAGAAATCAAAAAAGAGAGGCTTGGTTATTGATATAGATGAAAGCTCCTCAAAGACCCAGATCATAACAGGAAATGTGAAGCTTACAGTTGATTCCTCTGAGTTGGTTTTGGAATCTGAGATACCTTTTGAACAGGAAGAAGATCAAGGAAGGGAAAAACAATGGTCTGTATATAGCTCATCAATGGATAAAAGAGAATTAAACCTTATTGGTTATACTGTCTCTGATGCCCTCCCTCTCGTGGACAGGATGATAGATCAGGCCTTGGTTCATGGATATACACGATTAAAGATAATTCATGGTATTGGTTCAGGGACCTTAAAGAAGGCTATAAGAGAGCATCTAACGGAAAATTTTTATGTGAAGGATCTTATCCCTGGAGGTAGAGACGGAGGGAATGACGGTATAACTGTGGTGGAACTTTAATTTTCTGCAATTTATCACTAGATGTCTATATAAGCTAAGATCTTAACATTTATGTCAAGCCCGCCCTGGCGCGACGACACAGGAACATTATCATGCTTTGTAAAGATTACGGTATCCGTAGATATAAACCCACTCTTTCAAAATCAGGTCTGGGCCAGGGTTTTTGCTGGTTTATTTGGGTAACGGTTAGGGTAACGAAGCCCGTATCGGTAACGGTTAAGGTAACGTGGAAATAAAAAGACGAATAACGTTACCCTGGCCCAGACCTGGCTTGCAAAGCATGCATATATAGACCTTGCTTGTGAAATACTACAACGACCACAATATGTTCCAATAATGTCGCGCCAGGGCGGGCCGAAAAACGAAACGGGCAGCGTAACCGTAACCCATAAACGCTGCTCAGTATTTCGTATTTTCTTACTGACATCGTGTCTCGACGGTTTGAGGCAGAGCTTCGCTAGTCATTTGTCATTAGTAAGGAAAAAAAGAAACATCGATAGCAAGTGACGAATAACGAATAACGAATGGCAGATTTATCAAATCCAAAAGAAGAGGTTAAGAAGGCAGCAGACATTATTGAGGTCATCGGACAGTATGTCCAGCTGAAGAAGAGGGGTCAGAATTATATCGGCTTATGCCCTTTTCACTCTGAAAGATCACCCTCTTTCACTGTTAACCAGGACAAACAGATATATCATTGTTTTGGTTGTGGCAGGGGTGGTGATGTCTTTACCTTTTGGATGGAGTATCATAATCTCTCTTTTCCCCAGTCTCTCAAGGATCTGGCTGAGCGCTATAATATTCCTCTGCCTCGAGATAGAGATTCATTTGCTGAAAGAAAGAAGACCGAATTAAAAGAACTTTTATATAAGATAAATGATTTGGCAGGAAGCTATTTTCATAATATTTTAGTAAAGTCTGACAATGGAAGGCCTGGGAGGGACTATTTTTCGGGGAGGCATCTATCTCAAGAAACGATTTCTGCATTTAGGCTTGGGTATGCCATCAGAAAGTGGGATGGATTGATCAATTACCTTGGATCTAAAAATATTTCCCTGGATATAGGTGCAAAGGCCGGACTTCTTGCTCCTAAAAAAGGTGGAGGCTATTATGATCGTTTCAGGGACAGGATAATATTTCCTATCTTTGATCTCAATCATCAAATTATCGGTTTTGGGGGTAGGATTTTAGATGATTCCCTGCCTAAGTATATAAATTCACCAGAGACACCTATATATCATAAAGGGAATTGCTTATATGGCCTCGATTCTGCATTCAAAAATATCAGGGAAAGGGGCCTGGCAATAATCGTTGAAGGATATATGGATATGCTGGTCCTTAGACAGCATGGCATTTCAAATGTAGTTGCTACCCTGGGGACCGCACTTACGAGTGATCAAATAAGGAGATTGAAAGGATATACAAAAGACGTTGTAGTTTTATTTGACCCTGATGATCCAGGAAGAGAGGCTGCCTTGAAAAGTTTCCCCTTATTTTTAAATGAAGGCGTCTCTGCAAAGGTTCTCGTTCTTCCCGGAGGTGAAGACCCGGATAGTTTTGTAAATAGATATGGTTCAGAGAAGTTTAAAGAACTTCTGAAAGGAGCAGCACCTATTTTTGATTTTTATATGGATCAGGCATTAGCCCATATGGATATAGGGGTTGATGGAAAGATTAAGATATTGGGTGAGGTTTTACCTATATTTATGGACGTAGAACAGGAAGCTACCAGGTCATTATATGTGCACAGGTTTTCAGAGAAGACAGGTATAAATGAGGCTATAGTTCAGGAAGGATTAAGGCATAAAACCAATGCCTCTCAGCTTAAAGACAGATTTTATTCTGCTCAGGATCTAAGGAAATATGGCTCTGATCTACAATTTCTCAACCTTTTGGTCCATTACCCTGAAAGAATTGATCACTTCAGGGATCAGGAATGGGAATTGATTGTTTCTGATCCAGAGATTGTTAAGATTATCAGGGTCTTGATGGAAAAATTTACCCTTGAAGGAAAACTGGATAGAATTGAGGAATTCCTTGATAGCCCTGTAGCAAAAGAACAATTTAGAGTTATGCTAATGTCTAAACCTTTCTATGCTGAGGAATTGGTTAGCCAGGCAGTTCGTGAATTTGAAGAAAAAATCGCTAGAGTCAAGATCTCTAAATCTATCAGGAAGGCATCATCTGAAGGTGATATTGAAATGCTAAATCGCCTAATAAAGGCAAAGCAAGATCTTGAGTTAGATAGCAAGAGGACTTAATCCTTCATAAAGGAGGTTATAGATGACAAAAAAAGGTGATGAGATTAACTTAAGGAGGTTGATTAACATCGGCAAGGATAAGGGTTACATTACCTATCAAGAGCTGAATGAAGATCTATCCGATGACGTAATATCATCAGAAGAGATTGACGATCTCCTGCAAATGTTCGAAGATTTGAATATTAAGGTAGTAAGTGAACCTGCCGGTGGTAAGCTTGAAAAGCATAAAAAGATCGAGAAGGAGGAAGAAAAGGATAAAAAAGAAAATGATTCGTTTACCGAACTCGAGAGGGACTTTGCTTCAAAGACATATGATCCTGTCAAGATGTATTTAAGAGAAATGGGTCTTATTTCATTGCTAAGCAGGGAAGGAGAAGTGAAGATAGCAAAGAGGATTGAAGCCGGCGAAAATCAGGTATTAGATTCTTTAGTTATATGCCGTTTAGGTATAGAGTATATAGCAGAGTTAGGTAGAGATTTAGGGGCTGGAACAGTAAAGGTGAGGGATATAGTCAATGATATAGAGGATGAATATAATTTTCATCAAATTGGTCAGAGAAGGGATTTCTTGCTAAGCCTTATTAACAAGATGGTGGCCGTGGATGAGGAAATTTGCACCTTGCGGAAAAGTTTGAAGGATTACCGTAATTCAGCTCAAAGAAAAAGATTAAATGCCAGCATTAATAATGTACGACAGAAGATATCCAAGATGATGAAGTCATTTAAACTGGAAAAAGAACATATTCAGAAAATGGTTTCAATGTTTAAGGAGATTCTTAGCTATTCAGAAGACTTAGAAAGAACTTTGACTGATTGTATGTTGAAGACAGGTGGAAAACCCCTATCATATTTAGAGGAATGCCTGGAGGAATTATCAACTACCGAAGAAGGTGGCAAGAAGGTTAAGGCCTTGAATTTACCAAATGAAGAGATTCTATCTCTAATAGTTAAGATAAGAGAAACAAAGGATTATATTAATGAGACAGAGGATAGGACAACCATGTCCTTAAAAGAGTTGAAAAGCTTGGATAAGGCAATAGAAAATGGCTTAACGAAGTCAGAGGCAGCTAAGAATGAACTTATAAAAGCTAATCTTAGATTGGTAGTAAGTATTGCAAAAAAATATACTAACAGAGGTCTACAATTCCTTGATCTTATCCAGGAGGGGAATATCGGCTTGATGAAAGCGGTAGATAAGTTTGAATATCAAAGAGGATATAAATTCAGCACCTATGCTACCTGGTGGATCAGGCAGGCTATAACAAGGGCCATTGCTGACCAGGCAAGAACGATAAGGATACCGGTTCATATGATAGAGACGATTAACAAGCTTATTAAGATCTCACGGATCCTGGTTCAGGAGCATGGTAGAGAGCCAAACCCGGAGGAGATTGCAGAGAAGATGGGGTTCCCCTTGGAAAAGGTGCGGAAGGTTTTAAAGATAGCCAAAGAGCCCATTTCTCTGGAGACACCCATTGGGGAAGAAGAGGATAGTCATTTAGGAGATTTTATAGAGGATAAAAAGATAATGTCCCCAATTGAAGCGGTTACAAAGTTTGACTTAAGTGAGCAGACAAGAAAGATAATGACTACCTTGACACCTAGAGAAGAAAAGGTATTGAGAAAGAGATTTGGGGTAGGTGAAAAGGCTGATCATACTCTGGAAGAGGTAGGAAAAGAATTTAGTGTTACAAGAGAAAGGATAAGGCAGATAGAGGCTAAGGCCTTAAGGAAATTAAGGCACCCAAGGAGAAGGAAATTATTGGAGAGCTTTACTGAAAATCTTAAATAAAGCCATATAAAACTGTTTTTATTTTCCTTGACATCTAAATTTTAATTCAGTTACCATAATCCATTAGTAAGGAGAGGGCCCATAGCTCAGCTGGTAGAGCCACCGGCTCATAACCGGTAGGTCCCTGGTTCGAGACCAGGTGGGCCCATCAGAAAAAAATGCTCGATTATCGCTGGATGTGAGGGCGGTCTTTAAAAAGGGGACGCCCTCTTATTTTATCCAATAACGACTAATAGAGCATTTCAGTAAAACAATTACAGAAAATCGATAGTATTATTCAACATACAAATTTGAGAAATTCGAATATTTAATGCCCGCCCGCCTCGCCTGAGCTCGCGATGGCGGGCAGGTCGAAATCCCTGGCCCAGACCTGGCGCGACTTTCACGGGACAACATGTTGACGCTGTACCACTTAATAAGGGGAAGTTATAGAGCTAAGTCCTTATGGGCCAAGTCTGGGCCAGGGATTTCGGATTTAAAAGCAAGAATGTAATTTCAGGACTATACTTATTGTAAATATTTTAATGCAAGGAAATACGGTAAGGTGTGAAATTGAGTGAAAAATTCAAGGCACTTTTGATGATTCAGTCAATTGATGCTCGATTTGATAAGATAAGAAGGGAAAGAGAAGAGGCCCCTAAAGAGATTGAAAAATTAAAAGAGGATTTTGATTTTTTCAAGAAGGCCATGGAGCAAGATTTATCTAACCTTGAAGAGCTAAAAAAAGAGAGGAGGAAAGGTGAAAGGGAGTTAGAAGAGATAGAACTTAAATTTGGGAAAAGCAAATTAAAGCTGGACGAGGTCAAGTCAAATAAGGAATATCAGGCAGTTTTAAAAGAGATTGAAGAGCTTAAGGAACTTACTTTCCAAAAAGAAGAAGTGGTGATAAAATGGATGGAAGATATTGAGATTCAGGAAAAGGAAGGTGCCATTAATGACCTTAGAGGGCAGGAGTCTCAAAAAGAATATAAAAACAAGGAAAAAGAATTTTCACAAAGGACGATAGAGCTTGATAAAGAGGTTCGATCTCTTAATGAGAAAAGGCTACAGTTGTCCCAAAAGGTTGATAAGGATTTATTAAGTAAGTATGATACCTTAAGGATGAATTTAAAAGTCCAGGTAGTAGCTCCAGTAATAGATGCTGTCTGCCAGGGATGTCACTTAGGTATTCCTCCTCAGCGGTATAACGAATTAATGAAAGGGGGTTCACCGCAAAGTTGCCCTAATTGCAATAGGATTATTTATTGGGAAGACGATAGAGAGAGTTAGGGATTTTCGATTTTTGATTTTAGATTGCGGCCTGCCCTCCCCGTCCCGAGACCGAGACGGGATCGGGAGGCGCGACGTGCTTGAATCAGCTTACTAAATCTATAGGATACTGCATGCTCGGATCAACCTATTAAGCCTATAAGCCAGGCCTGCCCGACATCCGGTAGGCGGGTCTGGGCCAGGGATTTTGGATTGTGAATTTAGGGATTTACGATTTTAGATTTTTTATCAATCAGAAATTGTAAATCGGCAATCGAAAATGGATTGATGTTAGAGCAGGACAAATGGTCGCTGTTCTATGTTTTACATAGAAGGGAGGAAAGTCCGGGCTCCACAGGGCAGGGTGCTCCGTAACGCGGAGTCTCGGTGACGGGAAGGAAAGTGCCACAGAAAATATACCGCCCTTTTAGACGGCTGGCCCGTCTAATAGGGTAAGGGTGAAAAGGCGAGGTAAGAGCTCACCGCTCCGATGGTGACATCGGAGGCTTGGCAAACCCCACCCGGAGCAAGACCAAATAGAGGGACGTTTGAGGGCTGCCCGTCCGAGTCCCCGGGTAGGTTGCTCGATTCCAATAGCAATATTGGGGCTAGATGAATGACCGTTGTCCCGTAAAGGGTGACTGATACGGGAAACAGAACCCGGCTTATGGACTGCTCTAACATCTTTACCCTATAACGTGATTCTTGCCCTGTGGAATATATTCGTTAATAAGAGCTGCCACATTTAAAGCACCTATTCCACAGGGTGAAATTTCCTTTCCAAAAATGGTACATCTTTCTTTGGTAAAACAAAGATATTGTTGAAAACCCAATAAGTTACGTAATAGGGCTAATTTATCTGGAGAGAAAAAATGTTTGTTTTAGCTAATTTTTTAATGGCCATTGCAAAAATATTAAACTTTGCTTTGACTATTTACATGTTCATTGTTATTGGCAGGGCTATAATCTCCTGGGTGAACCCTGATCCTTATAATGCTATTGTCAGGTTCTTATATGCTACCACCGAACCTGTTCTTTATAACATCAGGAAAAGGTTGCCCACTAGCTTTGGTGGCTTCGATTTTTCACCTATTATTGTGATTATGGCTATTTACTTTTTTCAAATTTTTGTGGTTGAGAGTCTACTCCAGTTCGCGGTACGACTTGCTACAGGATAGGGATGGATAAAAAGGTATTTGTCCAAAAAGACCCTGTGGTTAAAATCAAATTATTACCCCGCTCATCTATGAATAAGATAATGGGTTTTGAAGGGGGTTCCCTGAAGGTAAAGGTGAAATCGGCTCCTGTTGATGGTTTAGCGAATAAGGACCTAATAATATTATTGTCCAGGCGCCTGAAGGTTGCTAAGGAGAGGATAGAGATTGTATCCGGTCATAAATCAAGAATAAAGACAGTAAGATTTCATGGAATTATAAAAGATGATCTTTTTCTCCTGTTGAACAGTTAGGACAAGCGCCATTACATCCTGCCCCTGAAAATAGATCCAATATCTCCCTATTTCCCACCCTGAAAGCTTCCCGGATCTCTTAAATCACCATAAAAGAAAAGCAAACATTTAAATTTTTGTTGCCAAAATGATTATTTTCCCTTTAAATAGAAATGAGGCATAATTGAATATCAAAGCGATGATATAGATAAACTTAATTCACTTCGCTTACAATTGGAATATTGGAATGATGGAATAATGGGTGAACTTATCTTGGACAAGGTGAAGGATTGGTACTATTTATCTTGACATGGGGGTTAATAAAATGAGTAGCTTCCTTGTCTAAATCAACATTCCAATATGCCACCATTCCATCTGGACTACATGAAACATGTTCCATTGAAAATGTTGCTACTTAAATAAGTTGTAGAAATTCCGATATATCAATTTATCATAATCGAGAGCGCTTTTTAAGCATGATCAATTTAACCGGAAAAAAGATAGTCCTTGGTATAACAGGAAGCATAGCGGCCTATAAATCCGCTGAGTTGGTAAGACATTTAAAAAAGGCAGGTGCAGTGGTAAAAGTAGCAATGACTACAAATGCCACAAGGTTTGTAACGCCCTTAACATTCGAAACCCTATCTGGCAATAGAGTAATATGTGATATGTTTTCACAGTCCGGTACATCAATTAATCATATATCATTGGGTCAGGAGAGTCATCTGATAATAATTGCACCGGCTACGGCAAATTTTTTGGCAAAAATTGCCCATGGGCTTGGAGATGATTTTCTCTCGACACTCATCCTGGCAACCACTGCTAAAATTCTCATCTGTCCGGCTATGGATAAAGAAATGTTTTCAAACAGTATTGTCCAGGCAAACATCATTAGCTTGAAAGAGAGGGGTTTCATTGTGATGGAGCCAGAAGAGGGCATGTTAGCCAGTGGGTTAGTAGGTTTGGGGCGGTTTCCCGATCCATTAGTTATTATGGAAGAGGTAAGGCAACTACTCACCGATCACGATTTGCAGGGATTAAAGGTTCTTATTACTGCTGGTCCAACAATTGAGTATATTGATCCGGTAAGGATAGTGACCAATAGATCAACAGGCAGGATGGGTTATGCACTGGCAAGGGCTGCATGGAGGAGGGGGGCAGAGGTTACACTTGTAACAGGACCAACGCATCTTGATTCACCTAAAGGGATAAGTATGATCAAGGTTAAGACTGCTGAAGAGATGAGAGAGGCAGTCATGAATAATTACAGGGAAAATGATGTAGTTATCAAGGCAGCTGCTGTTACTGATTACAAACCCTTGAGCAAGGCCCGGGAAAAGGAAAAGAAAAGAGGAATCCCTATAATAGTAGAGATGGAACCTACACCGGATATACTGGCAGAACTTGGCAAGGATAAAGGAGATGTTACACTGGTAGGTTTTGCTGCGGAAACCACTGATCATGTAGCCAACGCAATAGAGAAGATAAAGAGGAAGAATCTGGATTTGATTGTCCTTAACGATGTCTCAAGGGAAGATAGGGGGTTTGAAGCGGAGACAAACGAGGTCAGAATTATTGATAGAGAAGGAAACCAGGAAGTGGTTCCCTTAATGTTAAAGGAGGATGTAGCAGATAGAATACTTGATAGGATAAAGGTGTTAAGGACAGAATGAATGTAAGAGAAGAAATAGTGGATTTGCTCGGTCAGATAAGAATGCAGTTGATAAACAGTCAGGAGATTGGACTTGATGCCCCTTTTCTCTCTAAAAATAGCCTACATTATCTTAAAAAGGGGCCCCAATTAGATGTAGCACCCTCAGATGAGAACTTTTCCTGTAATAGCCTTAAAGAATTAGAGGATTTTATTAGTGATTGTGATCGGTGCAAACTGAGGAAAGAAAGAAAAAATATTGTCTTTGGTGAGGGACCACCTGATGCCGGACTTGTCTTTGTTGGTGAGGCCCCAGGGATGGAGGAGGATTTAACTGGCAAACCCTTTGTAGGTCTGGCAGGTAAGCTTCTGACCGATATTATAAAGGCTATGGGTCTAACAAGAGATGAGGTCTATATCTGTAATATAGTTAAATGCCGCCCTCCACGTAACAGGGACCCGGAGCCGGATGAGATAGATATGTGCCTGCCTTTTTTAAAGGCCCAGATTTCTTTAATTAAGCCTGAGGTCATCTGTGCCCTTGGCAGAATATCTGTTCAGAGCCTGGTAAATAGAGATATGAAAATCACAAGGGATAGAGGGGAATGGCACGAATTTATGGGCATCCCTTTAATGCCCACATATCACCCAGCATATCTATTGAGGTATCCACAGGCTAAAAGGCAGGTTTGGGAGGATATGCAAAAAATCATGAAAGAGTTAGGGTTAAAGGATCCGAGGGGGTTAAGTGATTAAAAAAAGAATTAAAATATCTCTTTTCACTATCTTTGTTGTTGCCTTGATCATAGGCATAATATCTATCCATAATAGTCAGGGCAAACAAAATAGTGCCATGGTGATTGAGCTTGAGGGTACTATTAATCCTGGCACAGCCCAGTTTGTAATAAAAAGTCTAAAACGGGCTGAAAGCAACGAATATAGGTTGGCCATTATCAGGCTGGATACTCCTGGTGGACTTGATACTTCTATGAGGAGCATTGTAAAGGCCATATTGAACTCCTCTATCCCGGTTGTAGTTTATGTTGCACCCAGGGGTGCAAGGGCAGCCTCAGCCGGGGTAATGATTACAATAGCTGCCCATGTTGCAGCTATGGCCCCTCAAACAAATATAGGTGCAGCCCACCCTGTTAGTGCCGGTGGTAAAGAGATTAGCAAGACCATGTCTGAGAAGGTGGTTAATGATATGGTTGCCTATGTCAGGAGTATTGCAAAAGAGAGAGGAAGGAATCAGGATTGGGCTGAGAAGGCTATAAGGGAAAGTGTCAGCATAACAGCCGACGTGGCAGTCAAAGAAAAGGTAGTTGATCTGGTGGCCAGGGATTTAGATGAGCTTTTAGAGCTTTTAGATGGTAGGGAGATAGTACTGAATAAAGGTAAAATAAAGATAGTGACTAAAGGAGTACAATTGACCTATGTTACTCCAGGATGGAGAGATAGGGTATTAAACACCATCAGTAATCCAAATATAGCCTATGTCCTTATGATGATTGGAATGGCTGGCCTCTATTTTGAGCTTTCCCATCCTGGAGCCATCCTTCCAGGCGTTGTAGGTGCAATTTCACTCATATTGGCTTTCTTTGCATTTCAGACATTACCGGTAAATTATGCCGGACTCCTCCTTATTGCCCTGGCCATTATATTCTTTATTGCAGAAATAAAGGTTGCAAGTTATGGCCTCTTATCTGTGGCCGGTCTCATTTCTCTGACCCTTGGCTCTGTAATGCTTTTTGAGGATGTTAGGGTGTCCTTGAAGCTCATAATGCCCACTACTATTATGATAGGTGGCTTTTTTGTTGTAATCGCCTTTTTGGCATTCAGGGCCTATAGGAGTAAACCAAAAAGTGGGATGGAAGGATTGATCGGTGAGATTGGTGTTGTAGAGGAAAGGATTGACCCAGTTGGGTTAATCTTTGCTCATGGGGAGTATTGGAAGGCTACCAGCAAAGAGGTTGCTGAGCAGGGGGAGAAGGTGAGGGTTGTAGGTTCAAGGGGCCTCGAGCTGATAGTTGGAAAGGAGAAAGAAACGAATTGATGTATTGTTAATTTAGGAATTTGGGGATTTAAACATTCACCCTATTAAATCCCTGTAAGGGTCCCGCTCTAAGGAGCGGGAATTTAACAGGGCAAGCAAACAAAATGAACCCTAAAAGGAGGTCATTATGTCTATGTTTATAGTTCTTGCAATAGTATTGGCTATAATCTTTCTGAGCGCAGCCATCAAGGTCTTGAGAGAGTATGAGAGGGGTGTTGTCTTTAGGTTAGGAAGGGTATTAAAAAGCACAAAGGGACCCGGGCTTGTTATCATCATCCCGATTGTTGATAAGTTGATCAGGGTTAGTCTTCGCCTTGTGGCCATGGATGTTCCTCCCCAGGATGTGATCACAAAGGATAATGTTACTATCAAGGTGAATGCGGTTATCTATTTCAGGGTCATGGAGCCAAACAATGCCATTATTGAGGTGGAAAATTACCTTTTTGCCACCTCCCAGCTTGCCCAGACAACACTTAGAAGAGTGTGTGGACAGGTGGAATTAGATGAGCTCTTATCAGAGAGAGAAAAAATAAATACCAGGTTGCAATCCATACTCGATAAACACACTGATCCCTGGGGGATCAAGGTCTCCAATGTAGAGGTAAAACATATTGATCTTCCTGCCGAGATGCAGAGGGCTATGGCAAAGCAGGCAGAGGCTGAAAGGGAGAGAAGGGCAAAGGTTATTAATGCA
>JAUWNK010000153.1 GCA_030612685.1 Desulfobacteraceae bacterium
GCAAGACAATACGAGGATTACAAATGGTTATACATAAAAGGATGGATAACAGGCGATTCATAGACAGGCGAGACGCCTGTCCTACTCATTGGGGAGGTAAGTTAATTTGAACCAACTCATTGAAGATAAAGGATATTTTAAGAATTCACTAAATAAGTTTTGACAATACTTATAGAGAAAATAGGAGGTAAAAAATGACAAAGAGATTACAGGTTTATAAATGTGAAATTTGTGGAAACATCGTAGAGATGCTCCATGAGGGCAAAGGGGAGCTTGTGTGCTGTGGACAACCGATGAAACTTATCACTGAGAATACAGTAGATGCAGCTAAAGAAAAACATGTGCCAGTTGTGGAAAAGACAGCAAAAGGCTCCAAGGTAAAGGTGGGTAGCGTTGCTCACCCTATGGAAGAGAAACACTATATCGAGTGGATTGAGATAATTGCAGATGGAAAGGCCTACCGTGAGTTTTTAAAGCCTGGAGATGCACCAGAAGCCACATTTGATATAGATGCCCAACAGGTTACTGCCCGTGAGTATTGCAACCTGCACGGGTTGTGGAAGGCATAATGGCAATTACGTCAAAGAGCAGAGCAGGAGAGTGATCTTTATACGAGGTGCTGAAAATTAAAGATAAAGAAAAAACTAAAGCACAACTGATAGATGAATTGATGAAATTGCGCATCGGATAGTTTAATTGGGAGCATTAGAAGCGGAGCTTAAACGGGCCCTGTTGAATAAGGATTTAGAAATGATATTTCCATCCAAAATCATTTTTAGATCCTCATTGATATGCTTTCTTTTCGGGAAATATTATTCTACAGGATAGACAGAGGAGCCACGAGCATGAATGATAATAAAAAGATCAAAGCCCGCCACGCCGGGATGGAGCGTTACATTTGGGCATTGGCGCCAGTGTGGACGCTGGTCGTAGCAGCATCGATGGTGTGGAATGTGGTCCATATGAAACAGGATTCCCTGGAGGTGGCACGCATTCAGGCACGAATCGCTTACGAAAAAGACATCATCTACCGCCGCTGGAATACCGGGCACGGTAGGATCTACGTGCCAGTGAGCGAAGGGACGAAGCCCAACCCCTACCTGTCCGAGATGTCGGAGCGCGACATTACGACGCCATCAGGCAAGCTTCTGACATTGATGAATCCTGCCTACATGACGCGCCAGGTGCATGAACTGGCAGAGGAGGAATACAGCGTCCTCGGACACATCACAAGTCTGAATCCGATCCGCCCAGAGAACGCTCCCGACCCCTGGGAGAAAGAGGCACTACGGGCCTTCAATAGCGGTGAAACTGAGGTCAGTTCGGTAGAGAAGATAGAAGGAAAAGACTACATGCGCCTAATGCGCCCTTTAATTACCGAGAAGGGTTGCCTGAAATGCCACGCTGCTCAGGGATACGACGAGGGAGACATTCATGGCGGGATTAGCGTTTCGATCCTCATGGAGCCCTTGAGAGCGGTTGAGCGTATGGGCATGCTCACCTTTGGGCTAGGTCACCTCCTAATATGGTTAATTGGTGTGAGTGGGATCGCCTTTGCGACAAAACGGCTGAGGCGGAGCGAACAGGAGCGCAAGAGGGCGGAACAGGCACTGGAAAAATATACTGAGCAGCTTGAACAGCGAGTGATGGAACGGACGGCCAAACTTGAGAAGCGCACATTTGAATTAGAATCCGCAAATGAAAGATTAGCAGGGGAAATTAGCCAGCGTAAGCGTGCTGAGGAGAGTTTAGAGCACCTGAATGCCGTACTGCGCTCAATCAGAGGCGTCAATCAACTCATTGTAAGAGAAAATGACCGTGACAAGTTAATTCAAGGCGCTTGTGATAACCTTATCAAAACCCGGGGATATCATAGCGCCTGGATCGCTCTTATAGAAGAAGATGGTAGTTTTGTAACTGCCGCACAGGCAGGAGTTGACAAGGGCTTTGCGGAAATGGTTGACAATCTCAAACGCGGAGAGTTGACGCGATGCATCCGACAAGCCGTTGACCAGCCCGGTGTTGTGGTGGTGACAAACCCGGGTGTTGAATGCGGCGATTGTCCTCTAATTGGAACTTATGCAGATAAAGCACGGTTGATAGTCGGCCTGGAATATGGAGGCCGCGTATATGGCTTTCTTACTGTTACAGTTCCAGTCGAGATGGCTATGGATGAGGAGGAACAATCATTGTTCGATGAAGTGGTCGGTGATATCGCTTTCGCCTTGCATAGCATTAAACTGGAAGAGCAGCGCAAGCGTGCTGAGGAAGAAACTAAAGAGCTTCAGGAACGTCTCCAGCTTCAAATTGACCGAATGCCTATCGGATTGATTGTTTGGGATACAGAGTTTCACGTGCAGTCTTGGAATCCCGCTTCTGAAAAAATTTTTGGCTTCACAGCAGAAGAAGTGTTGGGAAAACATTCCTACGATCTCATTGTGCCAAAAGGGACTCAACCAGATGTGGATAATGTTTGGCGTCGACTGCTTGAAGGGGATATGACAGCGTATAGCGTAAACGAGAACATAACGAAAGATGGCCGCATAATCATCTGCGAGTGGTCAAATACACCGCTCAAAAAATCCGATGGCACGGTGGTGGGCGTTATTTCAATGGTTCAAGACATCACCGAGAAAAAGCGAGCGGAGGAAGCGCTGAAAGAGGCGCAGCGATATGCGCGCGGGCTTATTGAAGCCAGCCTGGACTCTTTGGTGACAATCTCGGCAGAGGGTAAGATTACTGATGTAAATCATGCAATGGAATTAATTACCGGGTTGTCCCGCAATGAAATGATCGGAACGGGTTTTTCAAATTACTGCACTGATCCGGAATTGGCTCGTAAAGGTTACCAACAGGTCTTCCGAGATGGCTATGTCCGGGATTATTCTCTTGATATCAAACACCGTAATGGAAAGATTACCCCTGTTCTTTACAATGCCTCTGTTTACAAAGATGCACAAGGTCGCATAGCCGGAATATTTGTAGCCGCAAGAGACATCACCGAGCTCAAGCGGGCGGAGCAGGAGAAAATCAGTCTTGAGGCGGAGGTTCAGGCTGCCAAGATAGCGAACCAGGCCAAATCTGACTTCCTGGCCAGCATGAGCCATGAGCTGCGGACACCCCTGAATTCCATTATAGGTTTTTCAGAGGTATTACAGGATCAATACTTTGGGGAACTTAACGAGAAACAGGCGGAATACACCAATGACATTTTGGAAAGCGGAAAACACCTTCTTTCTCTGATTAACGATATCCTTGACCTCTCCAAGGTTGAAGCCGGCAAGATGGAGCTTGATCTCTCACAGGTAAATATCTCGAGTCTTCTGGAAAATAGCATGATCATGATCAAGGAGAATGCATTGAAACATGGAATCGCTCTTGACCTGGAGATTCCTGAAGAGCTGTCAGGCCTTGAGATACAGGCAGACGAGCGAAAGCTGAAGCAGGTGATGTTTAATCTTCTTTCTAATGCTGCCAAATTTACTCCTGATGGAGTAGAAATCCGTGTGACCGTGGACCTCATTTCGGAGTTAGGAATTCGGATTTTAGAATTAAAAGAAGACGAAAAACAATTGGCAATCCAAAATCCAAAATCCAAAATCGAAATCAGCGTAGCTGATAATGGTATTGGCCTCAGTCCCGAAAATCAGGAAATAATCTTCCAAGAATTCTACCAGGTCCGTGGAGGAACTACGGATAAGACTCCTGGTACAGGATTAGGTCTGCCGCTGACTAAAAGACTTTTGGAGTTGCATGGTGGAAGGATCTGGGTGGAAAGCAAAGGGGAAGGAAAGGGTAGTCGCTTCAGCTTCTTGCTGCCTATTAAATCTGAGGATCTTGAGATAGATGCAGATCTGTTGAACCACCTGAGGAGTTTGGCCAGTTCTTACGAAAAACATAAAAGACTTTTTACATTGTGCTATTTGCATATTGACAGAGAGCATTTCAAAGAAAAGGCTTCGAGAATCAGAGAAGCCTTTGTAAAAGAAAAAAGGGGTGACGATTTTTTAGCAATGGATAAGGGGGGGGATGTTTATTTGGTTATGCAGGGGACCGATAGAGAGAAGATCAAAGTTGCTTGTAATCGATTAATAAAGAAGATAAAGTACATGTTCGAAGGCCTGGAAATCTCATATTCGACAGCCACCTTTCCTGAAGATGGTGAAACACCGGATGCAATACTAAAAAAAGTAAGAAAAGGTTAAGAGCTGCCAAGGGAGTCTATGTGGAAAAAGTTATTCTCATAGTGGAGGATGATCCCAAGAATCTCAAATTGTTCAGAGATCTTCTCCAAGTCTCAGGATATACTACCTTAGAAGCAGCCGATGGAAAGCAGGGGGTTGAATTGACAAGGGAGGAGAAACCGGATCTAATTCTTATGGATATCCATATGCCGGTTATGGACGGCCTTGAGGCCACCAAATTATTAAAGAATGATGATGTGACTAAGGATATCCCCATTATTGCCCTGACAGCTTATGCCATGAAAGGGGATGAGGAAAAGATGCGGGAGGCTGGCTTCGACGGATATATCAGCAAGCCTATTGATGTTAAGGGATTTTTGAAAAAGATATCCGAGGTTATTTCTAGAGATGAAAAAAAGGCCAGGCAGACACAGTAAGATATTGGCGGTTGACGATGAGCCTAAAAACATTAAATTGCTGGAAGCTATATTGATTCCGGAAGGATATGTTGTCGAGACAGCCACTAATGGTCAAGAGGCCCTGGATAAGATCGAGACGATTGAACCTGATCTTATCCTATTAGATATTATGATGCCTGATATGGATGGATATCAGGTCTGCGAAAGAATTCGCGGCGATACCTCCCTGCCTTACATCCCTATTATCTTTCTAACAGCCATGCGTACTGATCAAAAGGACATGATTCATGGTCTTGATATAGGTGGGGATGATTATGTCCTAAAGCCTTTCGATACGTTTGAACTATTGTCCAGAATAAGGGCGGCACTTAGAGTCAAAGGCCTGTATGATGAACTTGCCCGAACCAAGACGGAACTCGCCCGATATGTCTCTTTATCCACCCTGAAAATGGTGGAAAAAACCACTCTGGGGAGAGATATTTCAGCCGGTGAGACCACGGATGTAACTGTTCTGTTTTCTGATATAAGAGGGTTTACCAACATTACTGAGGATATGGATCCGGCAAAGGCTTTCGAAATGTTGAATCTCTATCTTTCCAAACAGATTAGAGTGATAGAAGGTCATCAAGGTATCATCGATAAATTAACTGGAGACGAAATTATGGCTATCTTTGAGGGTCAAGATATGGCCAGAAACGCCTTGCAATGCGCAGTTGCAATTGTGAATACCCTCTGTAGTTCTGATAGTTGCCTGAGCGCAGATTGGGTAGGCGTAGGCATCGGCATCAATACCGGACCGGTTTATGTTGGCAGCATTGGATCAGAAACTTTTAAGGATTATACAGTTGTTGGAAATACAGTGAATATAGCGGCCAGACTCTGTGGATTTGCCAAAAAATTTCAAATCCTTTTTACTGAATCAACAAGGGATTTAATTGATGTAAAAGAATTTGGATACACGTCTGTCGGCAAGCTTTCATTAAAAGGGATAAAGGCACCGATGGAGGTCTTTTGCCTTCGATAATTTCTTAACCGATATGTTTATAGGAGAATATACATGGGAAAAAGATCTAAAATTTTGGTGGTAGATGATGAAGATCGGAATCTCCGTCTGATGGAAGCCCTTTTAATCCCACTGGGATATGAGGTGATCCTGGCACGGGATGGGGAAGAGGCTCTTGAAAAGGCCAGAGAGATTTCTCCTGATGTGGTATTGCTTGACATCATGATGCCCAAGATGGATGGCTTTGAGGTGGCCAAGCGATTGAAAAAGGATGAAGAGACTAAAATCATCCCCATTGTCATGGTGACATCATTAAAGGAAGTGGAGGACCGTGTCAGGGCCCTTGAGGTAGGAGCTGATGATTTTTTGAGCAAACCTGTAGATAAAATAGAATTAAAGGCAAGGGTCCAATCACTGCTCAAGGTGAAGGCTTACAACGATCACATGCGTGATTATCAAAAGGAACTGGAGGCCGAGGTTGCCAGAAGGACCGAGCAACTGAGGAGGGCATTTGAAAAAATCAAAGTGGCCTCCCTCGATACGATCTACCGCCTCTCCAGGGCTGCTGAATATAAGGATGAGGACACCGGTGCCCATATTCTTCGCATGAGCAATTACTCAGCTGCTGTGGCCCGGAAAATGGGCCTGAATGAGAAGACCGTGGAGGCGATCCTATATGCCGCCCCCATGCACGATATCGGCAAGATCGGCACTCCGGATCGCATATTGCTGAAACCCGGAAAACTGGACCCGGATGAGTGGGAGATCATGAAGCAACATGCTACCAACGGGGCACGGATCCTGGTGGGTTCTGACGCTGGTTTTATCAAATTAGGTGAGGTGATAGCCCTCACACATCATGAAAAATGGGACGGCAGCGGGTATCCTAAAGGACTTAAGGGTTCAAAGATCCCCCAGGCAGGACGAATTACAGCCATTGCGGATGT
>JAUWNK010000186.1 GCA_030612685.1 Desulfobacteraceae bacterium
ACACCTATTAATAAATGGGTGTGGTTTTTTTATCTTTGAGTAGATTGCCGGATTGAAAATAAATATTTAAGTCAATAGATTCTGAGGTAAAGAATAATGAATTTGTAACGGAGGTTCACCCCTGTGATATGATGTAATTACTTGATAATATTACAATTATCCCTTTTTTTATATTAAACATGTAGCCACTAATAAATGCAGCTTTTTGAAAATTTCAGTGAAAATTGCTTGACTCTGGGCTATCTTTCTTTTACAAAATCTGGTGTAATATTAAATAGTTAGATGTAGACACTACAGAAATCAAAAATATGTTAAAAAATCAAGAGGTTAAGTTTAGCCTATATGGTGAACATTCGTTGTAAGTAAAATAGTGAAGGGAATTTCCCAGAATCTCTTAAACATTATAAAAAAGGAGGAAAAAATGAGAATAAGAGACATTATGAGTACCAATGTGGTAACTGTTGACGAGAAAACTTTAATTGGCGATGCCAGAAAGATAATGGAGGCCCATAGGATCCGAAGGCTGCCGGTTATGAAAAAGGATAAACTGGTCGGCCTGGTAACCAAACATATGCTTTTAGAGGCAGCACCTTCGCCTGCTACATCTCTGAGCATTCATGAATTGCATTATCTTTTGGCTCAAATGACCGTCAAAGATATAATGGTCAAGAAGCCCTTTACTATCTCCCCTGATATGCCGGCCGAAGAGGCCATGCAATTGGGACAAGAAAAGGGCTATGGTGGTTTTCTTGTAGCGGAAGATGGTAGGCTTGTAGGTGTTGTTACTGAATCGGATATTGTCAGGATTATAACAAGGGTTTTGGGGGTAAAAGAAAAGGGAAAGAGAATAGATATAAAGGTCTCTAAAGAATTTGGTAATTTTCAAAAGATAATGAACATCCTTGATGAGCATAAAACGGTCTTGTTGAGCATGATCACTCTCAAGGAACCTGAGGAAGAGGACTGGCTTACAATTCTAAGAGTAAAGAGCGAAGATGCTGAACCAATAGCTAAAGAGCTAAAGACCTCTGGCTTTAATGTTACCTATGTGGGTTAGGATTTTTCTTGGATGAATATAAGGGCTAGGGAAACTCGCCCTATTTATAGCCTAGCTCAGATTCAACCAATATAACATAAGAACAGGAGGAGCAAAAGATGATAGAATATCCAAGATACAAAAAGGTGCTTTTCTGTACCGATTTTTCAGAAAATGCGGATTATGCCTTTGAGTTTGCCTATGGTATTGCCAAAAGAGATGAGGGTCTTCTTTATATTTTACACGTGATACCTTATAATCCCCATCAGGCATATGCAGAGAGTTATATAAACGGGGAGGACTTAGATAAGTTACAAAGAGCTATTGAAGAAGATCTGGACAATAACTATAAGGAGCGCTATGTAAAAAAGATAGAGAATGGGATTAAATTTGAGATTGTTACCAGATCTGGTAGGGCAGATGAGGAAATACTGGAATTTGCAAAGAAGGAGAAGGTAGATCTTATTGTCATAGGTACCCACGGCAGAACAGGAATAGAACACGTCTTTTTTGGAAGTGTTGCAGAAAAGGTCCTCAGACGCAGCCCAATACCTGTCTTTATAATCCCCAGTAAGAAAAAGGCCTAAACGCTTATAAGGCAGTCATGGAATCCAATGAGTTCTCAAGGGTCTTCAGGGTCATAAACAGCTATTGTCCGCGGGACTACATTAAATGCCCTATCCAGAATAGACGGTAACTTGGCTGAAAATGAACTGAAAAATGATCATGGAGAGGACGGGATCCGGCGAGTTTCTATTAGAGTTTTTTTGAGTCCGATGATGTTGCCTGTGGGATATAGGTATGTGATACTGGTATATCTCTACTATAAGCAACCGTGATTCTTGACTGTTCTGTAAGGGTGATAAGATAATGAAAAAAACCCAAGATTACACAAAGTGGAAGGAAATCTATCCCGATAAATTCGTCTCCGAAGACAGGGTGTTCCACAACATTCGTCGGGGAAACAGAATATTTATCGGTACCGCCTGTGGAGAGCCTCAATACCTTGTTCGGGCCCTGATAAATTATGTGGAATCCCATCCGAAGGGTTTCTTTGATGCCGAGGTCTTCCACGTATGGACACTTGGCGTTGCGCCGTATACTGATGAAAAATTTAAAAGCAACTTCAGGCACAACTCTTTCTTTATTGGGGATAACACCAGAGATGCCATAAACAATGGGCTTGCTGATTACTCACCGCTTTTTTTATCACAGATCCCGGAGCTGTTCCACCGCAGGCTTGTGCCCATAGATGTAGCCCTTATACAAACATCACCACCGGACAACAATGGCTTCATGAGCCTGGGGGTAAGTGTGGACGTAACCAAGGCGGCGGTTGAGAACGCCTCGTTGGTGATAACCCAGACAAACCCCAAAATGCCCCGGATACATGGGGATACATTTTTGCATATAAAGGATGTGGGCTTCGTAGTTCCCCATGAGGAGCCATTGTTGGAGTATGAAGATAAGGTATCCGATGAGATCGCCCAGCTCATAGGGAATTACGTTGCACGTATCGTTGATGATGGGGACACGATCCAGGTGGGGTATGGAAGTATCCCCAATGCGATCCTCTCAAAACTGGTCCACAAGAAAAATCTTGGTGTACATACCGAGCTTTTATCAGACGGCATTGTGGACCTAATGAAAAAAGGAGTGATTAACAATATAAAAAAGAGCATTGATCGGGGAAAGACCATAGCCACCTTCTGCATGGGCACAAAAGAGACCTACCAGTATATCCACGACAATCCATCCGTTGAATTCAGACAGGTTGACTACACGAACAATCCCCTTATTATCGCACAAAACACGAACATGACCGCCATCAATAGTGCACTCCAGATCGATCTTACCGGGCAGGCCACTGCCGAGTCCATTGGGAAGACGTTCTACAGCGGTATAGGAGGTCATGCGGACTTCATGCGAGGAGCATTGCTATCAGCCAGCGGGAAAACCATCCTAACCCTTCAGTCCACAGCAGAAAACGAAACAATTTCGAGAATCGTGCCCTTCGTGTCCGAGGGTGCGGGAGTTACTTTGACCAGAGGGGATATCCATTATGTTGTTACTGAATATGGTATTGCGTATCTGCATGGGAAGAATATAAGGGAGAGGGCAATAGAACTCATCTCCATCGCCCATCCGAAGTTCAGGCCCTGGCTCATAGAAGAGGCAAAGAGATTCAACCTGATCTACAAGGATCAGGCATTTATATCTGGAAAGGGTGGGGATTATCCAGAGGAGCTGGAAATCTATAAGATCACTAAAAGTGGCTTTGATGTCCTTTTGAGACCTGTGAAAATAAGCGACGAGCCACTGCTCAAAGAATTCTTCTATTCCCTTTCAGACAAAAGCCTCTACCGAAGATTCATATCCCGCCGAACGGACATGCACCACGAACGTCTTCAGGAGTTCGTAGTAATCGACTATACAAAGGAAATGATTATCCTTGCGATCAATAAAAAGGATAAGAAGGATGAGATATTAGGGATGGGGCAGTACTCCATTTACGAGAACTCCCTCACAGCAGAGGTGGCATTTTTGGTAAGAGATAAATGGCAGAACACGGGCATAGGGACGGAGCTACTATCCTACCTCACCTATCTTGCTAAGAAAGATGGGCTACCGGGGTTTACTGCTGAGGTTTTGAGGGAAAACACCCCTATGCTGCATTTGTTTGAAAGTATGGGCTTTGACATAGACAAACAAAGTGATAGCGGGATGTTCGAGCTCAAAATGACCTTTAAAGATATAGAGGACAAACGGTAAAAGGTCACAAGGTATACATTGTTAGTAAAGCAGGAATCTAGGGGGTGCAGGCCTGACCCAATATTTTCCCAGTCGGGCTTATTTATTTGAATCGCTAGTATTAATTCCTTCGATTCGTAAGTTCGATTACAAATTTGTTTAGATTTTGGCTGAGATCAGATAGTTAAAGACAATTTTACCGCCAAGAATGACTTAAAAAGAATTCAAAAAAGTATAGAAGAATATCTGGATGATAACTATTCGGAGCGCTATATAAAAAAGATAGAGAATGGGGTTAAATTTGAAATCATAACCAAATCTGGTAGGGAAGATGATGAGATAATTAAATTTGCAAAGGAGGAGAAGGTCGATATTATTGTAATGGGTACGCATGGTAAAACAGGAATAGAGCATGTCTTTTTTGGAAGTGTTGCTGAAAAGGTGCTCCGGCATAGTCCATTTCCTGTTTTTATAATCCCCTGCAAGAAAAAGCTAGAAAGATCTTAATGAAGGTTGTAAATCTCCCCTTGGAGGTAGTAAGCTGAGGGGTAAATATGGCTTCTGATTAGCTTGTAGCCTATAAGCACTCATTAAAACATCCATGAAGAGTAATCAACCCGTTGATTACTAATGGAGGTAGGCCTGGTTTTGATATTCATGTAAACTCACGATCTATCCAATATAGAAACATGAGATTTTTTTCATCCCCACAGACAATAAAGAGTGAAAAAGGCCAT
>JAUWNK010000025.1 GCA_030612685.1 Desulfobacteraceae bacterium
TGATAATTTTAATTCGACGAAAGGGGAAATAGGGTGCTATACTCGGTTCGGACATCGCAGGCCTCCTTGGTAAAATGTTTATCTTGGAAGACAAACTTATATCCTCGGAGATACCGGATGTCCATTCTATTTGAAATCACTCATTATTCCCCTTCTTCTTATCAACTACTTTGGAGATGATCCAAAATTGTTAACTTATTGTGTTTGTCGGGTTAAATGACAAATGACGAATGACTACTGACCCTATTCATATAGCGTTATATATATCCATTCAGGTATTATAGCAAGATACTATACGCTTGCCCGGCAATTCTATCTTTGGCTTTAGCTTATAGTGAACGACAAAAGAAAGTAGTCATTGCGAGGAACGATAGTGACGAAGCAATCCCATGAGATTGCTTCGCTGCACTCGCAATGACAGGCCCTCGAATATCAACTTATTTAAGTCGTTCACTATGGTTTGAACAATCACCACTCACTCAGATCAAAGGATTATGAGGGCTTTGCTGAAGTGACTATTCCTATTGAGTATGGGAGTGAAAATGCTCATTGCTAATTTGAAGAATTCCACGGCCAATTCGTTATTAATTCACATTGACTTATAAAATATTTTACTATATATTCTGTAAAACACAAAAAGAGGTAAGAAATGTTAGCAACCAAAATATCCTCTAAAGGTCAGGTGGTCGTCCCAAAAGAGGTAAGAACCAAGCTGAAAATTAAGCCAGGTACCTCTTTTTATGTCCGGCTTGAAAAAGACAATATTATCCTTACCCCAATGAAAAAAAGGCCCATAGACATGTTATACGGCAAATTTGCCGGTGAAAAAATCCTTGCTGAGCTTGAAAATGAACATGCGGAAGAGATTGAAAGTGAAAATCGTTCTTGATGCTTGGGCTTTATTGGCTTTAATTTTTAAAGAAGAGCCTGCCGCCGGTAAAGTGAAAGAAATTTTTGAGAATGAGGGGCTTTCCAGAAAATCCATATATATCTCCTGGATAAACCTCGGCGAGGTGTATTACACAATAGCACGTAAAAAGGGCCTGAATGCGGCAGAGACAGTTTTAGATGAGATACAAATGCTGCCTGTCCGCCTCCAGGTGCCATCAAAAGACGATATCTTGGCAGCAGCTACTATAAAATCAAAACATAAATTGTCGTATGCGGATGCATTTGCGGTCTCACTGGCTCAAAAAATAAATGGGACGATTTTGACCGGGGATCCTGAAATTATCATGCTTAAAGATGTTATCAATATAGAAAAACTATCGAGACAAGATGCCTGAGTAGGTGAGAGGGGACCTGTTACATTTAAAGCGTGTTTTTCATCAAAATGTTTGAGAAAATGAATTGGCAATAATTACAACTAAATAGACTTTATTTTATTATTTTCTCCAGTATGCAGGGGCAAGCATGATGATAACGGTATATATCTCAAGACGGCCGAGGATCATACAGAAGATGAGAACCCATTTACCCAGATCAGGAACAGAGAGGTAATTGCTTGCTGGTCCAACCAGTCCAAATCCTGGACCTACATTACCTATCGTGGCCGCTACAGAGGCGAATGATGTAACAGTATCAAGGCCGATCGAGGACATAATGATTACAGCAACAATAAAAAGCCCCAGATAAAGGATAAAAAATCCCCAAATGCTGTTCAATACCTCTTCAGGAACAGGCTTACCACCAAGTTTTATAGACATTACAGCATGGGGATGAATAAGTCTGAAAATCTCCCGGTAACCATGTTTGACAAGTAATATAACCCTCATTATCTTTATTGCTCCACCGGTAGATCCTGCCATGGCCCCGATAAACATACACAACAGAAGAATGATCTGTGATAGAGCTGGCCACTGTGCATAATTGGCGGTTACGAAACCGGTTGTTGTAATTATTGATGTAACCTGAAAGGCAGCATGCCTGAATGCATGGCTAAGGGAATGATAAATCGGCCCGTAGATATTAAAGGTAACAAGAATGATAAGGATAACCAGGATAGAAATAAAGACACGGCACTCTGGATCCCTGCCAAATACCTTAAAATCTCCCTTTAAAAATTTGAAATGGAGAGAAAAATTTATCCCGGCCAGGATCATAAAAACTGTAATAACACCCTCAAAATAAGCACTGTTAAACTGGGCAATGCTTCCATTCTGTGTGCTGAATCCTCCTGTAGGCATGGTACAGAAGGCGTGGCAGATGGAATCGAAAACAGGCATCTCACCTATAGACAAAAGCACTATCTCAAATAAGGTGATAGAGAGATAGACCTTCCACAGGGTTTTAGCTGTCTCGGAGATGCGAGGTTGTAGTTTATCTACTACCGGACTCGGGATCTCGGCTTTATAAAGCTGCATACCTCCCACACCTAAAAAGGGGAGGATGGCAATTGAGAGAACAATAATCCCCATACCTCCCATCCACTGGGTTAGGCTCCTCCAGAATAGTATTCCATTGGGGAGAGATTCAATGTTGTTAATGATAGAGGCTCCAGTAGTGGTAAAGCCAGATATAGATTCAAAGTAGGCATCGGTAATATTGGGGATTGAACCGGAAAATAAAAAAGGCAGAGAGCCAAAAAAACCCGCACTTAACCAGCTAAGGGTAACAATGGCCATACCATCTCTTTGACTGAGAGATGTGTAATCTCCTTTTTTGATAAGAAAAAAAAGGACAATGCCACTCCCTGAGGTGATAATGAAGGAATAGAGTAAGGAAAAGAAGCTTCCATCGGAATAGATGAGGGAGACTATGAGAGGTGCAAGCATGGAGAGACCGAGGAAGAAATTGAGGATTCCGATTAGCCGGAAGATCTGACGAAAACGCATTAAAAGTATTCCAGTTTAACGGTAAACAATTTTTCAAGCTTTGGTATAGCCCCTTTAAGGGCGAATATTATCAGATGATCATGGGGTTTGATCATATTGTGGCCTTTTGGGATAATAATCTCTTCTCCCCTGACAATTGCACCAATGATGGCCTCTTTCGGAAATTTTACCTTGGATAAAGGGATATTTACGATGTCAGAGGTTTCTAATGCCTCGAACTCTATAGCCTCTGCACCCTCTCCTTTGAGTGGTGCAACGCATATAACCTTTCCTTTCCTTATGTATTGGAGAATTGCCCTGATTGCAGAAAGCCTTGGGCTTACAACCGTATCGATTCCGATTGCAGAGACAAGAGGGATATAGCTTAGTTTTCCTATCTTGGTTACCGTCTTTTTTGCACCGAGGGCCTTACCCAGTAAAGAGATAAGAACATTATTTTCATCATCCTCAGTGATTACAACCAAAATATCCACATCAGCTATATTCTCCTCAATGAGGAACTCCCTGTCTGCGCCATCACCATTTAGCACAACCACCTTTTTAAGTTTTTCGGCCAGCTCCAGGCATCTTTGGCTATCTTTTTCAATTATCTTGGTATTAATATTGGTCGTATCGAGTGATGTTGCTAAGGCCAAACCGGTTTCACCGCCACCAATGATTATAACCCTACTCAATCCTTCTTCTCTAAGATTCAATAGTCGAAAGATATTTGGGGTTTCTTCCCTATGGGCAACAAAGTATATTAAATCATTTGGTTGAATCGTATCCTGACCACTTGGTATAATAACTTTTTCTCCCCTTACAATAACACCAACAAGGATTGCTTGGCTATAATCATTAAATGAGGAGAGTTTTTGGCCGATTAATGGGGAGTTATTTTTTATAGTAATACCGATCAACTTGATTCTGCCATCAACGAAATCTATGACTTCAGAGGCCCCTGGCACCTCCATGAGCTTGAGCATAGATGCAACCATCTCTGACTGGGGATTGATGATCAGGTCAATATTCAAGAAATCCTGATTAAAGATTTCTCTATGTTTCATATAATCCGGATTCCTTACCCGGGCTATCTTTGTAATATAATCGGTTAGATGTTGAGCGAAAAAACAGGCAATTAAATTTGCCTCATCACTATCAGTAGCTGCAACGATTATGTCACTTTCCTTAATACCTGCCTCATTTAATATCGATGGATTGGTGCCTGATCCCAAAACAGCTTGAACATCTATAACATTTTGAATATGGCTTATTTTATTTGGATCCTTTTCAATCACAATCACATCATGATTTTCTTCCGATAGCCTCTGGGCAATATTAAAACCTACTTCACCAGCGCCTATGATAATAATTTTCATTTACTATTTCCTTAAATGATTCTTTAAATTTAACTATTCAGCCACAAAGACCCCAAGACACCAAGGCACAAACAATTGAAAATTGACAATTGAAAATTTACAATTGGAATTGGTGCCTTGGTGGCCACCTGAGCAGTTACCTTTAAATAAAGACTAAGTTGGGTTTTAAAAAAGCCCAACTCAAAAGTCAATATATAATAAGTTTTCACTTTTTAGAAAGATTTATTCATATTTTGCAGGGATATAAAAGAGGGGAGGAAGAAAATGCACTGATTAAAACAATTTTCTTTGGTTGATATTTTCCTTTGCCTTAGGAATAAAGCCAAAATGTTTGTAGGCAAGCCTGGTAGCTACTCTTCCCTTTGGTGTGCGATTTATGTAACCACATTGTATCAAAAATGGCTCATAAACCTCTTCCAGGGTATCCTTTTCTTCAGATAGGGCAGCGGATAGGGTATCAACCCCTATTGGTCCACCATCAAATTTCTCAATTATTGTCAGCATGATCTGTCGATCCATTTTGTCCAGACCCTTATCATCCACCTCCAAGATATCCAAGGCCTTTCCTGCAACTGAATGTGTAATTATCCCTTCAGCCTCAATCTGTGCATAATCTCTAACCCTCTTTAGTAACCTATTAGCTATTCTTGGTGTTCCCCTTGATCTTGTTGCAATCTCGAAGGCACCTTCTTTATCAAGCTGGATATCAAGAAGGGTTGCAGTCCTGGTCACAATCTGCTGCAATTCATCTGGTTTATAAAATTCCAACCGTGAAATAACGCCAAACCTGTCTCTTAAGGGAGGTGTGAGCAGGCCTGTTCTTGTAGTAGCACCAATCAAGGTGAAGGGTGGGATGGAGAGTTTCACAGTCCTGGCTGATGGTCCCTGGCCAATAATGATATCCAGTTTAAAATCCTCTAAGGCGGGGTAAAGCATTTCTTCCACCACATGATTCAGCCTATGGATTTCATCAATAAATAGAACATCCCTGGGCTCTAAGGATGTTAATATTGCTGCTAAATCACCTGGTCTATCTAAGACTGGTCCCGAGGTAGTTTTTATGTTTACACCGAGTTCATTGGCTATTATATTTGCCAGGGTAGTCTTTCCAAGACCAGGACTACCATGAAAAAGAACGTGGTCTAAAGACTCTGAACGCCCTTTAGCTGCCTCTATAAAGATCCTGAGATTTCTTTTAATATCCTCTTGCCCAATAAACAGATCCAACCTAAATGGTCTGAGGCTGACTTCTGTTGGGCCTTCATCTACCTTAGGTTTTGGATCTGTAACTCTTTCTTCCATATTTGTCACTTGTCATTAGTCATTCGTCATTTGTATTTCGAAGCGGAGCAAAGATAAAAACATCCTCAAAGGTCGATTTGCTGAATACTGGTTGCTCGTTAATATTAGCCTATTTTTTCCTGCGATTAACAAATGGCAAATGATTGATGACGAATGACTAATTTCACCTTGCAAGATTCCGCAAGGCCTCCTTCAGCAATGTGTCAAGATTTATCTCGTTATCATTAAGTAAAACATTTTCTATAGCATTCTTTGCAGAGCTATTCGGGTAGCCAAGATTTATTAAGGCTGATAGTGCATCATCAAATATCTCTTTATTCTTTATTTGCACCTTCTCCCTTGGTTGCACCTCTATCCCTTTGAAGAGGTCGGATACCTTTTCTTTTAACTCAAGGGTTATCCTCTGAGATGTCTTTTTACCAACACCGGGAACAGCAGCAATCCTTTCAGAATCAGCGTTTACAATGGCGTTGAGGAGATCTTCAATCCCAATGCCTGAAAGAATGTTTAATGCCAGTTTAGGGCCTATACCAGACACAGAGATTAGCAGTAAAAAGATCTCTTTCTCTGTCACTGTTTGAAAACCGAATAGTTGGAGCATATCTTTACGGACATGTGTGTAAACATGCAGACTTACCTTTTCCATCTCATCCGGGAGTTGATAGAATGTGGATAAAGGAATAAAAATATGATAGCCAACACCGGCCGTATCTACAATTACCGACTGAGGGTTTTTATTAAATAGTGTTCCAGTTAGATGAGCTATCATGTAATAGTGCCTAAAGTGAGCTAAAATGCCTAAAGTGAGCTAAAGTACTTAAAGTTTAACCCGCTGTAAGTCTGGCGGGTAAAAGTGCTTAAAGTTTAAAGTGAATACAATCCCGTTATCTATGTTCGTTGTTTGTTGTGTGTAGTTCGTCTTTTCTCTTTTGCCTGCCATTCCTAAATTTACAATTCCAAACAATTCTATCCATAACTTTAGCTCACTTTAGGCACTTTAAATGTTATCTTCAAACCTGACCCAGTTATGGTGGCATATTGCAATTGCTAATGCATCTGAGGTATCTAAGGATAATTTGGTATCGAGTTTAAGGAGAAGCTTGACCATGGCCCTCACCTGTTCCTTTGTTGCCCTTCCATAGCCAACCACCGATTGTTTAATTTGCAAAGGAGTATACTCAAAAACCTTCAGTCCACATTGAATAGCTGCTACCAGGGCAGCTCCCCTTACATGGCCGATCTTTAAGGCGCTTTTAACATTTTTGGCAAAAAAGACATCTTCGATAGACATTTCTTCTGGGTGATAGGTATCAATGATTTCAATAAGCGAGGTAAAAATTTTATGGAGCCTCTCATTGAATGGTCTTGGATAAGGAAAAGAGATTTTACCTCCCCCAACGTAAATCAGACTATCTTTTTCCTTTTTAACTAATCCGTATCCAGTAATTATAGAGCCGGGATCAACCCCAAGGACCAGCATCAGCTAATTGACTCCATAACCTCATCAGAGATATCAAAATTGGAATATACATGGTTAACATCTTCGTTATCTTCAAGGAGTTCCATAAGGGTTAACATCTGTTGAGCATGCTTATCATCAAGATTAACCGTTGTCTTGGGGATCATGGTAATCTCTGCAAGTATGTAATTCAGTCCGGCATTTTCAATGGCAGCTTTAACATGCTCAAAAGAAGAAGGTTCAGTTATTACCTCAAGTTCTTTTTCTCCCTCTTTGATGTCATCAGCCCCGGCCTCAAGGGCTAATTCAAACAACTTTTCCTCATCTATCTGATCTTTTTGAAAAACGATAAGACCCTTTTGAGCAAACATCCAGGCTACACAACCCGTTTCTCCTAAGTTACCCCCGTACCTTTCAAATAGATGTCTTACATCGGCCACAGCCCTATTTTTATTGTCAGTTAATACCTCTACCAAAACAGCTACGCCCCCTGGGCCATATCCTTCATAGGAGACCTCTTCGTAATTTGAGCCTTCTAACTCACCGGTTCCTTTCTTTATGGCCCTCTCAATGTTCTCCTTGGGCATATTTTCTGCCTTAGCTGTTGCTATAGCCAGCCTCAGCCTTGAATTGGAATCCGGATCTTTTCCACCCATCCTTGCAGCAACAGTAATCTCCTTGATAAGCTTGGAAAAAATCTTCCCCCTTTTAGCATCAACAACTCCTTTTTTATGTTTTATGGAGGCCCATTTTGAGTGTCCGGACATTTATTACCCCCTTAAAGATTTGTATCTTTTCAATAACTCAATACCTCTTATAAACCGAGAAGCTAATCTTTTTAGATTTTTTAACATAATTACCTTTTTTTTGCCATATCAATTTAGGCAAATGTTCCAAAAGTTGAATTTTGCAAAATTTTAAATCCTTGCCAAGCTTTTTATTTGCCTTTATTATATTTAATTTAATTAGATCAAAACCTTGGTATTTTTTGCGGATTTAGATATCTGATGATATTTTGGGCCTATAATATAATTACCGTTATTGCCTTCGTTTTTATCGTTCCATTCATTTCCCTTTTTCTCCTTATCCGAGGTTTAATGGATAATAACTCCAAGGAAAGATTGGGTTTATTATCCTCTTCGCTTATACCACAAAAAGGAAGAAACCAGAGGATCTGGATACATGCTGTATCCATAGGCGAGGTAAAATTGGCCAAAGTTATTGTAAGGGTAATAAAAGAGAGGGAAGGCGAATTTTCCTTAGTTATATCTACTACTACCAGAAGCGGCAGGCAGACTGCTCTTAGGGAAATGCCTAAAGATACTGTCGTCATTTATAGCCCTATTGATATATATTGGTGTGTTAGACGATCATTGAATCAGGTATCACCTGACCTATTTATAAACTTAGAGACAGAAATCTGGCCCAATTTTTTATGGGCGTGTAAGAAATTAAATATCCCAGCCTTTCTTATAAATGGGCGCATTTCTCCACGATCACTAAATTATTATAAGCGCTTTAGATTTTTGATGAAAGATGTTCTCTCCACATATAAGCTACTTTCTATGATAAGTATGTCTGATTCTCAGAGAATAATATCAATGGGGGCTGAGCCAAAGAGGGTAGTGGTAGGAGGGAATGCAAAATATGACCTTTTAGTTGAGGATGCCAAGCCGGAATTATCTAAAAGGATGGCTGAGATCTACAAAATTGATGATAACCAGCCTGTTTTTATAGCTGGGAGTACCAGGGGTGGCGAGGAGGAGATTATGATTGAAGCCTACCTGAGTCTACTTGAAGATTGCCTGGGAATTATATTGATAATTGCACCGAGACATATAGAGAGATGCGGGGATATTGAATCTATGATAAGGTCATATAATTTAAATTACTGTTTGAGAAGCCATATTGAGAATGATAAGGAGAGGGATCGGTCCAATAATATCATCCTTGTGGATATATATGGTGAGCTTTTTGGGCTATATAGCCTTGGCACAATAATCTTTTGCGGTGGCAGCCTTGTTCCCTTTGGCGGGCAAAACATATTGGAAGCGGCTGTATGGGGTAAGCCAGTTATTTACGGACCATCAATGGAGCATTTCTTGGAAGCCAAAGCCTTGTTAGAAAGAGTAGGTGCAGGTTTTATAGTAGAAGATAAAGATGAATTGGTTAAAACAGCCAAATGGCTATTGGAAAATCCGGATGAGTCTGATCGCTTGGGAAGGCTTGCCAGAAATGAGATCGAAAGCAATATTGGTTCTGCCAAAAAACAGGTAGAGAATATTTTTCGTCTTCTCGATTAGAGATTAAGATGGAAGATATATTAAATTAAAAAATTGTTGATATTTAAGGTAAACGCCGTTAGAAGATGTTGAGCGGGCTTTAAACCCAGCCCAATTTATTTTTACCCTGTTAGAAGTTCACTTTCTGACAGGGGGTTCTTCCCGCAGCCATAAATGGCAAATCGTTCTAATGGGGTAAAGGAAAAATGAGAAAAGGCTCGAGATTAATTAAACAGGCCAGAGAGGTTTTACAGATTGAGGCCCAAGGGATATTAGATTTAATTGAGAGGATAGGGCCGGAGTTTGAGCAAACTGTGGAGATGATTTTAAATAGCAAAGGAAGAGTAATCCTGACTGGTATTGGCAAATCAGGTATAATTGGCAGAAAGATCACCGCAACTTTTAATAGCACCGGCACGCCTTCACTCTTTATGCATCCGGTGGAGGCAGTTCATGGTGATCTGGGTATGGTTACGGCTGATGATGTCGTTATAGCTATTTCTAACAGCGGCTATACCAAAGAGTTGACCGATATATTACCTTCCCTTAAAAGTCTTGGTGCAAAACTTATTGCCTTTAGCGGAGATCCGGAATCGCCATTAGCCAAAGAAAGTCATTTACTTATAAATGTAGGAGTAGAAAGAGAGGCATGTCCTCTGGGTCTTGCACCTACAACCAGTACAACTGCTGCCATGGCTATGGGTGATGCCTTAGCAGTTGTTCTTTTAAACCGCAGGCACTTTAACAAAAAAGACTTTAAGAGGTTTCACCCAGGCGGTAGCTTGGGTAACAGGCTTTCAATCAAGATCAAGGAGGTTATGTTAACAGGAGACCAGATACCTTTGGTTTCTAAAGATCAAACAATCAGGAAGAGTGTTTTTGAAATCGACAGGAAAAAGTTAGGTGCCTCCCTGGTTGTGGATGACGGTTTTGTTTTACTTGGTATTGTCACAGATGGTGATATTAGACGTTCTCTTTTAAGATGGAAAGACATGATGGGATTAAAGGTAGAGAAGATAATGTCAACATCTCCAAAGATGATCTATGAGGAAAAAAGGGTTGGTGAAGCGTTAGCCCTGATGGAACACAATGCTATAACTGTGTTACCCGTTGTTGATAAGGAAAGTAAAGTAAAAGGTATTGTCCATTTGCATGGACTCTTAGGTGGAAAGGAATTTAGATTAAATGGAAGCCAAAAAACCGCCTAAAGGATTGATAGTTGATCTCATTACCCCCCTTGACGATAAAGGAGGTATTGACATAGAGGGTCTGGATTCCCTTTTAAAGAAGGTTCTACCTTATGCCAGTGCGCTACTCCTGGCCAGTCCACAAATGGGAGAGGGCATGGGTCTTAGCTTGCAATTGAAAATAGATCTGCTTGAAAAGGCCACTGCATTTATTCAGGGTAAGATCCCAATATTTTTTTGGATAAGTGAAGATTCGGTAGAAGGCACTAAAAAGGCCCTTGCTCTCCAAGAAGATCTCCTGGACTCATACGATTATAGGGGGATGGTTTTTTGGCTTGACTCACCACTTTTTTACCATAGCAACAGGGGCCTATATAACCATTATGATGAACTTACATTGGATAAAAGGTATCCTTTTGTGCTTTATAACGATCCAGGGCTGATTAGACTTTTAGAAAGGTCTTTAAAGAGGTGTAACATCCGAACAAGCATCCTTAAGGATTTAAGTAAGATAGGGAACATCAAGGCATTAATCTTTCGCGGCTCCCTTACCAGGGCTAATAATTACCAGAAGGCCCTTAACAGCAGGTCGGATTTCTGGTTCTACGATGGCGATGAAGAACGTTTTCTGGAGCACCCGAGTCTGAGCGGGGTACTTTCTATAGGGGCAAATATAGCACCAAGAATTTGGAACACAATAACAAGGGCTTCACTAGGGATGCTTGAGGAAGACAGCCAGAAGAGGGATTATTTAAATCAAATCTGGGAAATGGGTAGATTGCTGAAAGAGCTTATCCAGATCTATAAGCAAAATCCTGTATGGATAATTAAAAGGGCTCTTTTTGATCTCAAAATTATCGGATCTCATGCCTGCACAACTATAACCAAGCCTTTTAATGAAAAAAACAGCCTCCTTACCGAGTTTATCTCACAACATAATATAGAGTAATTTAGCCTTTCGGAATTTCTATAACTTATTGAATTTACATTATTTTCAGTGGCACCCGATTTATGCAAGCCACATGGAAAGATGGAATGTTGGAAATGGTAAGCTATAATTTCAAGATCGCAAGTGATATCCCGCAGAAAAGCTCTATCACCAGAGTTCCCGAAATTTCAAAAAAACAATTAGAGGATATTGTTCAAAATGTTGTAAGGAAAACGAATACCAGCCCTGATGAGTTTGAGGAATTGGACCTTTCCGGGTTTTCTACAATAGATGAACAACTTGAATTCCTAAAACAGCAGGACAGAGTAGATACAATGTATATAATGTAGATAATGGGCTACAAGTCAGTTGAGAGAAATGCCAAGCACGCAGCAGCCAAACGCTTGGTATCCGCAGTGAATAACTGGGGGGATCTTGGCCAGTGGTGTTTTAATGTTTGTCGGGAGCCGCAGTTGCTCGGTAAAGAATTGAGGCATATTTAGGATAGGCACAATCAAGTACTCTAAAGTATATCACTTTTACAGGGAGACTGTACGACACTTGCTAAAACCTTCCGGGCCGAACTGGTCCCCAAGACCCCAAAGATGAACCCACATCGGTATTTTTGTAGCACATCTGTGCTGGACGTGCGAAGCAGATCTGAGCAAAAGAAGAAAGCCCGAAAATCAACTGCTGTTAAAAGAAGGTATCGAATTCATAAAATTCTTAATTGTTCTATCTTGGTGGATCTTCCGCAAATATCCTCTTGAAGTCCTTCCGATATGATTTTGGTGTGTCATTTTGATAGGTCCAATAAGAGGCTATGGATCTAATCTGCTTCATTGTAACAAAGCCATTATCCATCATCAATTTCAAGAGTTCCAAGGTCTTGTATGTTGATATATTATATTCCTTTGCGACTTCAAGCATGTCTGAATCATCTGTCACAACCGGGATCTTCAGTACATAGGAATATGAAAGCGCAATGATATCAACTTCGGAAACGCTGAATTGACTATCTCTGGCAAACTCTCTTATAAAGAAAAAGGCATGGTTGATTTTTGAGCGCTGGTTTCTCGTTGGAGAGAAGCATTTTTTCCTGTTATCTGCATATTCATTTTGATTAACCCAAAAAAATTTATGTTTCAGAGTTGGATTTTTTTCATATTCTTTGTCCAGTTCTTCAATGACACCAAGGCAATGCTTTTCTTTTCCAAATGGGGTTTTCAACAATGGTCGGATGTTCTGGGCAAGTCTAAAATATGAACATGAATCTACAATGATATTGCAGGTAGGCATTAGCAGAGTTCTTCATATAAGTAATGAGCATCTGCCAGAGGCAAATTAAGGATACTCTGAATGAACCCGGCAGACTTCCTATTTTCTTTTAAAAATGATCTCAATGCATCAAAGAAGGGACTTTGAAATAACTTCTTCGGGCAGGATATATATTCGGAAGCTGTGGGTTTTTTGTTTTCGAACAAAAACTGAGATACTGTATCAAATTGCTTGTTAAAGACCGTGTCGGCTTTATAGATTGCGCTATTTGATTCGAGGTCGATTTCAGACCTGTTTATATGCCTCGCATATTTATTAATTTCATAATATACGGTTATCGGTGAAACAACCAATTTTCCTGCAATTTCTTTTAATCGATTTATCTGTTTAGGGATGGTGCGTAATCGGCACATTTGAATATATTCGTTTTTGGCAGTCTCTTCATCTATCAAGAGGGCTCCCGCAAAGGCATCCGCAAAATCCTCTGCCTTATCACCTTTCAAATCAGGGGATTTAACATGTCCTAATTCATGCGCCATCCAGAATTTAAAATCGTGTATCTTGCTGTCTAAGTTCAGATAGATCCATGTTGTCATGGTCTTTGGAAGATAAATATGTAAAGCATTTTCATGCTGATCTTTTGTTCCCCAAAAAACCGGTATAATGACAGCATGATACTGATTGAAGAAAGATATAAGACTTTGGAAAGAAATTTCTGATGTTCCGGTGGCGTCAATATTAGCTCTTATTTCTTTTGTAATTTTATGAATGTATTCATAATCCAGCTTTGGATCAATCAAAGAAGGAGGACGGGAGAAGTTATCGAAGGGTAGATAAGGTACAAGTTTTCCTAAAAGAGAGCCCATGTATTTAGCAGCTTCAATATAATCCTCTGAAATCTTATGCCCGCCTTTCTTTCTGAAGGCGATTATCGGTCCCTTCTCAGATGCTAATCTTACAACAATTTCATCAAATGAGAGCTTCAGTATATGTGCAAGCCTTAGTAATTTCTCTGGGTGAGGAAATTTTTCATTTTTCATCCATTTTGAAACGACTTGTCTGGAGACACCAAGTTCAGAGGCCAACTTTGATTGGGATAATCCCATTGACTCAAGCTTCTCAGCAATTTTCTTTACATTTAATTCCCTATCGGGACGGTGTCTCTTCATAATGCCTCTATGTATGTTAAAATTAGTTGATTAGGCATCAAATAATATGTCAAAAGGTAGAATGATCTGTTTGGCAGATCACTATTATAATTCTTGAGAATCGATGGACACAGTAAGCCTTTATCAGAATCCAAGGTTGGTCTTCCCCCTTTGAGATAGGAATATTTTAATATCCGGCTAACACTGCGTGTAAGTAAAAGGTAGGATGATTTTTGGCATTAGTTAATAATACATTTGTCAACTTTTGTCAACTGAAAAGATAAACTTAATAATTTATAAGTGACATTTTAGCTTATCCTGACTATAAAACCGCAAAAACCGGGAGGTGGTTTCTAAAGCAAATTTTGGGCACTCTATGAAGGTATTTGCCATATGGGATATTTCTGAATTCATATGCGGTATTGGATATGAAGAAGCGAGTTAAAAGTGTGAACTCTAAAAAGCTACATGATGAGCATGATAAATATTTGAAACGAATAGGGGAGATTGAATCAGGTAAAGCAGAATCAACATACAATGATTTGCTTGTTTTTGAGTTTACATAATTAAAAAACGCTGAAAATTAAGATTAAGTCTGCTCAATAATTAAAATCCAGCACAGGACTCAAACATTGAGGCAGCAACATCAATGGTCTTCTTCTTTCTATTTATTACGGGTTGTTTTGATTTCAGGATTTAATAATCTTAATCCCTGAGCCTTACTCATATTTCGCTTAAGAAGATCCTCTGTTAGCATAACGACTGCTACCCTACGAATGTCACAATATTATCTATTTCCTCTCGAGTTGTCTTTAGCCCTGCAATTGGGTGATCCCAATCAGGATATCCTATAGCTAACCCAACTATAATCCGCTTTGATTCAGGAATGCCTACAATCTTTCTAAGATGCTTCGGATAGTCAACGATCGCACGCATAATGCATGTGCCAAGACCAAATTCCTGGGCAGCAAGGGTAATGTTTTGAGTGACAAGACCAACATCCAATATTGGCCAGTTGCCCTGTAAGACCTTGTCTACAGCCACAATAATGACAGTAGGTGCATCATAGAACTGCATCATCTTCTCACTCCATTCCATTTTTTTATTCGCTTTGGTTATGCCCATTATATTAAATATCTGTTTTGCCAGTGCCACCTGACGCTCCTTATAAACACCTTCAAGTACAGGTGCAATATCCCTTGTATCACCTACAGGGATATCAGGATCAGGTAATTTCCCAAAACGATAGTCTTCTAAATAGACGCTCTTAACCTCTTTTAGCGCTTTGCCTCTCACAATAAAAAATTCCCATGGCTGAAGGTTAACAGCCGAAGGTGCACGAGTCGCCACTCCTAAAAGTTTTATCAAGACGTGTTCAGGGACTGGATCAGGCCTAAAGGCCCTGATTGACTTCCTTGACCTTATTGCCTCTAAAACCTCCATTCTATGCCTCCAAAAAATTAAATGCTTTCAAATAAATTTTTAACATAGTCGGCCTCCTTAATCCTCTTCGAAAGGAATCTTGTTGTATAATTATCTTTGTACCATTTCGGTCAAGAAGTCGCCACTGTTTAGAATTAATTGATCATTTTTCAAAACCCTACTTTTTCAAAAAGTCAATTGCGCCCAAAACATCACTGTACAGATTATTAAGAAATATAAGCCTGAAAAGATCATTCTCTTTGGAAGTGCTGTTCGGGAAAACCCAAATCCTGATAGTGACGCTGACTTTTTGATCATTAAAAAAGAAACTCCTCTTTACGGCTCCGATAGAATCAGGGAACTTAGCCGGATTATCGATCGAGATATTCCTGTTGACCTCCTTGTGTACCGACCAGAAGAATTCAAAAAGAGGCTTGAAATGGGAGATCCCTTCCTAAAAACCATCCTCAAAGAAGGCAAAGTCTTATATGGTTGATATCGAAATCGTTAGAGAATGGATCGAAAAAGCTAACGAAGATTTCGAGTTTGCTCGGGTCAATCTTAAAGAGGACAGCCCCTTTTTCGCCCAAATATGTTTTTTATGGGAAATGCAGGGCCATGTCTTCATTCTTGATTTAATAGTATAGGAATTTCCTTTTTTCAAACGTAGCGCAGGGCTTCAGCCCTGCATCTCAATGGCAGAGCTAAAGCTCTGCACTACAAGTCCGCACCGAAGGTGCGTTATGTTCACAACCTGTGCTTCTATTCTCTGGCAATCATAAGATTTGAGAGCTCTTCCGGAGGGAAATTCAATTTAGAAAATATCCTATTCTCAAGTTCATAAGTTTCATATTCAAGTGCACGTATCCGCTCAAGAGCATTTTTATCCAAACTTTTAGCCCCATAACGTTTCTGCAGATCAGCAAATCGCTCCTCGAGGGTTACAACTCTGGTATGCATCACCCTCTTATCTGAATAATTAATAATCTCCTCTTCAGATATTGGCCGGGGGCTTCGGCCTTCTTTTAACTTAATATGCTCGGCCATGATTTCACCAATCCTCTTAAAACCAAGCTCGGCAAGAAGCCTCTTGCCGGTTTTTGCATGGTCTTTGCGTGTTTCTATACCTTCCATCTTTGTAATATCGTGCAAAAGTGCTGCTGCCTCAATCTCAGGAATGCTAAGATTCTCCCCCTGTTTATTGAGTTCATCAGCCAGTAAAACTGCAACTTTGCAAACAATCTCACTATGCTGAATAATATGATCAGGAACACGATATTGTTTTAACAGCTTATAGCATTGATCAACAGATGGGACTTTCCTTTTCATTTCTGAATTCATAACCTACTCTTGTCTTTGTGCTATTTGCATTCCATATCCATCACCCTGTGGAATTTCGCCTCAGGCGGATCCAATCCAGGGGATTCCACAGGGCAAGTCTGATATCTCGTAAACAATGTGCTAATTATTTAAAAAACAACCGACCACTGACAATGATTGACTGACATTACCACAAATAATGTGTGGTATAATATTTTTGCCAACAAATTACCATAAACAAATTTCTGGTATGAGAGAGATGTCCCCCCTCCCCTGAGCGGAATTGATCTGAGACTCACGCTAATGATTGGATTTGGCTGCCTCTTTAGCGGCTGGCCGGAGTAAATTATTAGGATTTTCCATAAGTGAAGAATGAAGACTTGGCCACATTCATGGCCAGGTTATCCGGTAGGGATACCTCCATGGCAATTGGCAAGTGGTCCGACAACGGGCAGTTAAGTACCTGCACCTTCTCAACCTGAATGCTCGGTGAGACTAAGATATGATCAATATGGCGCTTGGGCTTCCAGCTTGGATAGGTTGGCATTTGGGAGATAGGCAGGCGCAGGTCTGTTTTTTTCATTAGCAGATCCATCTCCTTGCTGTCTACCCCGCAGTTCAGATCACCCATCAGGATCACATGGCAGAATCCTCTCACAATCTCACTGAGATAATCTATCTGCTTCATACGCGACCGGGTGCCTAGTGCAAGGTGAACGAGCACCAGACCAAGAGGATCCTCACAGTCCCCAAAACGTATGACCAGGGCGCCTCGCCCGCGTATCCTGCCCGGCAAACTGTGCGTGCTTACTCCTGTGGAGGCCAATCTGCTTAAAACCCCAATGGTGTGCTGCGCTACTATGCCCATATTGCGGTTGACCTTGCCGTACCTGAATGGAAAGCCAGCCTTCTCACCCAGATACTCGGTCTGATTAATAAATCCGCTTCTAAGGCTTCCCCCGTCAAGCTCTTGAAGACCAACCACATCAAAATCCCGTATGAGGCGGGCGATGCTCCACAAATTCTGAAGCATCCGGGGGTGTGGCAATATATGTCTCCAGCTACGGGTGAGGTAATGGTAATACCTACTCGTGCAAATCCCCATATTCATATTGTAGCTGAGAAGCCTGAGTTTGGATATGCCAGGTTTCTGATTGCCATGGAATTGGGAGACAGTGCTAAGCATATCAGTGTTCATGAATCATCTCCGGAAATATTTTCCTTTATGGGAAGCTCTATGTTCTTCAATGAGGTTCTTTATAATTCAAATGTTTTCATATAACATTTAAAATTTAAAAAATTCAAGACCATAATGGACTCTTGTTAACTCAAAGTGTTTTTCTTCTCTGTCTCTGGTCTCTGGACCAAGCTATCATGTTGATATATCAGGGAAAATGTTCCATAAATAGGTGTTTTCGAACCTTAAACACCTCTTTTTACCTTTGAAAAGGCCATTTAAGGCCAATATTAGGGCCTTTTATATCTATATATAAAGAAATAGAACTCAGTTCGCTTCGCTCACAATTGGAATATTGGAATACTGGAATGATGGAATAATGGGTTATAGGGAAATGGAACAAAGGGTGAACTTGTCTTGGACAAGGTGAAGGGTTAGCAAAATCACTCTTGATAGGGAGGTTAATGCGCCTTAGGCGCATTAATAAATGAGTAACTTCCTTATTCAAATCAACATTCCAATATTCCACCATTCCATCATTCCATTTGGGCTGCATGAAACATGTTCCACTAAAAAATGCTGTTATTTCAATAAGTTGTAGAAATTCCGAGACGTTTAATTACTTAGCTTGGCCCAACCCTTCTGTCATGCCCTGAAATGATCAGTTTTTCATAAAATGGAGGTAAGTTATAGCAATGCTACCATGTGCGGCCTATGCAGGAGCAGAAATAGAAAAATGTGCGGGAAGGCGTGATAATGGGTATTGGAAGTGTGATGAATGGGCAGTTAGGCAAAACAATATAGACAAATGTCAACATTCTCATTCTATGGAGGCCCGCATCTTTCCTGAGGATCAGCAACCATCAGTCACTTTCGGAAGCAGATTCATCAGTTATTTTGATCTTTGGTTTAGAGATAATTTCCGGTCCAAGTAATACAGCTATCCAGCGTGTATCATCTCTGCTGTCCAGTGCAATCTTTGCGGTAATTGTCAAAGGTACGGACAACAGCATTCCGACTGGACCTAAGAGCCATCCCCAGAATAGAAGAGAAAGAAATACCACCAGTGTTGAGAGACCCAGACCACGGCCCATAAAACGCGGCTCTATCACACTACCCATCAACAGATTTATTACGACATATCCAGCCGCTGCTGCACCAGCCCTCATAAAGCCTAACTGTATAATTGCGAGCAGAACTGCTGGAACTGCCGCAATAATCGAACCGATATTTGGGACATAGTTCAGTGCAAATGCCAGAAGACCCCAAAGCAATGGATAGTCAACCCCGATGACAGTGAGCCAGATGGCGACGAGGATACCAGTAGCAAGACTAACCAAGGTTTTGATAGCCATGTAGTGCTTAACATTGCTGATAAAATTGTCGAAACGCACCAGCGAGGATTCGGGACCACCCAATACGGTGCGCAGCTTTGCAGGAAAGCCTGAGGCTTCTAACAGTATGAAAATCACAGTCATCAGGATCAGAAAGCCATTTGCAAGCACGTTTCCCAGGCTGTTAAGTAAAGTGGCAACAAGCTTCATGGCCGCCCCTGGGTCAAAAATCTTCGTCAATGAAAGGCCAGAAATATCCACACCAAGCCTCTCAAGCCATTCCGTTATTAAAGAAGTTTGTTGCTTGAGTTTTGCCTCATAAACCGGAAGGTCTCTGGAAAAATCCTTTACCGATGACCCAACCAGACCAGCCATCAATAATGCAATAAAGAGAACTCCAAGGATTACGATCAAGAGGGCAAGCCATGTGGGCAAACCCTTACGCTGCAGCCAGAACAATGGCGGTGCGGTGATGATAGCGATAAATGCAGCTAAAAGGAACGGGACGAGAACGACTTTAGCTGCGCTCATGCCTGCTACCACCACAACAAAGCTCGCAATAGTTACCAGAATTTGGGATGCTTTCCTTTTGTGATTGGTTACATTCATAAACTATAGACTCCGGCAATATTGTTAATCATATATTTTTAACAGAAGAATTTGATTTTAGCTAACCTGAAATATTGGATTCGTTAACTTACATCCCCTTATTCCGGCTTATGGGTTAAACTGGCAACCTCTGCGACCTTATCTGGTGGTCCAAGGACAAAAAGCATATCGTTAGCACAAAATGGCATGTTTACGTTTGGATTGGATAATATTTGTGAGTCGCGACGTATTGCCAATACCGTAACTCCATATTTCTTTCTCAGCTCAATTTCAGCTAAACTTTTTCCAACTAAAGGTGATCTTTCAGCAACCCTCAACGTACTGATTTCAACATCGGGAAGCTGAAGTTTTAAATCGGCAAAAGATGACGACTCTTTGGAAAGGCTTCGAAACATCTCATAACCATCTGATCGGACTTCAGCGACCAGGCTTTCGATTTCATCTCTGGGTATAAGATATTTTGTCAAAACCCGGGTAAAGATTTCCACTGATGTCTCAAATTCTTCCGGGATGACTTCGTCGGCCCCTAATTCATACAGGGGCTTCACCTCTTGAAGATAACGGGTTCGTACGATCAAATGAACTTCCGGGTTAAGTCTCCGGATGATTTCGGTAATTCTACGGGTTGCTGTAGGAGCGTTAATTGCAGCTACAACAATTCTCGCATCTTTGATGTTTGCGTGCTGAAGTACCGACTCCTGGGTTGAATCGCCATAATAAATTGGTTCACCCTGTGCTTGTTCGCTCCTTACTGTTTCGGGGTTCATTTCAATGATTGCATAGGGAATACCTGATACCCTGGCGGCCCGTGCTACATTCCTACCGTTCACTCCGAAGCCGATGATAATAAGGTGGTGTTTTTTCTTTTCAACCTTTATCTCTGAAACAGCATAAAAGCCCGATATTAACCTTTTCGGCAGCGGCAACCGCAGCATAATATCGGCTATGCGTGGCGCCAGTGTTATAATGAATGGTGTCGCCGCCATGCTAAGCACAGAGACAGCCAGAAACATCTGATAAATATTTCCGGCAAGCAAACCATGTTCAACACCTGTCTTGGATAAAATGAAAGAAAATTCACCAACCTGACCGAGTGCAAGGCCAACCAAAATTGAAGTGCGAAGCGGGAATCCTAATAAAACCGTTGCAAAGCTGGCAATGATGGATTTTAAAACCAAAACGCCTAAAGCGATCAGCACAATGGTGCCCGGTTGCCGGAAAAGGAAACCTATATCCAGCAGCATACCAATGGAAACAAAAAAGAAGCTTGTAAAGACATCCCGAAAGGGTAAAATGTTTCCTAGTGCGTGATGACTGTATTCAGATTCGGAAATGATCAAGCCTGCTAAAAAAGCGCCCAGGGCAAGGGAAAGCCCCGCACTGGAAGTTATCCACGCAACTGCGAGGCAAGTTACAACTATGCTCAACAAGAAAAGTTCCTGGCTTCGCGTCCGGGCGATTTGATACAATACCTGTGGTACAATCCATTTAGCGCTGACGAACACCAACCCGATGATTCCGATCCCTTTGGCAATAAGAACGAGGGCAGATTCGCCCAAACCCCCTGTTGCTCCGGCCAGTAGCGGGGTGACCAAGATCATAGGAACAATAATGATGTCCTGGAAGATCAAGATGCCAAGAGTTGTACGCCCATGGGGGCTATCAACTTCACCTTTTTCCTGGATTAGTTTGAGGACAATGGCCGTGCTGCTGAGGGATATAAGAAATCCTATAAAGATCGACTCACCAATGGGTTGACCCAGTTGCCTGGCTATAACAAAAGTAACCAAAATTGTTAGCAACACCTGAATCGAGCCCCCCATCAGGACTGATTTCTTGATTTGCAGAAGCCTTCCAAGTGAGAACTCGATTCCGATAGTAAAAAGCAATAACACAACACCGACTTCAGCCAAAATTTCAACTTCATGAACTGCCTTTACCAGTCCAAGTCCGTAAGGCCCGGCCAATATCCCGGTAAGGAGGAATCCCACAATCGCCGGCACGCGAAGTCGGTGGCATATAAAGAGGATAGCAATGGACAGCCCGAATATGATGACAATGTCATTTAGCAGCGGTATTTCCATATTCTAATTTACCTTCTAATTCATATCGAAAAGCCCAAAGAGATAAGACGCGCAATGCATATCACTTCTTTCTCTTTGCACGAGGCACCTAACCGCATAATCAGCGCGTGTTTAGCGCGTCGATTCTCCAGCGACTTGTTAGATGTGATTCATTCAATGAAATAATCCATCAGAAATCCCAAAATTCCCAACAACATAACAATCAACCATCCTATCTTTCCCCTTTTGGATAGAGGCAGTTTAAAAACTTTGGCTAATAATCCGTGAAACGGCTGGCTCAGCGGACCATAAATAAAATTCCTTGCCTTAGTCTTTCTTTTCCCGTATCCCTGATCTGTTTTCCACAGGATCAACCCGATAATTAAGATGATTAATATAAAGATCGGGAAAATTGTAAAAAGAATATCTGAATTCATCAGGATATCGGTTTGTCTTTTTGGGACCTTTAATCTTTGCCATTTGGACACCCTCCTTTAGTTAGGTCTTAGTGTCCACTTTATTTGGGTAAGTTCTCAGTCTATCTCAATGCCCTTGTTGGGGATGCCATTCCTTAATTATTTTTGGAACAAGTCTGAGTGAGTTCCTGTGCGTTCAAAAACGATACGATCTGTTTCAGCCTTGTAAATAAGAAGCCAGTCAGATTCAATGTGGCATTCCCGGCGCCCCTGCCAATTACCGATCAATTTATGATCCCGATGGATAGGGTCTAATTGCCCTTCAGCCAGAAGGGACTGTATGATAATTTTGAGCTTCTCTAGGTTCTTTCCCTGTTTCTGCATCCGTTTAACGTCTCGATCAAACTGTCGGGTGTATATTGGAGTAAGCATCAGATGCCTAATTTTTTGAACATATCTTCCGCGTCCTCGCATACGACTAAATTACGACCAGCGTCCGTATCGCTAAAAGTGCGGCGTGTAGTCTCATTTGGTATGACGACGTCGAAGGGGAGGCCGTTTCGCAGTTCGACCTGCCTGTAAAAAAGGGTGATCGCTTGAGTGGTACTCAACCCGAGATCACGGAACACTTGTTCCGCTTTATTTTTCAGTTCAGGTTTGATTCTGGCTCTTACTGTCGAAGTTTTATTCATGATTCACCTCCATTGCACCAGATTGTAGCACAAATGGGGAACGATGTCAAAATTTTAATGAACTCCCAGGCACCCTAACGCTGCAAATCAGCCGCGCTGCTTTTTAGCGTCGGCTGAATTTGTCTTGT
>JAUWNK010000170.1 GCA_030612685.1 Desulfobacteraceae bacterium
GAAAAAACGATGGACAGGTGTTAGCTTGATTATTAAAAGCTACACTGGAATCTTTTACCGCCGCCCTTTAATGCCCCACCCGGGAGGGTGGGGATGGAGGTGGCTAATGAATCATTTCCTTTTTTCAAGACCCGCCCGGAAGGGCGGGGTCGTTGACTTTTAAGGAGAAAGAATGAAAAAAGAGAATTTAGCTATTTTGTTGGCCGGCGTTGTGCTCTTGTCTATTGCTATCATTCCTGTTGCACAGGCAGAAAGGGGAATTACAGATAATGAGATTCGCATCGGACAGTGGGGTCCCCAGACAGGTCCTGCTGCTCTCTGGGGGGCAGTGGCCCGTGGAACCGGGTGTTACTTTGACATGATTAATGCCGAGGGAGGGATTCATGGTCGTAAAATCACCTACTTTCTGAGGGACGATGCCTATCAACCCCCCAAAACAAAGGCCATTGCCAAAGAACTGGTGGAGGACAAAAAGGTCTTTGCATTTGCATCGGGCGTGGGCACGGCAACAGGCATGGCCGTTAAAAAGTACCTCCATCATAATAGGGTACCTTGGGTAGGGCCAGCAGCCGGATCCACCTATTGGGCATACCCCCCAACCAAATATCTTTTTTCTTCTTACCCCCTCTATTGTGATGAGGCCGCTATACTGATCAATTATGCCGTCAAAAAGATGGGTAAAAAGAGAATCGCCTTTTTCTACCAGAACGACGATTATGGTAAATTGGGGCTTTACGGGGCTGAGCTTGCTCTTGAAAAACATGGCATGAAATTATTCGAAGCAGTATCCGCAGAACCCCAGGATACAGACCTCAGTTCCCACTGCATGAAGTTGAAGGCCGCGAATCCCGATTGTGTCCTTATGTGGGTGCTTCCAAAACATGGGGCCATTATGCTCGGGACTGCCGCCAAGATAGGCTTTAAACCCCAGTGGATGACTACCAGCACCCTGAGTGATACACTTATCATGTACAAGATCAGCAAGGGCCTTTTCAGGGATGTGATCTTCGTTACCTTTGCCGAATCTCCCGATTCTCAGCACCCCCTTATGAAAAAATACAAAAAGGCTCAGGAGAAATTTGCCCCTAAGGATCGGTGGGGGATTTTCTTCTATGCGGGCTTTGGTTTTGTGGAACCAATGGTGGAGGGTTTAAAGAGATGTGGTCGCAATCTTACGGTTGAAAATTTCGTTAAGGCCATGGAGTCCCTCAAAGATTTCCAAGGTATAGGCCCAAAGATCACCTTCGGTCCTAACAAGAGACAAGGTACAAGATCTTCCTTTCTCGGCAGATGTGCGGAAGGGGGAAAGTCTGTACGTCTCTCTGATTGGATAAGCTCTGATATTGATGTTCAAGAGGTAATCAAGAGGCTCGGCAAATAACCAATTGAGGGCGATATTTGTTCTGCGTTGTGATTCAATTTCCTGATGGCAGAGGATACCCAGTCACAGCACGACCGATGACTGACAATGAAAAAGTGCGGTATAAACAATGGAGAGAACAATGAATAATCCAAAAATTCCCGAAACTGATTCTATTCAACAATTGGCTCATTTTTGGGATACACATGACCTTACTGACTTCGAAGATGAATTAGAAGAAATCAGTGATCCGGTTTTCGAGCGTGCGCCCGTAATGAAGATTCACTTGCTACCCGATGAGGCCGAAGCGGTCAAGCAACTCGCCAAATCCAAAGGAATTCCTTATCCTGACCTAATCCGGGAATGGGTTCGCGAGAAAATTCAAGTCCAGTGAATCTGCGGTTCATTAGTTACGGCTGTGTCTCTCATAGAAGCGGCTTTCCTAACATCTGTAAACGGTGTCAAGTAATTAGTAAAGGGAGACATCGTGCAGAAATTGCTTGACATCTAAGGGATGGGACGTCCCTGAAACATTGAAATTCTCATTATACTTGCTTGACCGAAAGGCGGTTGAAGGTTTTTCCTTTAACTGCCTTTTTATTTTTTCAGGGTCAGGTGGTTGGGGGGATGGTGTGCTTAAAATAGACAGGCTGAAGGATGCGGCTGGCTGTGGAAGACCTGGAGCCTGTCGAAAGGGCTGAAGCCCGCAGCCGAAAACCAACCGCTTTTATAGGTGTTCTTTAAACAGTTCCTCAGAAATCTCCGCCTGTCTTAGGATGGTTTTCAATGTCCATCGGTCGAGACTTCCTTATGATCAGGGATGATTATGACGCTTTCGATCTCATAATTTCTCATTTTAATATGACTTCCTCTCTGAGATACCTTCTCATATCCAAGTTTTTGAAAAATCTTAACCAGCTTTCTACCAGATGGAAGAGGTAGCTTGGGACTCAAAGGGCAACCTCACATACTTTGAATTCTTCTGCTGGACGTTTTATATCTTGAGGATCAACTTCAAGATAAAGCTCAATAGCTTCCTTGATATTTTCTATGGCCTCTTCCTCTGTTCGTCCCTGGGTCACACAACCTTTAAGAGCGGGACAATAAGCAACGATATAACCATCCATTCCCTTCTCTAAAATGATTTTAAATTTCATTTCTCCCTCTTTAGACCTTTGAGTGTGTCACAAAATACTGATTTCGTAAAAATCTATTGTTGATTCTACCTTAATGAGCAACCAGGGTCAAGTTATATGCTAGAGAATAATCATGGTACCAGCTACCGCTGGGAGGGCAGGCCCCATTCCACATTATGAAACTTTCTTCGAATTTAACGGGGTAAACGGGGTAAACACTTTTGGGTAAGATTTTCAATGGGCCGGAAAGTTGGAGAAATATATATACTAAACATGTGTCTTTGGATTTAAGCTGAAGTCCACCTCATTTCAGGCTGCATGCTATTGATCGCTTACACATTTCACTGAAGTGGGCGATTAAGGATGGATTAAATTTGACAATATGAGAATAATGGCCAATGATAATTAATGGCTTATCAAGAAGTCCTGGTGCAGCATTAATCTGATTGCAACCTTTTACGATTTAGTTATGATCTACATATAAGAAAGAGAGGAGCCAATTATGACCAAAGTCACCTGTTTGGGTGCAGCAGGATCGGTGACAGGATCCAATTACCTCGTTGAGAATACCCAGGGCAAAAAGGTCCTGGTTGATTGTGGCCTTTTTCAAGGCGGCAAACAGATGGAATTGCGCAATTGGCAAGACTGGGGTTTTGATCCCAAACAGATAAATACCCTTTTTCTGACCCACGCCCACATTGACCACAGCGGAAGGATTCCCAAGTTAGTGAAGGATGGTTTTCGAGGGAAGATCATTACCTCTCCGCCCACAGTGGAGCTGTGCCAGATCATGCTCCTTGATTCCGCTCATATCCAGGAAATGGATGCTGAGTGGCAGTCGAGGAAAAACAAACGGCAGGGGAAAAAGGACATACTCCCCCTTTACACGACAGGGGATGCCGCAGAAAGCCTGCAATATTTCTCCCCAATGGAGAGGGATCAGATAATCACTGTTGAACCGGGAATAAGGGCACGCCTCAGGAATGCAGGACATATTCTTGGTTCTTCCATTCTGGAATTGTGGGTAGAGGAAGCGAATGAAGAGACAAAGATCGTCTTTTCCGGGGACCTGGGTAAACAGGATCAACTGATTGTCAAAGACCCCTATGAAATCTTCGCTGCAAACTATCTGTTTATTGAATCTACCTATGGCAACCGTCAGCATCGCTCCTTTGAGGAGAGCAAAGAAGAACTCTTAGAGGCAATCCAGTATGCCGTATCGCATGGAGAAAAGGTTATAATTCCGGCCTTTGCTCTGGAAAGGAGCCAGGAGATACTCTACCTTCTTGGGGAATTCTATCGGAGTGGCACCCTTACCGATATTCCTGTGTATCTGGACAGCCCTCTGGCCATCAAGGCCACACAGATCTTTCGTAAAAATAAAAAATATTATGATGAACAAGCCAAGGCCATCGTGGATCAAGGTTTTGATCCCTTTGATATGCCCAATCTACATTTAACCCTCACTACAGAAGAATCCATGGCTATCAACCAGAGGCCCGGCTCTGCCATTATTGTCTCTGCGAACGGTATGTGTACAGCAGGCCGGATAAAGCACCACCTCAAACACAACCTCTGGCGCCCTGGATCCAGCATTATCATTGTAGGATTTCAGGCTGAGGGGACCACGGGAAGAAAGATAGTAGATGGGGAAAAGTCGGTTAAGATTTTCAGGGAGGATGTTGCCGTAAAGGCAAAGGTTTTCACTATAGGCGGATTTTCTGCCCATGCGGATCAGAAAGATCTTCTCCAATGGGTCAGCCATTTTGATGAATCCAGACCCCGAGTCTTTGTCGTGCATGGAGAGGCTTCAGCCAGTGAAACACTGGCTCGTATGATCCATGAGAGATTTGGCATGGAGGTTCATGTTCCCATATGGAAAGAAATACTGATGCTTGAGGCCAGAGAGGTAGTCCGGGAAGTAAAACCAGGTATGGTGGCACCGGCGGATATTAGCCGATCCATGCTAAACAAGATCATTGATCTGGAAAATGAACTGGGCAGGCTGAAAAAGCGATTAAAGGAAAAAGAGGTGGAGGCAAAAATTATCGAGGACGATGTAAACAGGCTCAATTATATTCAGGAGGAGCTTCAGGGAATCCTGCTTGAATGAAGACTGAAAAGTTCCGAACATGGTCTTTTTAGTTCCGTTAATTTCCATAATATTAAGGAGGTGATAGATAGTGCATGAGAAACAGTATGTTGTAGATGACCTTACAAAAGATGATACCTGGAGAATGTTTAATATTCTTGCCGAATGCGTGGAAGGCTTTGATGTCATGTCTAAAGTATTTCCAGCTGTGACTATTTTTGGATCATCCCGGGCCCATCCCAATAGCTTGAACTATAAAACCACGGAAAATGTAGCTCGCTTGCTGGTAAAAAATGGTTTTAATGTCATTTCCGGTGGGGGGCCTGGGGTTATGGAGGCAGCCAACAAAGGGGCTGCGGAGGCTGGCGGGAAATCAGTGGGCCTTCATATCCATCTTCCTAACGAGCAGAAACCCAATAAATATGCCAATGTCCGGTTGGACTTTAAATATTTTTTCATCAGAAAGCTCATGTTTATAAAATATGCGGTGGCCTATATCATTATGCCCGGGGGCTTTGGAACCCTTGATGAACTTTTTGAGGCCCTCACCTTAATTCAGACCAATAGGATCAAGTTCTTTCCTGTAATTCTCATGGATTCAAAATACTGGAAAGGCCTGATTGACTGGATAAAGGGAACCTTGATCAAGGAGAAGTCAATATCAGAATCAGATCTTGAAATCTTAAACCTCGTGGACACTCCTGAAGAAGCTGTCGGTATCATAAAGAAGAGGGTGATTGTATGAAGATGGGGACATCCTACGGTGAATAACTATTGGCAGAGAGAATTTGGG
>JAUWNK010000072.1 GCA_030612685.1 Desulfobacteraceae bacterium
ACTTTCAAGTAACTTAAATCTGCAAATTCGCTATAAGTGGTTAATATTGCGAAATATTTGCCAGAAATAACGGATTTGTTAAAAACATAAGTTGCTTCCAATTATAATGCCGACGTGTCGGCATAGCGGAGCTTTTTATGAGACTATCAAACTTGGTTCCCTGGTTTTTGTATTGAGAAATAAAATGCTTAGAATCGGACAATAGCCCGGAATCCTCCAGGTTCGCTTAAATAAGTGTCGGAGTCTTGGGAAAAAAGCTTCTCTTGACCTAATAGCTGATATTCTGTAAACTTGTCTAAGAAAGGCAATTCCTTCATGGCAATGACGTGTTAGATCGTCGCAATATACAATAGTCACCAAAAACGGTTTAACAAGGCCCTTTTCGAAATGACCCGCGAAGATATCCATGATACTTTGAAAGAAACTCATTAACCGTTTACCAGGACATCTGGTTTTGCCTATTCGGCGCCTTGGTAATATCTAAAGACAAAGGTGGTTAGCTTCATCTTTATATTAAAATAAAAGATCTGAACCCCAATTCTGAATATGCAATGGCCTTCTTTGCCAAGGGATTTTATCACTGAACGTTGAGATAAGAATGAAAGAAATTCAATTTTCAAACATGGTAAATATGGAAGACCCTCAGAGCGTTTTCGATGAGGTCAGGACAATCGTTCTTATGATGTTCCCAGAATTTGACTTTGGCATTTTAAACCGCGTGTTTAAAGATATTGTGCGCCTTTTCCGCGGCGAGTACCCAGGATACCGCAAATGTAATACCGAATACCACGACCTGAAACATGCAACCGATACATTTCTAGCCATGGCAAGGCTCATGCACGGTGCATTTGTAGGCGGAGAGAGTCTTACCAGAGAAAATGTAAATCTGGGACTAATATGTGCACTTATGCATGATACGGGATATATCCAAACCCTTGATGACAATGTTGGAACGGGCGCTAAATACATACATATAGATACAAAGCGCAGCATTGTCTTCATGGACAAATATATAGCTGATAGTGGATTTTCAAAAGAGGATTTTAACAATTTCTCCGATATCCTCACCTGTACTGGCCTCGATACAAAAGTCAAAGAAATGCAATTTAAATCCCGGGAGATTGAACTACTGTGTAAGATGTTGGGCACTGCTGATCTCTTGGGCCAGATGGCAGACCGAACATATCTTGAGAAACTTCTCTTTCTCTTTTATGAATTTAGGGAGGGAGGTGTGGATGGATATTATAATGAGCTGGACCTGCTGAAAAAAACCATAGACTTCTTTGCTATGGTCCGGAAAAGATTTGTCAGTGAGTTAGACAGCATATATGAATATATGCGTTACCATTTTAAGAAACACTGGAACCTGGACAGGAATTTATATATGGAAGCCATTGAAAGCCATATTAACTATCTTAAATTCATACTGGAAAATCACGAAAAAGAATATCGTGCCCATCTGAAGCGAGAAGGCATAGCAAGAAAATTGAACGAAAAGGAGAAATAGACCGATCCATAACCCCCCACACCCTCATATTGATCCAAATCTTATGAAACATCGACTAATGATGCTTTTAGCTTCTTTACACAATTCCAGCGCAAAGTGGTCACCATTCTTTAGCGCATCTTCGATGGCTGAAAGAGTGTCGTAGTAAAGGCTCCATCCGAGGCGTTCTTTTTCGTAATACTTCTTGAGTACACTGTTTTCACCGCGTATAAAATCAAGTGCGTTCATTATGCGCTTTGCACCTATTTTGATGAATTCAAGCCCTTTGTCCTCTTTGCCCGCAGCAAAGAACGATGCTGCCTTAAGACCAAATCGCAAGTACACAACAGTTGTCGGAATCCTGGATATGAAACAGCCTGTGAATGGGTCGATGGTATCTTTCAGCTTTGCAACATCGTCAGTGAGCACCTTGGCATATGCAGAAAAGTATAGTATGCGGACATAGTCACCGACAAGTTTGGCTACGTGAGCAGGCTGGATTGTCTCTTGAGCAAATACTTCCTTGTCGTGGCGCATAATTAGGCCGTCCTTGTGGACATATCCGAGTTTTTTGTCCGGATTGGGTAACACTGAAAGGATATAAGCCTGGTCCTCTGCCCGGCCAATGAAGGATGGGGTAAAAGGGCGATAGCGGCGGAGGCTGTCAACAAGGATGCCATTCGTTCCGCCAGTTACGTGGATACGTTGGATGAACGTTCTTTTGCCATCCCGTTGATCCATAGTGTAACGTGTCATCATCTCCGCCTCGGTCGAGAGAGCCTGTGGTAATGCGCTGAAGAAAATATATTCATCCAGATAAAGCTCACGTTTTGGAAACGGGACATCAGGCGTGAACAATGATTTGCCGATGTCCTTCTTGTCGACAAGGGCTCCTGCTATCATACCGAGTTCCAAAGGTTTTCCGTTAGAATCCAAGCTATATGCCCCCCAGAGCGGTGTCTTGAAATGCTCAAAAGCGGAAGCGCCTGCCTGTTCAACGAGTTCATCTTGCGGAAAGACCTGGTCGAGATCGATTTTGAACGTAGCTCTTATTTCCGGCTGGATAAAGATGCTCCAGAATGCTGCGATTGCTTTCAGGAAGCTGTAGTGCCTGCCATATTCGCCATCTACACCGAACATGCTGAGGAGTTCTTTTGCATCCTCACATTGCAGGTAATGCTCGGCAGCAGGGGCAAGAATTTCGTCTATTATTCGCTGTGTGTCAGCTCCGGTAAACACGTAAATATCAATATTTTTCAGGCTGCCTGAGCGGAGGAATTCTTCTTCGAGATACCTTTTGGCAATGCCCTGGAGACCCCGGTGGGTTACAGAGACCGATAATACGCAGATTGGTTTTGTATCGCTTGACATATTGCCGCGGTCACGCTCAAACTCAAGGGCCGCGTCTAAGCCTCGGATGCCATAGAGAACTTCGTTTTTCTCCGGCTCGATGCCGATCTGGATAGGGTGGTCGTACCAGTAGAGCTGGGGCTCGCGTATAATCTCGAGGAGCTTTTCTCTAAGGTGGTCGCTTAAAGGAATTTCATCCAGAGATTTCGATGCCGGGGGGATGGTGAGAAGCACATTCGAGGTGAAGAGTATCTCTCGAGCTGGGTCAGTGATTGGGGTGGTGTTCAGTTTCATAATGTTGACAGTGCGTTTTGCTCGTAAGGCCTTTATGCGTTCTTGTGTATTTGCCAGGATTCCATTTGCTTCCGGGAAAAAGACAGACCAAATCTTTTCAGTCGTTTCTTCGGTATTATTCATGTTTTCTTTATTTGACAGCCACTCGGAGAGGTTTCTTAGGCGGTCGACAAAATTGGGGTCTTGCTTGCAGACATCTTCGATTTCTCGATGAATTAGGTTTATTCCATTCATGTAAAACCTGGCTACCTCTACCCATTCGGATGACTCTATCATACGGGCCATAAAGTGTTTTGCCCGTTCTAATGCCGGGTGTATGCTACCTGCAAGAGTAATGAGGAACGCAGCGTTAAGTGCCTGGGCGATACCAGCATTGTCGGTACGCTCTTCGTCAAGTTGCTCGGCGGGATCGAAAATGGAGAAGGTATCCTTTTCCTCTCTTGATCCAATCAATGTGGAGATAATGGATTCAAACAGTTTAATCATTGTTTATCTCAATAAACTTCCCAATAAAACTATTAACACCCTAACCTTATCATTGGTCTGTTATGCTTGAAGTATCGGATATGCACTATGTAAAGACCTGTCACTTAACATTTTGCATTACTCCCACCTGTCTCCATCTTTCTTTTTCAAATCAATATATTCCACTCTTCCCTTTTCACTAATAAAAGAGCTTAAAACCCAGCTCACGACACTGATAATAAGAGAACCAAAAACAGCTGACCAGAAACCGTATACCTCAAATCCCGGTATAACGCCTGAGGCCATCTTGAGCAACATGGCATTTATGATAAAGGTGAAAAGACCCAGGCTCAGAATATTAATAGGAAGAGTCAGAATAATCAGGATCGGACGGAAAAAGGCGTTCAGGAAACCAAGGATGGCTGCTGCAAACAAGGCGCTGAAAAAACCCCTTACTTGTATTCCATCTATCACGTATGAGGCGAACATGATGGCTGCTGTCAGTATCAGCCACCTTATAATGATACCCCTCATCCAGGTTTTCTCCTTTTTTCTTTCTTCTTTTTTTAAGGCCTCCGCCTCTGCTCCCAAATCATCAAGCAAGTTTCTTACTGAGCAATTCTTCGAAATTGTCTTCAGGGTGGCCCAGAGTTGATGAGGCAATTCATCACTCCGAAAGCTGCGCAGGTTAAGCTTCAGAAGGTGAAGTGGGCTTTCTCATGCGTTTTGTCTCCCCTCGGCGACGCTTGGTTTCTAACCGTCGCCTCTTTGATGCAAGAGTGAGCCTTGTCTTACGGCGGAGTTTGGGCTTTTCGGATGCCTTGCGGACCAGCTCGACCAGCCGATCGATCGCATCCTGACGATTTCGATCCTGTGTACGGAACCGCCGTGCGTCGATAATCAGTAAGCCGTCTTGAGTAATCCGCCTGCCGGCCAGACTAATCAGACGTTCTCGAACATCATCTGGTAAGGAGGGGGAGTTGCCCACATCGAAGCGGAGCTGAACTGCAGTGGCGACTTTATTGACATTCTGTCCTCCTGGACCTGATGCGCGGATAAATTCGTATTGGATTTCACTCTCGTCAATTGCTATGGTGGGTGTGATGTGAATCATGGCTTTATCTTCTCAAGTACCTCACCTGCACTATTTAAAATAAAAACCATGAATCCATTTTTAGCTGAATCACGGGCCAATTCTTCATACTGGATAGCCTGGACCTCATATTTATGCCCCTCTTCGATTATTAGATGTGTAAGGCCTTCCAGGGCCTCCTCCTTCTCGAGAAAGGTTGGTATGAACGATATGTTTTTTTCTTTGTCATGCTGTCCCAAAAACTGTTCATTTTCACCGGGATCAAGTACCACCACCCATACCCAGGGATTTCCTTGAATCAACTTACTCATTCGACACCCCTTTCTACTTCTCTCCCATTTTCATGACAAAAGTCTTTGCGATGGAAAGTTGTTTTCTCTTGCTTGCCCGATGTCTTTTTGGAAGGTCTGCCCGCCGTTTTTGTGGCGGGGCAGGGACTCTTGATGGCTGACAATTATTTACATGGAAATATTTTACCTGGGTTGAGGATACCATTGGGATCGAAAAGGTCTTTTATTCTTTTCATCCACTCCAGGCTCTTTCCATGCTCTGCATCCATAAATTTCCGTTTACCGATGCCCACACCATGTTCACCCGTGGCTGTACCTCCCATGTCCAGGGCCTTTGACACTATATGCTGATTTGCCTGATCAATAACCTTCCACTCCCTTTCGTCTCCCGTTTTTCCCATAAATACAAGATGCAGGTTGCCATCTCCTGCATGACCAAAAATATATCCCGGAATACCGATCTTCTCTGACTCCTCTATAACAAATGCTATTATTTCCGGATAGGCCGTAATGGGAACCGCCACATCTATAACCATCAGTGAACAATCCGGATGGTTGCGAATAATCATCTCTGCCAGCTCATGCCGGGCCTTGAAGAGATGATCTCTTTCTGTCCTACCCAGACCCGATCTGAATTCGCCGGATCCCTCTCCTTTGCAGATTTCTTGGACCATTTCCAGAACCTCAGCCAGTTGATTTTTGGTGGGCCCATGATATTCCATGAAAAGGGTTGGAGAAACATTCAATCCGAGGTCTTGTTCCTGGTTAATTAGTTTTATACAATCAGGAGCCAGGAGTTCCAGGGCGGCAGGATCAAGCCCTGAACGGATGATCTCATACACTGCCTTTCCTGCAGCTTCCACAGAAGGGAAGGTCACAATGGCTGCTGAAAACTCTGCAGGAAGGCCAACCAGCCTAAGGGTGGCCTCTACCATTATTCCCAGTGTTCCCTCAGATCCCACAAAGAGGTGAATAAGGTCGTACCCTGAGGAGGTCTTGGATGCCCTGGTACCTGTCTCAATAATTTCTCCATTGGCCAGAACAACGGATAATCGCAAGACATAGTCCTTGGTGGAGCCATAATGAACAGTTCTGGTCCCGCTGGCGTTGTTGGCTATCATACCGCCAATGGTAGCCTGCGCCCCCGGGTCCGGCGGGAAAAAAAGGCCCTTATGCCTGAGCTTTTCATTTAGATCCTGATAAATGACCCCTGGTTCCACATCTGTTTGAAAATCCTCTTCTTTTATATCCAGGATCTTGTTCATTTGTGAAAAGTCAAGGACTATCCCTGCCTTTACAGGGATTGGATTACCCTCCAGACTGGTACCTGCTCCCCATCCCGTGACAGGGATCAGGTTCTTGTTGGCATATTTCAGTATCTCTGAAACTTCAACTCTATCTACAGGCCATATCACCGCCTCAGGCCGGCAGGCTGGGTGTTGAGACTGGTCTTTTGAATGGAGATCAAGATTGGACTCCCCTGTGGAAAAGCGATCCGGAGCCACCATGAATTGAAGATCTTTTAAATGTATTTTATTGAGACGAGTGAATTTCAAAATAACCTATATGGAATGTCATAAATAAGATGACATAATGGCATGGATATGGGTATCTTTTTTCAGGCACGAAAAAGCACATGCACTTTTGCTGGCCAATAGTTCACCCTGTGGAATTCCCGCTTTGCGGGACCCCTACGGGGGATTCCACAGGGTAAAGATGGAGGCGGGCGGATAGCCTCATCAATAATGCCCACTATCTCTTTGTCTGGCTATTTCAAACTTATGCAGCCGCCCGCCTGGATCACCTGCCCGCCATCGCTCTCGCTCAGGCGAGGCGGGCGGGTCGGGAAAGAGCCAGCTAAAAGCATATACCTGGTTCGTTGAAAAAAAAGACCCCCATGCTCATTTGTTTTTGCTAAGGATAAATACTTAGCCTAAGGAAAAGGCCATGAGTGCTAAATTTTCAAAGAGCTAAAGTATAACATTTTGTTTATCTTTAATTATAAAGTCCTATACCCTTATAAAGTTTTTTAGCTAAATTCCAATAATAATCAGTGCTGACTTTGCCTTTAGCATAAGCTTCATGCCATCCTTCATCAACAGGCATCTCCTCATATAAACGTTTGCGCCGGGCCTCAAGCAACATTCTTGGTTTTTTCATGAAATCAGCTCCACACAAAATTTTTTTCCTTGTTTCAGATGATAACATCTTTAACCATTTAACCCCGGCATAGCCCCTCATTAAATGGTGATCAAGAATTAAGGTATCAACTTTTTCTGATAGCTTTATGGCATTGTACCAAGCTCTTCTAACCTGATCTTTTGAAAGCTTAAATAAATAAAGAGGAGGTCCGCTTGCTAATACTATATCAGGCTTCCAGGATAATATTCGAGAAATAGCCTCCATGTTGAGAAGTTGGATGTCAGAAGCATGCACAAATACAAAATCTTCTTCGATTTTGGTCATTATTACTGTCTCTAAATTATTTGCTTCTCCATGGGGAACTGGGTTGGAAAAACTTAAACCCCCCTGTTCTTTTTCTTCTACGGAAATCAGATTCTTGTTCAAGGCAAGAGAAAAGGAGTCTGCTCTTTTCTTTTCAGTTGGAGAAAGCTGTGATGACTTAGCCCATATCTTGGCATTTGGATTTAATCCGGCTATTTTCTTAATATTCAGTTGATAAGGATTTGCATTTACTAATGGAATATGGTCGCCATGAAAGTGGCTAATTATTATATCAGTAGCTTCAGACCATGCTTCTACAATTTTTTCTTGTATTCTTTCATCTACTGCTACTTGAAGAGGATGGGGCAGTAATTTATATCTTGTATAACCCAAGGCTATGCCTGGATCGATTAATATTTTCTGGCTTTCAGTTTTTATAAAACAACAAAGACCCCGTACTCCTAAAGATTCTGTCCCCAAAATTTCAATTTTCATATTATTTATCCTCCATTTCTCCTTTTTGGAAGGACAGAATTTTTTAGTATGTGACCTCAGGATTATTTAGGCTGTGCTCCATTACCCCCATAATCAATAGGTGGGAGGGGGATGTCAGCTACCCATAAAGTGTTATCATCAATTGCCTTGATCGGCACGTTAAAGACATTGGAGTAAAGGTAGCCATAAAGTTGATTATCCGGACCAAGAATCCTGTAGAGTGTAGGCGGGGATGAGTGATCAAATTCAAGCCACCCAACAATCTCAGTTAATTGTGCCTGGTCTTGGACTGGAAGCCATTTGTCGGGAACAATCTTTCGGCTATCTTGCCTCGGATCAAATAGAACGGCTGATGGGTAGGAAACTGAAGGGCCGGCAAAATAGATCAGGTACTTTTCCCAGTTTCCGACCAACTCTTGAATGGTCTTTTTCTCACCAGGGCCCCATTGCATACCTATTCTTCCATAATTCCCAAAACAGGAAAAGACTAAAAAGAGGGATAGCAAAAGAACGGCAATAGAAAAAATCTTTATCATATCTATTTTTTTCCTATAACCTGAACTATACATAATACACCTCCTAATCTATTGCTATACTAACTACAACCTGTTTAAACTTACATAACGTGAAGAATTAAGACCTCAACCTCTTCTCACGAACTTGTCCCATTATGTCTTTCGAGATAAAGTGCACGTGCAATTGGTATTGAGGTATTTCAATTGGCGCATTACTGAGATCCATTTTGATGTAATAAGTAGCTTGGGGCTTAACAGCGAGGGTTATGGTGGGACCGCTTTCACCTAAATCTTCTCCAACCGATCGTTGGTCTGTATCAAACACGGTCATTACGAAACGATGGGTCCTCTCTTTCAGAAACGGCTCCAACCTTAAAATCATGGTACTTCCCGTTGCCCGGACTTTGTAATAATCTGCACGATCACTTACTGTGCCTCTCCTACCAATAATAACGCCTTCCGTGATGTCTTGCGCCATATAAAACGCCCCATTGGGCTTTGATGTTTCATAGATATCTACTTGAAGAGATCTTGGAGGCAAAGTAGTAGTAGTCTTTTCTGTGGATCGATCCACCAAAAGTGTAACAGTATCACGAGAAGCAGGAACCGGAGAAGAAAGAGATTCCTTTGCACTCGTATCAGGCAACTCAGTCTCTGTTAGATTGGTAGAAGAGGAAGGAGGCTCCACATCGCGATGGTCAGATCTGACATAATAGACTGCGACAAGACTAATTGCTCCCAGCAACAGCACGACCCATAGTATCACCGTCACCAATCGTTGCTCGTTCATGGATCGACACTCCTTCGTTTGTTTTTATCAAAATAAAAGATACTACTTCTTATGCTTATTATCAACTTGTTAGCATCTGACTCCGGCGCTTCGCTTCAGAGTTATTCATGAAAGAAACTTTATGTCGAGCATGGAGATGTCTTTTTTTGTTTTATGCCCTTGAAACAAGGGCCCGCGCTGGCGCGAAGTTTCTGGAATATCGTACAATGGCTATATTATTTCTATGCTTAGCTATACAAACTCATGTCTTGCAAGCCAGGCCTGCCCGCCATCTGGCAGGCGGGTCTGGGCCAGGGGCATAACAAAAAAGACATCTCCATGCTCTTTTCCACATTTAGTTTCTTAGGAAACCTGTGGTATTGGATATTTACCATATTCGGCCTGACACTCAGCAGGAGCTAAAAAGGCCAGAGAAAACAACAGCCTCTTTTTTGAAATTCTCTTTCGCAGGAGGCCAATTGGCCTTGATATGTCTTTGATCTACTTTGAACCTTACGGGCTACCTGTAATAACCATGTCTTTTTTCGATAACTTTTTCGATTAAACCCTCCATGACCCTCGTGATAGGCTAAATAAAGATTGTATGCATCCTTTTTTGATATCCTGCATCTGATGTAACTCAAATGGCAGTACCATCCAACAAAATCAATACTATCTTTGAAATCATCCCTATCAGCCCCTCTGTTGCCTGTGCTCTTACAGTATTCCTTCCATGTCTCATTACTTGCTTGTGTATATCCATGAGCGGAAGAAGGTCGAGGACCAGGGAAAATCCATAAACAGCTACCACGGGGTGGTCGGGCATCAGCCTCGAATCTTGATTCCTGATGGATGATTGCCATCATAACAGGTATGGGAATGCCCCACCTCTTGTAGGACTTATGTGCACTCATATACCATTTTGGATTTTCCCTGAAGATCTCACAAATATTGTAGGTATATTCAGGGGGGCGGGGTGTAGTGGCACATCCGTAAAAAATGATAAGAAGAAGGCATGTAATAACTATAGAGGCAACTCCGCATAGTTCTTTCCCTCTTTTCAGAGCCAAAGGTATCTGGGGAAAGCTCATAGCTTTTGACTCATGGTTAAAGGAACATTATGTTTAACTCCAAGGTCTGTATTACATATTGGGGCCACGGGAGATAACTGAATATATCTATTTACTCATTTTAATTCCAGCCATTGCCTAAATTCTGCAGCTATTTCCTTCACTAAAATTACGCCCTTGAAATTGCGGGGGATCTGCGCAAACCGTACATAATCCGGCTTTGCTCCCTTGGATACATGCTGGGCTGCCAGATTCTTAAATGTTTTTCTTATCTCTGCCATTTTATTCTGAGCCTGTTCATTTTTTATTTCAATCGTCACACAGCAGGAGTCTTCGTGCTCACTGTCAACTTTCAGACCGACAATGGCAATATCAAAGGAATCTTTAGGTAATTGATAATAATTGGAAACAAAATTGAGTAATTCAGAATTTATTTGGTCATATGCGTAATTTGCCCCACCACGGATTAAAAGTGTCGATTCCCTGCTGACCCAGTAATAATCAAATTCCCCATCTTCGTCATTTTTCAGCATAAAACAGATATCTTTCAGGCCTGTATACCAGCCATCATGAAAAACCCCGCGAGTCACTTTCGGATTCTTGACATAGCCGGACATGACATTTTCTCCACGAGTAATCAAATAACCGGCTTGACCAATATCACAGTCCTTCATAAAGACGTTATCGTCTGGCGTGATGCTCTGGACGATGCGGGCTTCGGTGTATGGATAGTGCGGCCGGCCTATGTAATACCCAGGCTGCACTTCGCCGTCTAACCGGCGCTCCCAGCCTTTTTGAAACGCCTTTAATTTGTATTCTTCCGACAAGTGTCTGGGGATGCCTATGACTTGAAGGCATGTCTCTGTTGAGCCAAACCTGACATTGGGAATCCGGCCGGCATAATGTTGAAGCCGCTTAATGGTTGTAGGCCCGACAGGCGCAGAACCGATCAGGAAATCCGTTTTTTTCATTGCTGCTTTTAATTTTTCCAATTCTACCGGAAGCCTATTTTCGCGGTCGAGATTTTCCAGAAAGTCAAAATGCCTTGATACGGTTGGGGCTACCAAGCGGTCATAATCTTGTGAAGCAACATCTGTTAAAATCTTCCAATAACTCGTCGAATATTTCTCAATTAAATGGATATTTGAACCGGGCCGGCGCAATGCCCAGTCAGTGATGGCAGTGGAATTAGTATGATGCATAGGGTTAACTATTAAAACCGCGAAACTGTCTTCCGGTTTAATTGCCAAAAACTGCTCAAACGTAGACCGGTTGGTTTTATAAGAACGATAAGGTAATTGGACGCCTTTGGGTTGTCCGGTAGTGCCAGATGTAAAAACAATAATCCGGGTAAAGCCAGGATCAATATCGCTGCAAAATTTATCTTCAGATATTTCTTGTAGTTCACTAAGATTATCCACATGAAATACCGGAATTTTGGGGAACTGCTTTTTAATCGAATTTAAATGGTCAGGATTAAAATGTGAATCAGTGACAATTAGTTTGCCTTGGGTCAGTTCGATTTTGTAAAAGATCTGGCCGATGGTATCTGCCTGCCAGTTGATAGTAACCGGAATAGTACCCGTCATCGTCGCAGCCAAGCGGAATGCAAGGTCATGATAGTGGTTGGCGCCGAAACAGTAGGTGATACAGTCTCCCCGTTTGCAGCCACTATTCTGGATTATGCTCGCGGCCTTTTTTGCAAGCAACCAGAATTCGCCGTGGGTCAAGTCCGTCCGCTGAATAGATTTATCTTCACCGAACGAATAATGAAACAGGAACGGCTCTTGCGAATTTTCAAACGCTAAAAGATAGTCTTTTAAAACTATGGAATATTTAATGGACATACCTTCAAACACTCGAAGCACGTGTAACTACCATGGTCGTCAACACCCACAGTATTCACTATTGTTTCAAATGAGAATTTCTCTTTCACCTTCTTGTCTCTAAGTAAATGTGCCATAAGGGGATTGGCACCCGAGTAACGTATGCATAAACCATGATCAACTTTCCCAGTTTTTTCTATGGCGTTAGCAGGACAGGCCTCGATACAGTCAAGACAGTTAGAAGGGCAAAGTTCGTCACTGAGCTTCTCGGTTGGCTCTAAACCGAATGTGGTAACCACACCACCTAATAAAATCCTCGTGCCATAATTGGGATTAGCAAGTAAACCGCATTTGGTGAGTTTACCCAGGCCTGCCTGTTCAGCCCAATAAACCAGGGAGAGAAGTCCCCAAAACTCATGGTCCACTATTTTCCACGGATAGCACCCATATACTGGACTGGCCAGATGGCCTTTTTCCTCTAAGAGGAGACAAAGCTGATTGGAAGTCATGTCAAGAGACCTATATAGCATGTTGCAATAGCGCCAGTACAAGGCCAGCTCATTATTATCTGCGTAGATAATTCCCTTTGGGATCGGCACTCCATAACAAATAATCGATTTTGCACCCTTTAATATGGTTTTAGGAGAAAAATCTTCCGGCACCGTAGGCATATTACATATCGCTGATATTCCCACAATAGGAATGCCTTTTATATTTAGGAAATCTTTAATCTCGGCTTCATGGCTCATTTTTTTCATTCCAACCCCTCTTGTACAGTAGATTAAAAACAATTGTGACTAAAATACTCATTCCAGCAAAGCCCAACACCGGGTTAGGCACTATTTTAGAAATATTTTTTCTATACCTCAAAAAGTTGTCTTGGGCTTTTAGTTAGTATTTCATTCCCATTGTGAGTGATAAAGATCATATCTTCCAATTTAGACACTCCAACATTCTCATCCATCATGTGCATATCTAAGGCAACTACATAACCATCTGAAACCTGTGAATTATCATGCTCATAGAGTATAGGAGGCTCATTTAATTCTAATCCAATACCATGACCAATAATGTGAGTCTTTTTCCCTCTGCCAAAATTTAAAAAGGCATCTGTAGCCTTAAGCTCCTTTGCTTTCTCTATTGCCATGTGATAAATTTCACTGCATTTCATCCCTGGTTTTATTCGCTCTATGAGATAATCGGCAATCTCTTTTAAATTATTATACATAGTTTTTATTTTTTCATTGGCCTTGCCTAAAATATATGTCCTGGTCTGGTCTGCGTGGTATCCAGCTACCAAGGTTGGAATGTCAACAATAAGGAGATCTCCCTTTGAAATTTTTCTCCTTGAAGGACCGGCTGGAACTGATGGACTCAATCCCACACCTGTTATAGTATAAACGACCCCGCTGATTTTAAAAAGGTTTTCTCCAGAGGAAATAGGCCCTCTGCTCATAAAAAAATCCGGTTGTCTAATGAAAAATATTCCTTCATGTCCGGCCAATCTATGTGCGTTTTCAACAGAGGCGGCAACTTCAAGCTCTGTGACTCCCTCCCTTAAAGTCGTCAAAGCTGCTTTATGCCCCATGTCAATCGCCTCACATGCCTTCTTGATCTTATTGATTTCAGATGCGTCCTTTCTTTTTCTTTGTTCCAAAATGAAAGGTGATATATTGATAAAATCATAATCGGTAAAAACCTTTTTGAATCCATAGAATTGTTCTGCTGGCAGGATATCTAATTCAGTTCCAATCCTTTTATTAGTTTGCAATTTAGAGAATATTTCTCTGTAAATGATCTCCAATCGACGTTCGTCTCTTATTTTATCTTTTTCGATAAATACATCATTTAAAGCGAATTCAAGGCCACTTCTGACAAACAGGAAATAGTCTTGGGGTAATACAACAAGGTAGGATGGCTGAGCCGTTCCTGTGTAATAGAAAATATCACGGGAATAGAACAACAA
>JAUWNK010000118.1 GCA_030612685.1 Desulfobacteraceae bacterium
GAAAAATATTGCGGGAATGAGAGATATTCTTATTCACGAATACTTCGGAGTAAATTTAGAGCGAGCTTGGAAAGTTGTCAAAGAGGACATTTTTGATTTGAGAAACAAAATACTAAAGGTGAGGAAGGATCTGGAGAAGAAAAATTATTAATAAAATTTGCACTGCCACTCCATTTTTGAATAAAGGCAAAAGATTATGAAAATCACTTATGATCCCGAAGTAGATGCTCTTTATATTCGTTTTCGAGAGACCACAGTCAACCCAGCATCTTGCTGAAGGAATAGCTGCGGACTACGATGTTGAGGGACATCTGGCAGGGATTGAAATATTAGATGTAGTTAAGCGTCTGGGTGATAGGGATATCTTTAAACAAGTGGTTTTAGAAGATATTGCTTTAGTCCATCATTAATTATTTAAACAGGCTGTAAGTAACAGAACACGTGCAATTATAGAGACTCTTAATTAGGCAAGCAGATGCTAAAGCAGGGATTGGTACAGGTTTATACAGGAAAAACAGATGAGATGAATCTTGCTCACATAGGTCTTAGTCTTAGGGCTACAGGGCAAAGTCTGCGCACATTTATTATGGGCTTTCTTCCCCACCCATTTATAGATACAGAGGATAGGGCACTTTCCTTTCTTAAACCTAATGTAGTGGTCGAACGCTTGCCTTTAAAACATATACCTTCTGATGAAAAATTACGTGGCAGCGATATAGATAAGATAAATAAGTCCTTTGAACATATTCAGGAGATAATTTTTAGTGGCACTTTCGATGTCATCATCCTTGAGGGGTTTAACCAGGTCGTTGATATGGGTATTATTCCTGTGAGCAAAATAATCAAGTTGATAAAGAAAAAACCAGCAAATGTAGAATTGGTTCTAACTGGCAGAAATGCAGCCGGTGAGATTATCGAACAGGCAGATCTTGTAACAGAGATGGTTGAGCATAAAAGGGAGGAAGGGGCCTGGAAGATTGATGGCAGCAGTCAGGAGGGATGCGTGGGTGTGATTACCGGAAACGGTAAAGGAAAGACCACCTATTGTCTGGGAAGGGCCATGTTTTTTGCCGCCAATGGAATCCCGTCAAGTATATTACAGTTTATAAAATCGCCCCAGGCCTATGGAGAGGTTATCGCTATTAAAAAATTTCCAAATCTCGATATTAAGACCATGGGTGAAGGATTTATCTTTGGATCATCTAAGCCATCAAAAAAACATATAGAGGCTGCCAGAGGCGCCTGGGAGACCTGTTTAAGAGATATATTTTCTCTAAAGTTCCGATTAGTTGTCCTGGATGAAATAAATACAGCAACCCATTTAGGCCTTGTTCATCCAGACAGGGTAAGAGAAATGATGTTTTTAAAACCGAGGGGTCTGCATTTAATATTAAGTGGCCGGAATGCCCACCCGGAGATGGAAGAGCACGCCTCCGCTGTATTTGAGATGAGGGAAGTCAAGCATCCTTTTCACAAAGGGATTCAGGCCAGAAGGGGGATAGAATTTTAATCGATTTCAGAGAGTTTATAATAGATAATATAATAAATCCAACTACTGATTCAGGATTTCATCAGGAACTATGCCTTTAAGGTGAGGAAATGTGTCTTTCATGTGAGGTATCTGCATGGCCTCCATGAACTCCTGCTGAAAGTCCTTTTCCACGGTCAGTTCAATGTATTCCACATTCCTTGAGACCCAATTTGCCTCCTCACGTTTTTCCCGGTTGAGAAGTGCTGCCCTTGCCCCATCGCCAGCAGCATTCCCTATGGAGATGATATTATCTATCTCACAGTCAGGAAAAAGCCCCATTATCAGTGCCTTTTCCCGATCCACATGGGTGCCAAAGGCCCCTGCTATCTTCACCTTTTCTACCTTGTCTATGCCCATTCTCCTCATCATCAGTTTACATCCACAGTAGAGGGCGCCTTTGGCCAACTGAATCTGTCGAACGTCTTTTTGAGTGATAACTATATCCTTGCCAATAGTTGTTTCATTAGCCCAGGCAATGACAAACTCTGGCTGATTATTTTCGGAATTTTTCCGAAAACGACTGTTCTTTTGCTTTGAATTAAATCTCCCACTTTTAAGGATCACTCCAGAACGGTAGAGCTCTCCCAACACATCCAGGATACCTGAGCCACAAATTCCTTTTGCCTCCATCTCTTTTGCCTCTGAGTAACTTCTCCAGGCATTCCTCCCGATCACCTTGTAATCCACATCGTGAGTCTCGGGATCGATCTTGATGCGCTCAATAGCCCCAGGCGCAGCCCTCATCCCAAATGCAAGCTGTGCTCCTTCAAAGGCAGGGCCAGTAGCACATGATGAGGAAATCAGTTTCTCTTTATTCCCTAGTACAAGTTCACCGTTTGTCCCAATATCTATAATGAGCTGCATCTCATCCTTTTTGTACGGCTCTTCAGCAATAAGAACTCCCACATTATCTGCCCCCACAAATCCAGCCTCATTGGGTAAGATATGCACATAGGCAGACTCATTTATCTGAATCCCGAGGTCCCTGGACTTGATGTCCATACTTTTATGGACTACTGGGGGGAAGGGAGCAACTCCCATATGCTCTGGGTTGAGCTTCAACAAGATATGGTGCATGGCTGTATTACCTACTATTGTCATGTCGATAATATCGCTGGGTGTAAGGCAAGGATATGGTTTGTCCTGCACCATCTTTTCATCCTCCTCCTTGTCACTCCCATTATTTTTCTTGCCTTTCTTGGGTGGGTGCGTAGCCTCACAGGCCTGAGTAACCAGGCTATTTATGCCCTCAATAATGTCACCACTCATCTTGGCAAGACCATCCTCATGCATCATATGATAGGTGATTCGACTCATCACATCTTCACCATACTTGCACTGGGGGTTCATCATGGAAACAGTATCCAATACCTCCATAGTAGCAATATTGCATAAATAGGCAGCCACCGTGGTGGTTCCCACATCGACTGCCAGTCCATAGTAGTTCTCTCTCTTGCCCGGTAAAACCCGAATTATCTCCCTATCCATCCACACAGCTACAGTGATCTTCCATTTTCCTTCACGAACCCGATTTGGAATAGTTTTCAAGGTGAGATAATCAATATCAAGATCGCTGAGGCTATATTTTGTGTTGAGGTGATCAAGGATTCGCTCAAGATCACCTTTAGGATCCTTGAAGGTAGGTTCTGATAGTTCAATATAGTAATATTTAACCGCGGGATTCCATTCAATATGGATATCACGGGCTGCCTTGCTCACTACCTGCTTGCCGGCCCTTGATTCCTCAGGGACAAAGACCAGGAGATCTCCTTCAACCCTTGCACAGCAACCCAGGCGGTAACCAGCCTCCCTTTGCCCTCTATTGATGAACTTCTCCTCCTCTATAAGCCACTTACCTGCATGATCTTTGCTCGATTGAACGCCGTATTTTTCAAAAAATCCCTCCTCGATTCGTATCTTGCACTTACCGCAGACCTTCTTTTCACCGCATAGGCTCTCAATATCTACCCCCAACTGCCTTGAGGCCTCGATGATGGTCACACCTTTCTTCACTTCCCCTCTCCGGCCAGAGGGCTGAAAGATGATTTTGGATTTTTCAACTTTATCCATTAAGTAAATTCCTTTTATGATTCAGAATAGAGGATTTTTAATTTACGATCTTTGAGCTTCAATAAGCAATAATCAATCATCAATAGTCAATATTACTTGTGTATTTCCCTCAATCGGCTGATCATTTTAATAGCCTCTTGGACAGCGTTACCGGCAGACTCTGCATAGCCATCAGCCCCAAACAATTCTGTGACATCCTTAGTGACTGGTGCACCTCCTAGCATAATTGCCACATTGGGATTTTTCTCTTTGATCATCTCTATGACCTTTTTCATGCCCATCATAGTAGTGGTCATCATAGCTGAAAGGGCAACTATATCAGAATCAGTCCGCATCTGCTCTTCCACAAATTTTTCTAAAGGAACATCCCTGCCAAGATCATGTACTGTAAAACCTGCAACCTCGAACATCATTTTGATAATGTTTTTGCCGATATCATGGACATCGCCCTGAACTGTACCTATAACTACTTGGCCCTTTGCGTTCTGTCCCAAATCTTCTGGTTTTATATGAGGTTTTAATATATCCAGGCCTGCGTAAAGGGCATCGGCACACATAAGGAGCTCAGGCACAAAGTATTCATGTTTATCGTAGAGTTCGCCCACAATTACCATGCCTGCTGCAAGCCCATTTATGATCGCATCATAGGCATTCAAACCCTCATCGAGCACCCTTTGTGAAGTCTCTTTTGCCTTATCTTCATCCATGTCCACTACTGCATCGCTCAGGTCCTTTAAGAGTTCATTTCTGAGTGTTTCTTTTCCCATAGTTAGATTCCTCCCTAGAGACAAATTTAAGTATTTAAAATTTTTTTATATCCTTCCCACTGCTGGTGAGGCCTTTTTACTATATTCCCGCACAGTCCTCACGTATGCCTCAACATTTTCTTTTTTCACCTCTGGCCACAGATCGCATCCAGGCCAGACCGCATCTACCCCATCATCTATACATTTCTTTATAACTGACTCTGCTCCAGATACATCCATCTGAACCATAGTCCCATATGGGTCGAAATTACCTAAAATCAGTACATCATTTCCGAGCTTTCTCCTGGACTCTACAACATCGTTCTTCTGATCTACACTAAGGGCATCTGCTCCACATTCGTTCATAAGCTCAATAATCATATCGGTGGATCCACAGATATGAAGTACCTTGGGTGAGCGCAGGGCTGAGAATACCTTCTGGAGATTATCCAGGACAAGCATCTTCCACATCCTTGGAGAAATAATATCTGTTCCGGAACCCATCTCCCGGATATTCATGTAGTCTACGCCTAAATCCTGATAGTGTCTGGCTACTTCTATGACAAGATCTGTCATTTTTGAAAGAAACTCCTCGACCTTTTCTTTCTCCTTTTTTAGCCCCTTCAGCAGGACATCCAGTTCTAAGAGCTGTCCTGCCATTGTAAAAGGACCAAGAACCCAGCTTCCCACGGCAAATTTACCATTAGAGCTGGATTTTAAAATCCTGATAGCATCATCTACTAGTGGCATTCTGCCTTTAGTCATAAAGTCAGAATCTATTTTTACATCATCCAGTGTTTTCCATTTGGAAGGGACAGTGGGATATAGTATCCCATCCGCATTTTCATAGAGGCTTGCCCCTCTTCCAAGGGCTTCTGGTACCGTACACATATTATAAGGAATAATAACAGCATCAAAGCCAAACATCTCTGCTGTTGTCATTGCTGAACGAGCCATATATTCGGCTGAGGTATGGATCTGCGCAAATCGTATACCCATCTTTTCTATTGCCTGGATTGTTACCATGCCCTGACCACTGAAGACAGGCATAACATCAATGGGCTCTCGATGAAAAAACCTTTTAATCCTTTCTTTTGGAGTAATATCTGTCATCTTTTCGCTCCTAAGTAAAAAATTTTTGTGGCTAAAAATTAAAATTCCCGATACGGGATATTTTTTGACCAGATAGGGAAGGGCTTCAATTTCTTAACTGGACTGTATTGCCTTAAGCTGGTCTACAAAATCTGGAAAAAGCCTATTTAAGGGATAAGTTTCTAAGGATGGGAGTTTCCTGGTCTCAGCAAATGTTATGGTTGACATGAAGGCGTTTGCCATAGCAACAGCAGGGAATATTCTGGGAGAACCTGCCATAGGACCCGAGAAAATCATATCATGATACATGAGCGCCGCCAGGCCTTCTAACGCGGCATCAGCTCCGGCCCACCCCTTAAACCCCCATCGCTCCCTGGCAGCCTTCCACATGTAAGAACCATTTGAGGGGGCGCTCACGCAGGGAAATCCCCATTTCTCCTTGATCAATTTATTTGCAATAGAACAGAAGGCTGTAGCAGGTGCGTTCATGACAGAGGTATCTACCAGTATGCTTTCAAAGTTTGCCCCAACTTTTTCTATAACATCCAACAGTTTCTGTGTTCCCGTAATCCTACCTGACGGCATTTGATCCTCTTGATCAAAGGCAACCAGGAGGGCATGTTTGACGCCAATATTGGCGATTTCTTTTATCTCTGTCGCCAGATCTTTTTCCCAGATGGTCAGGCTGTTGTAAAATATCCTGTCCAGAAGACCCTTTTCAGCACAGTAACTTGCGCCTTCCAGTTTAGTTTTCATATCCCAGGCATCAATACAAAAGGGCATGTCACTTACACTTGTCACGAAGTCAATATAGGTTTTAAATTCCTCACCTGTATTGGCCACTATATCGGCCATGCAGGGAATCCCAGTCTCTGCTGATAGTTTGTCTGTCATTTTCAAGAGATTTTCTGCACGCTTCTCGTTAAAACCCTCCTTTCTCTTTGCTCCCTCGAAGACCCTGTCACCTTTTTGGAAAATTGATGGGACAATCACCGTTGGATATTCCCCTGGCTGCCCGCCGAATTTTATACCACCAATCTCAACAACCTTCTGTTCTTTATCAAATTTAAACATACGATAACCTGCTTCTAATTAGTATTTTCCAAACTCCCTTGCAGCATCCATAAACCACTGGATTTTTTCAGGTGGGGCAATCCCAGGAACTTCACACCCAGAGGCAAGGATAAAGCCACTGTTGGTGGCGGCTATATCAATACAGTTTTTGACTGCTTTTTCCATATCATCTTTGCTGCCTAAGAAAAATAGATTTGTATTTACATTACCGATAAGGACCGCCTTGCCCTTGGTGACCTCTACCGCCTTGGCGAAATTAGTAGGAGCATCAATACTGATATTGGTTACCCCGGTATTGACGATATCTTCAAGGATTGGATCAGTATACCCACAGATGTGAAGGCCTGTTCCCACTTTCTTCTCCTTGAAATGGTCCACGATCTGTTTATGGTAAGGGAAGATGAATGCACGGTACATCTTGGGGGAAATAAGGCTGCATGAGGCAGGAGCCTCGGAATAGCTGAGCCCTGCCTTAAGGGGATAGAAGACTTCCCCGAACCTGATTGAGATCTGGGTGCAGAACCGCATCAGTTCATGTACATAATCAGGATCTTTTATTGCATCTCTGATGAGATCATTGGCTCCCCTGAGGCCGATGGCTATGGTCCAGGGTCCGGCCAGAACTCCTGACACTATTGAGTCTGTGATTATTTTTTTGGTCTCGGCTATGATCTCTAAATAAACAGGCATGCGCCCATCTTTTTTGGGGTCTGGGAGTTTGAGGCTGCTCAATTTCCCCTTATCTTCAAGGGCATATTTTGTGGAGATGCACATGCTATCTTCGGGAAACCTGAGTTCATTGCCCATGGCCTCTGGTTCCATCAACAAATCTCCCTGCATGACGATGATGTCCGGTTTGTAACGCTCATACCCTGCCACCTGTGCCTTTACGAAGATTTCGGGATCTAACAGAAATTCTTTGATGGAGGCGCCTACAAGCTGGGCGTTAAACTGTCCCATAATGGGGTAAGCAGGGATTCTATCAATAGAGATTTCCTGATCGGTAAAGGTTTTCTTGAAGGCTGCCGAAACACGTTGTCTCCCTGTGTATGTGTCCATGTCTACCTCAAAAGATATTAAGTAGTTTCTTGAGTCGCTTAAGTCTCTTGTGTTTTCTTGTTAAAACCCTATGAACTCAATAAACACAATAAACCCAACAAACACTAATCCTTTATATTCAATGTTCTTTTTACAATCCACTTGTCATGTTCGTAGTCAATAACCCTCTGGAGCATAATCTTTTGAGCCATAACAGGGCCAGCGCCATGCCATGTACCTACACCATGTAGCCCTGCTGTCCAGTTTTGCAGTAATTTCGTAACTTTTATGATATTTTCAGCAGGTGCATCTGAGCCAAAACCAAGATATTCAGTCACATAGTCTTTAATTTCGGGATTTTTTAGTTCTTTAAGAGAGGGAAGGGTCACTATCAATCCTCCACCGATATCCCCTGCAAGTGCCATAATCCTCCAGAAGGCGTTGCAGACATTCAGCTTGGAGACATTGCCCATCATTTCGTCTGGCAAAAACACACCTGAACCAGGGGGTTCCTCAGCGCCGTTGTAAGCTGCTGCCATGCCACAGGCCCGACTGGTTTCCCGCAAAGCGACCATTTCCATTAGCTGCTCATTTATATGGGTGGCCTTATCAAGACCCTTATATTCCTGGATAAGCTTGCAGGCCCCGATTATCTGGTTCATAAATCCTACCTTGCATGTTCCCCCGCATGTCATCCTATGGGTCTTTGCAAATCTGGTCACAAGTTTTACAGAATATTGATACTCACCACAGTGAAATACCCTCTCCCATGGAACAAAGACATTATCAAATATTACCATGGATGTTTCCCGTTGCCCATAAAGGGGATTGCCAAGTTCTTCCAAATCATCTGCCTGATCTCTTTCTGCTGAATAGGGAGTATACTGACAGATATATGTTATCCCCTCGGCATCAACTGGGGTAGCAAAGGCAATAGCATAGTCCTCCTCCCCTTTGTAATGAGCGGCCTGCGGTAGTACATTGATATAGTGGCTTGCAAATGCACCGCTTATATTGATTTTGGCTCCTTTGACCACAATCCCATCTTTGTTTTTATCAACAAGCTTTAAAGAGAGATATGGATCTGGCCAATCAGGTGTTTTTTCCTTTCTGCTTCCCCTTGCCTCTGTTAGGGCACCGGCAACGGAGAGGTCATTTTTCTGTACCATCTTGAGATATTCAAGAAACCTGGGATGATACTCAGTGCCCAGTTCTTTATCCATCTCCCAGGTATTGGCATAAAGGGAGTGAAAGGAGTCATATCCCACACATCTGTAGATGCAGGTTCCAAGCATTTCAGCAGTGAAGGTTCCTGCCTGCGCCTTTTTGACAAGCTCATCAATACTTGTGCTTACATGTGTATATCTGTTAACTGTATCATTTATGAGGGGGGAGTAACAGGTCATAATATCCTTGTATTTTGGATCAAGGGCCCATTCATAGCTAGCCCTGTTTGCCTCAACAACTGTCCTTGTATTTCTATTGGTAAGGACATTTTCAACCTTTTTTCCGTTCATAAAGACCCTTGGTTTAAGGCCCTTTAAACTTTCCTCAAACTCCTCTGGTGTCATTAGTGCCATATCTTTTTCTCCTCATTTTAGGTTTTAACATTGACGGCTTCATAAAAAGCTCCGCTATGCCGACACGTCGGCATTATAATTGGAAGCAACTTATGTTTTTAACAAATCCGTTATTTCTGGCAAATATTTCGCAATATTAACCACTTATAGCGAATTTGCAGATTTAAGTTACTTGAAAGT
>JAUWNK010000187.1 GCA_030612685.1 Desulfobacteraceae bacterium
ACTAATGCCTCTTCAATCTCAAAGGGATCTGCCGGCATCTCATTTCTGGTTCTTCTGTAAACGATGTGGACCTCATCAGCACCTAAACGTAGAGATACCCTTGCAGCATCAATGGCAGCGTTTCCTCCACCAAGGACTATAACCTTTCCCTTTATCTCTTTGATAGTTCCTAAGTTTACATCCCTTAGCCATGGGGCACACTGGTAGAAGTTCTTATATTCATCTTCTCCCGGGATATTTAGCTTCATCCCTTCATGGGCACCTGTTGCAATATAGACTGCCTTGAAGCCTTCTTTGTCAATAAGGTCATCTATGGTTTTATCTTTCCCGATTGGAGAGTTTGTCTTTATCTCAACACCAAATCTTTTTATATTATCAATCTCTTTATTTAAAATATCTCTTGGAAGTCTAAACTCAGGGATACCTACTGCAAGCATACCACCTGCAACCCCTAAGGCCTCAAATATGGTGGATCTATAGCCATCGAGAGCAAGAAAATAGGCTGCTGCAAGCCCGCTTGGGCCTGATCCTATTATGGCAACCTTCTCTTCTTTAGGGGTTATCTCCGGAACTGGAAGTGAGAGGAGGTCCACCTGGTCAGCGGCAAACCTTTTTAGCTCTTTTATAGATACAGGCTCATCTACCTCTAATCGTCTGCATTGCTCTTCACAGAATCTCACACATACCCTGCCTAAGATACCTGGAAGGGGCATGTCTTTCATTATGATCTCTATGGCTTCTTTGTATTTTCCCGCCTTTACCATTGCAACATAGCCCTGGACATTTATGTTGGCAGGACAGGCAGAGATACATGGGGGGCGGTCTAACTTTTCAATGGCATAGGCAAGGGGAACACCCTGGGGATAGGGGATAAAGGCTGCTGTTCTTGTGCCTAAGTTCTGGTTAAACTCATCTGGAAGCTCTACTGGGCACACTTGAGCACAGTCCCCACATCCAGTGCATTTCTCCGTGTCTATAAAGCGGGAGTGTTGAAGGAGCCTGACCTTAAAGTTACCCTCTTCTCCTTCAATGCTATCTATCTCTGATAAGGGCAGTATCTCAATGTTTAGATGCCGGCCGACCTCGACCAGTTTGGGTGAGATAATTCACATGGTACAGTCATTGGTAGGGAAGGTTTTATCTAACTGGGCCATAACCCCTCCAATGACCGGGTTTTTCTCCACCAGGTATACATAGAAGCCAGAGTTGGCCAGATCGAGGGCGGCCTGCATACCGGTGATGCCTGCGCCTACCACCATCACTGATCCAATACTATCTTTCTTCATTTCTACCCCATATGAAAATTGGTATTTTTTTATATCTTAAAACTAACTCGATAATACAGGAAATCCCATTTTGGACGCAGCCTGCCCTGGCGCGACCTCCTTGGCATATATTGCAACCCCTATGGTATCTATTGACTCAGACTATATAGCCTAAACATTGCATGCCAGGTCTGGGCCAGGGATTAACGCAGATTTTTTGGATTAAGAAATAAAAAATTATTATCTGCATGTATCTGCGAAGACCTGCCCGCCATCCGGCAGGCGGGTCTGCGTCCTAATTTAAGCGATTTTCATATTTAAATCGTAGGACTCCGATTTAGCAGCATCGGAGTCTTAAGAGGTGAAATCCAAGGACAGCCGAGACGGCTGTCCCACCATTTTTTGACCGTCTTAGCATGCAAGAATCACTCAATTTGGGTTAAATTAAAGTAATCTCACTTAATAGTTGCCCGCAAAGTTTAAAGTAGCTAATCTATAAATGTTGAAGCTTAAATTTGTCAAGAATATTTTTGCCCTCTCCCTTTAAATTTGACATATGTCCGGAGAAATTCTAAAATTTAATTAATTAGCTCAGATAAGAGAAGGTGGCTAACATAAGAAATGCATATTGAAAGAATATTTATGGTCAATTAATATGGACATTAATTAAGGCTTAATAATGCATGAAATATAAACTTGACAACCTTGTAAAAAGTCAAAAATAGTGTCACTCCCGCGAAGCTTGTCCTCGACCCTGATCGGGGAGCGGGAGTCCATAACGGCTTGAAAAGACTGGATTCCTGCGTTCGCAGGAATGACATTTAAGGAGCAGATCGGACTTTTTACGAGTTCATCAAACTTAAATGGGTAAAGTGGATTGGAGGTGGGATAAAATTCAAATGAGAAAAGCAGTATTCAAGATTTCACTTATGATTTTATTATTAACTTTGACAGTATTTGTACCTGCATCTTATGCAGAAAAAATTAAGACCATAATAGTACTCCCCTTCAAGATTAATGCGGCCCAGGACCTAACCTTTCTCAAGGAAGGGATAATGGATATGCTCTCCTCTCGCTTATCATGGAAAGATAGGGTTATGGTTATTGAAAAGGGGCTCGTCAAGGAGAAGGTAGCTGAATTCAAGGGTAGCTTAAATAAAGAAATTGCCATTAATATCGGGAAGGCCCTTAAGGCAGACTATGTTATCTTAGGTAGTTTAACCGTATTTGGCGATAGTGTCAGTATCGATGCAAAGATCCTTGATGTAAATAAGGAAAAGGAACTGATTACCGCCTTTAATCAGTCTAAAGGTATGGATGAGGTTATTCCTACGGTCAATAAGTTTGCCCAGGATATCAATGCAAAGATCATGGGCAGGTATGTTAGGACTCCTGTTTATGCCAAGGTCCCTGAAGAAGAGGAAAAGGTTGGTCCTAAAGGCCTAATCAGGGTAAAAGAGAGCCTTCAGGAAAAAGAGATAGGCCATGCCCAGGCATTCAGGACCGGTATTGTGGGCCTCGATGTGGGGGATGTGGATGGGGATGGTAAAAACGAACTCGTCTTTATTGATAGCAATACTGTATATATACACAAGTGGACGGAAAATAAATTTGCCGAATTTAGGTCTATTAAGGGAAGATGGTCTCCCAATTATGTCTATCTGTCTGTGGCCGACCTTGATGGTAATGGCAGGGCTGAGATATACGTCAGCAACCTAAGTGAATCTGGCCTCTCCTCCTTTGTCCTTGAATGGCAATCCGGGGATTTTGCAACCATTGCCAAGGGCCAGAGATGGTTCTTCAGGGTTGTTGATATACCGGGAAAGGGCAAGACCCTGATCGGCCAGAGCCGCATCACAGGAGGTGGTTTTACCCGCTATATCTATATCCTAAAGAGAGAGGGAGATAGTTTTGCAAAGGGTGAGCGTTTAAGGCTGCCGGCCATGGCAAATATCTTCAATTTTACCCAGGGAAATATAGCAGACAAGGATGAGGTGCAGACATTAATCTTAAGCCCGGAGACGGAAATCCTCTTCCTCTTTAATAAAGATGGTAAGAAAATCTGGCGGAGTGACGATTCATTTGGCGGGATAGATACCCACATGGTGGCACCTGGATCGTCAGAAGCGGATGAGAGATGGATCCATTTTTCTTCGCCCATATTCCTCTCCGACATTGATAACGATGGCCTGAGTGAGGTGGTAATCTGCAAGAATAAATCATCTGTGGGCAGGCTTTTGGAGAAGAACAGGATGTTTTCCAGCGGAAAGTTGCATATTCTTTCCTGGGACAAGGTCGACCTTGCAACCAAATGGGAGACAAAAAAGATGTCCGGGGCAATTACAGGTTACTCCCTGAAGGATGTGGACAATGATGGGAGGCTCGAATTTGTCATGTCAGTTGTACTGGGTTCCAAGTCCATTTTGGGTAGATCAGGAAGGAGCCAGGTGGTAATTTATGATCTTGATTGACAAAATATATGCTCGGTTTATTTTTTCTTCTTAGCTTTCCTGATTCTTTTTGTGTAATTGCTCAATATCTTGTGAACATATCGCACCTTCGGTGCGGACCTGTAGGGGTTCGATTTACCCGCCCGCCTCGCCTGAGGCGAAGCCGATGGCGGGCAGGTCGAACCCCTGGCCCAGACCCGCCTGCTGGATGGCGGGCAGGCCTGGCTTGCAAAGCATGCAAATATAGACTTTGCTTGTGAAATACTACAACGACCACATTATGATCCAACAATGTCGCGCCAGGGCGGGCCGCAATGACGGGCGTCATAAATGCCCTGGCCCAGACCCCTGGCCCAGACCTGGCATGCAAGGATTAGTTATAGACTCCAAGCTCCGAAAATATTTCCGAAACAGGATCATTTTCCTGTGTCGTCGCGCCAGGGCAGGCTGATTTGATGGTGCTTTGATCTACGGCATGGGTTTGAGGCACC
>JAUWNK010000023.1 GCA_030612685.1 Desulfobacteraceae bacterium
ATGTTTACTGAGATAGAAAAAAGAGATGGCAACAAAGTGGCCTTTAAGGCTGAAAAGATTACCAGTGCCATTGCCAAAGCTGGAAAGGCAACAGGGGAGTTTGATGAGAAGGTTGCTAAAAGGCTTACAATAAAGGTCTTAAATTTATCCCAGCAGGTAATTGGTGACAAGATCCCAACAGTAGAAGAGGTCCAGGATATTGTTGAGGAGATCTTGCTCTCCTCTACTTATCGCAAAACTGCCAAGGCCTATATTATCTACAGGGAACAGCATGCAAGAATTAGGGAAATTACTGATAAGGCAAGTGTTGACTTGGTAGATCAATATCTGAAGAGGACAGACTGGAGGGTCAATGAGAATAGCAATATGGCATTCTCTCTGCAGGGATTGAATAACTATGTTTCCTCAGAGGTTAGTAAGGTCTATTGGTTAAATGAAATCTATTCTCCAGAGGTTAGAGAAGCACACATACAGGGTGATTTTCACATTCATGATTTAAATCTTCTCTCTGTTTACTGTGTGGGTTGGGATCTGTTTGACTTGTTGGTTGAAGGATTCAGAGGGGTATGGGGAAAGGTGGAAAGCAAGCCTGCCAATCACCTCAGAACTGCATTAGGGCAGATCGTCAATTTCTTTTATACGCTTCAAGGAGAAGCGGCAGGTGCCCAGGCATTCTCTAATTTTGACACCTTGCTGGCACCCTTCATAAGATTCGACAGACTAGATTATAAAGGGGTAAAGCAGGCCTTGCAGGAGTTTATCTTTAACATTAATGTGCCCACAAGGGTTGGATTCCAGACCCCTTTTACAAATGTCACACTGGACCTTACTGTTCCTGGATACTATGCTGACCAATGCGTTGTTATTGGCGGCAAGGCGCAAGATATTACCTATACGGATTTTCAGAAAGAGATGGATTTATTTAACAAGGCCTTTTTGGAGGTAATGGCAGAGGGCGATGCCAGGGGGAGGGTCTTCACCTTTCCCATTCCTACATACAGCATTACAAAGGAATTTGATTGGGAAAATCCAATTCTCGATGATCTATGGGAGATGACAGCCAAGTATGGGGTCCCATATTTTTCCAATTTTGTAAATTCAGATATGAACCCAGAGGACGCAAGAAGCATGTGTTGCAGATTGAGAATAGATAATAGGCAGTTAGAGAAGAGGGGAGGTGGACTCTTTGGCTCAAACCCTTTAACAGGATCTATTGGTGTTGTAACAATTAATATGCCAAAGATTGGTTATCTAAGCAGTAATGAAGATAAATTTTTTACACGCCTTAAAGATTTGATGGTTCTGGCTAAAGAAAGCTTGGAGATAAAGAGGAAGGTTCTGGAAAGATTCTCAGATGGTGGTCTTTATCCTTACACAAAATATTACTTAAGGAACGTAAAGAAGAGATTTAATGAATATTGGAAGAATCATTTTTCAACTATTGGGCTTGTTGGAATGAATGAGGCCTGCCAGAACTTTTTTGGCAAAACTGTTGGTGATATAGAGGGGAAGGAATTTACCACAAGAGTCTTAGATTTTATGAGGGGAGTCTTGTTAGATTTTCAGAAGGAGACAGGAAATAATTATAACCTTGAAGCTACCCCTGCAGAGGGAACCTCATACAGTCTGGCAAAAATTGATAGGGAGCGATATCCTGACATAATATCTGCAGGCCACGGAGATGGGGATCAATTTTTCTATACCAATTCTACCCATCTCCCAGTTAACTTCACGGATGATGTTTTTGAGGCCCTGGATTTGCAGGACGTCATCCAGCAGAAATATACAGGGGGAACAGTATTTCATATCTATGCGGGCGAGAGGATTGTTAACCCTGGTAGTGTGAAATTATTGGTACAGAAAATTTGCGAAAATTATCATCTCCCTTATTTTACCTTTACCCCTACATTTAGTGTATGTCCTGTTCATGGATATTTAAATGGAGAACATGAGACATGCCAGAAATGTGGTGCTGAATGTGAGGTTTACTCCCGGGTGGTTGGTTATCTCAGGCCTTTACAACAGTGGAACAGGGGAAAGCAGGAGGAATTTAAAATGAGGAAGATGTTTAAGGTTTAGGCAATGTCGGTTGCCCATTGTCAATAGTCCGTGGCAAGATTAAACAACTTTTTTTGCAATAAGATTCAGTATCTTTGTTAAGTCGTTAAATCGTCGAGCAGTAAAAACCAAGCTACCCACCCATTTAATTAATTGCCTACCCTGAGCTCCTTAAAGTAAATCAACAATAGACTACCGACAACTCCTAAGAAACTAGATGTGGAAAAGAGCATGGAGATGTCTTTTTTTGTTATGCCCCTGGCCCAGGCCTGTTTTAAAAGACATGAGTTTGTATAGCTAAGCATAGAAATAATATAGCCATTGTACGATATTCCAGAAACTTCGCGCCAGGGCCGGCCGCCCGCGTCCGCGTTCCGAAGGCCCACTGACTTCGGAAACTGGAGCAGCGGTATCGAAGCAGGCAGCTGAGGCTTCCTGGTTCGCTGTTTGAAAAAAGACATACATGCTCCCGTGCGCATATAATAGCATTGTCGAGTTGTTATAAATCCCAATTATTGGGTGTCCATCACGGGCCTTTGTTTCAAGGGCATAATAAAAAAAGACATCTCCATGCTCGGCTTAAAGTTTCTTTCATGAATAACTCCGAAGCGAAGCTTTGGAGTCGGATGCTATCAACGGACACTACAATGTTTCAGGTTTGAGATATGATTATAGGGGGTTTTCAAAGATTTTCTCTAATTGATTATCCAGATAAGATTTGTGCCATTGTTTTTACGCAAGGGTGTAATTTCGGATGTCCTTATTGCCACAATCCAGAGCTGGTAGAAATCAAAAGGTCTGTCCCGGACGGATTAAAAGAGGAAGAGATATTGTCATTTTTACACAGAAGGAAGGGAAAACTTGATGCTGTAACAATAACCGGTGGAGAGCCTCTATTACAATCTGATTTAGAGCTATTTTTATCAGCGGTAAAGGGATTAGGATATCTGGTTAAATTGGATACCAATGGAAGTTTCCCTTCAAGGTTAAAAAGGATAATAAGATCTAAATTCATAGATTACATTGCTATGGATATAAAGACATCTCTGGATAAGTATAATCAACTGATAAATAGAAAGATAGAGAAGACAAAGATTATTGACAGCATTAGACTGATTATGGATTCAGGATTGGATTATGAGTTCAGGACCACTGTTGTGGGAGACCTTTTTGAAAGGGATGATTTCTATAAGATCGGCAAGTTAATAAAAGACGCCCGTTTATATATTTTGCAAAGGTTTGTTCCCTCTAAGACCTTAGATGATCAATTTTTAGATATGCGCGGTTGCTCCGATGAAGAAATCCGTACATACAGGGAGATAATGGAAGGTTTTGTCCAAAGGTGTGTTGTAAGATAATTTCTGTATTTGAGTAAGATATAAGTATATGGTAAATTGTAGTGGTTAGTTAGTGTTTAACAGGATTCAAACCCAGCAAAAACTGTAAACCCAATGAGACCTATGAAAAATGGCCGCTCTGTCATTGCGAACGAATGTGAAGCAATCTTTAACTCATTAAAAATATGAAAGATTGCCACGTCGCTTCCCGCCACGCTTTGCTCGCGGCTTCGGCTTATCCTCGCAATGACTTGTAAGATAATTTTTCAAAGGTCTCCCAATAAACTTGAAAAAAGGAGGATTTAGTTATGAAGATACTTTTTTGTACTGGAGGTAGCGAAAAATCAGAAAACGCTATTAGGGCAGGTTCAGCTTTGGCCACTAAGTTAGGGGCAGAGGGTACCGTGCTCAGTGTGGGTCCTCCACCTGATATGATATACAAGATGTTCGGTGCGGAATTCAGGAAGTCTGAGGTAACAATTGATACAGATCGGGCTGTGGCCAAAAATACTGCTAAATATGCAGAAAGTGGTGCAAAGATACTAAAAAAGGTCGGTATTCCTGTAGTATCAAGAACTGCGAGAGGTGAGATAGCAGATGAGATCTTGAGGGAGGCAGAAAGTGGCGATTATGACTTTATTGTTATGTCGGCCAAGGGAAAGCCAGGGGACAGGCGCCTATTGGGAAGTAATACAAGAAAGGTTCTAGCTAAGGCAAAAATACCTGTTTATATAGTGTGACCCGCCAGCGGCAGACAGGCATTTTATTCCGAGATTGCCGTCTCGATCTCTTCCAAAACCTTTTTTGCAGCCTCAATCGGTTTTTCAGCAGCTCGGATAGGTCTGCCCACCACAATGTAGTCAGCCCCATTTTTTAATGTCTGATAGGGGGTGATAATCCTCTTTTGATCATCCTTTCCTCCCAGAGACCATGCAGGCCTGATACCAGGGGTGACAACGATAAAATCTTTTCCTAACTCAGCCTTAACTTTTTCGACCTCCAGTCCAGAGCAAACAACACCAGAACAGCCAGCTTCCTTGGCCATTCTAGCCCTAAGCAGAACTAATTCTGTGATATCGTTGACGTATCTATCAAGGTAGCCTAACTCCTTTAAATTTTTACTTTCAAGGCTGGTAAGCACAGTGACGGCCAATATCTTGGTTCCTGAAGGATTATTTTCAACAACAGAGCGGAGAAGACCCTTGCCCTCATCACAATGTACGGTTGTAAATGTAACACCATGAGCGCTTGCTGCAAGAAAGGCGCCTTTGACAGTGGCAGGGATATCATGAAACTTAAGATCAAGGAAAATGCCTGCAGCACTTGTTTCTTTAATAGTCTTGAGGATCTTTGGGCCAACACTGACAAAGAGTTCCAGCCCGACCTTGAAAAGGCCTACATGCTCCTTTAAGAGTTCAACATACCGGATTGCCTCCTCATAGTTTGGAACGTCTAATGGGAATATGAGGTAGTCTTTAGGTTTTTTCACGTGATCTTATCTTTAAATAAAAAGTTGGACTCTTTATTAAAAAAAGTATAAAGATAAAATAAAAGGGCCACCGTAGCTCAGATGGCAGAGCACCTCACTCGTAATGAGGATGTCGACGGTTCGATTCCGCCCGGTGGCTTCAAGATCATCCTATCTCCTTGATTATCTAGCCTATCCTTAAAAGACAGATGTTAATTAAACGTCTCGGAATTTCTACAACTCATTGATATAACAGCATTTTCTAGTGGAACATGTTTCATGCAGTCCAAATGGAATATTGGAACGTTGATTTGAATAAGGAAGTTACTCATTTATTAATGCGCCTAAGGCGCATTAACCTCCCTATCAAGAGTGATTTTGCTAACCCTTCACCTTGTCCAAGGCAAGTTCACCCTTTGTTCCATTTTCCTATAACCCATTATTCCAATATTCCAATTGTGAGCGAAGCGAACTGAGTTCAGATAATTATTGCCATAAAGGAGGTGACCATCTGTTATTGTAACCATTATAAGACCAACATCCGGGCAGCGCACTATTGAATTGGAATTTTGGACTCTCGATCCATTGTATCATAGATTCATGGGCCGTGTTTATTTCCTTGAACTTCTCACCATCGCCACCTTTATCAGGATGATGAACTTTTGCCATTTCCCTGTAGGCCTTTTTTATCTCTCTGACATAATCTCCAAAGACCAAACTACCCATATTTATTTTAAGATGCTTAAGGGCCTTTTTCTGATCAGGGGAAAGCTTAGGGATTCTGTTTGTATTTGGTTTAATGGAATCAGGGTTGATGCTGTGTTCAGCCTTTTCTTCAAGAATTGACTGGGATGCAAAACTACGAGAAATCCGCCTACTTCTTTTTTTGTACCACTCCTTGCCAGCCTCAAGGATTAGCTTTTTAAGGGCATTAGCAGGGGAATAATCTGATTTTCTTTCATAAACAAACCTTGATATCCTCTTTGACCAGGCAGGCATTACATCAAGGGCAACGTAATGTTCGGTAAATGAAAAGATTGCATACCTTGTATTGAGAGTTTGAAGTAATCCCTTAGACAGAGAAAGGGACCACATTAGTTTTTGTCTGCATTGCTTGGAACAATAACGTCTTCCTGGTTTAATATCCTCAGTTCCACAAGCAAGGCATTTTCGTGTCTTTGTTTCAGGAGGGGAGGTGGATATTTGTTTTTGGAATATTTTCTTGTCTTCTAATAACACTATATTAAATCCATTAAGAAGGGATACATTCAAGATAGTTGCATTTTTGATAAAGACTTTTAATATCACAAAAGGCCTGAATATCAAAATGAAAAAAGCATCTATCTCATAATTTGCATTTAAGTTGACTTTGATAGTTCAATTTAAGTATTCTAATAATAAGTAATTATTGTTAATTAAAGGTAAACGTTAAATAATAGTATATGTTATGCAGATGTTAGGGTCAGATCCTTTTGCAAGCGATATTGTGCAGATGATTTTTAATGCTGGGCCGATGGTGAAGTTCGTTCTTTTGTTGCTCTTCTTCTTTTCTCTTGTTTCGTGGACAATAGTCTTCATGAAATTAAGATTGCTTAAGAAGTTCAGGGATGAAAACGAAAAATTTTTAGAACTTTTCTCCTCCAGCCGAGAGATAAGTAAGGTATATTTGGAGACCAAGATATTTAATTTCAGTCCTTTAGCCAAGATTTTCAGAACCGGTTATGCAGAATTTAAGCGGTATAAGACGCCCCAGGGTAATCCTGATGCAGATAAGATTTTTCAATCACAGCAGCCGATTATTGACAATGTGCAGAGGGTTGTTAAAAGGGTCTTGTCTACCCAAAGCTCTCGTTTGGAAAGAGGACTGACCTTCCTGGCCACTACTGGCAATACCTGCCCTTTTATCGGGCTGTTTGGGACTGTTTGGGGTATAATGACCTCATTCAGGTCTATAGGCATGAAAGGTTCTGCCAGTTTGGCAGTTGTGGCCCCTGGTATAGCAGAGGCCCTCATTGCTACAGCAGCAGGCCTGGCAGCCGCTATACCGGCAGTTGTGGCCTTCAATTATTTTACCCGTAGGTCAAGAGCATTTCAGATAGAGATGGGAAATTTCAACTCTGACCTTATAGCTTTACTGGAGAAAAGGTTAAGCAGGAGGGCCTAAATCGAAAAAGCAAGAGGCGAATAGTAATGGATGCGGGGCAAGACAGACAAGATCTGATATCAGACATCAATGTAACGCCCCTGGTTGATGTGATGCTGGTATTGCTCATCATATTTATGGCTACAGCACCGATGATGAGGCATGGGGTCAAGGTAGATCTTCCCATAACGGAGAGCAAAAGCATAAAGTCCAAAGAAGATCCCTTAATATTAACAATAACTAAAAAAAGGCTCGTTTTTATTGAAAGCTATAAAGTTGAATGTAAGGCCCTCAAGGAAAAACTAAAAAAAATATTTGCTAATAGAGCGGAAAAGGAGATCTTCTTGCAGGCTGATAAAGATGTGCCTTATGGGTTTGTGATGAAGGTTATGTCTCAGGTTAAAGAGGCTGGAATCACCAAAGTGGGAATGATAACCAAGCCTTTGCATAAATGACAGCCACATTATTTAATGTTGATTTAGGTTTTAAGGAAGAGAGATGGTCTTGGATGATGGCCCTTTCCCTTCTTTTTCATTTAATGATTTTCTCTACAATCCTATTCATTCCACAAACCACTATTCACTTCCCATCTATGGAGGGTAGGGTATATCATGTTGAGTTAATTGGGTCTCCACCAGGAGTTAGAAGTGGAGTTAAAGGAGAAGGTAGAGCGAGTATAGCCAAAAGAAAGGGAACATCTCCTATATTAAAGGCTAAAACCAGGCGGATTGGCATCAGCAAAAAAAAGTCTGTCCCTGTTTTAGCAAGAAGGGTTTCTCCTAAGCCGGTAGCAAAACATAGAGATAAAACCCTTCCTACCTCAGGGCTAATTGATAAGGCCATATCTAAAATTGAGAGAAAGGTAGAAAAGCAGGAGGCAGCCCAACCCGAAAAGACCCTGGATAAATTTGAAGAAGGGTATAGTAAAGATCTATTTAAGGGGGGAAAGGTTGGTATTGGTGTGCCTGGGATGTCTTCAGGTATAGGCAAAATTATCCAAATCTATCAAATGGAGATTGAGAATGCTATCAAAAATAACTGGTCCTATCCTGTCACCCTTCTTAATCTCAAAAGAGAGAAAACCCCTGAGGCAGTAATTATAGTGATTGTTAGAAGTGATGGAAAGATTTTAAAGGTCAGGTTTAAGAAGAGATCAAACAATCGTCTATTTGATGATTCTGTGCTGAAGGCTATCGAGAAATCAGATCCTCTACCTAAATTTCCACCTGGTTACAGGAAGAGTTATGATGAAGTTGAAATCAATTTTAGCCTCAAAGATCTTGTTTAATTCAAAACAGAAATCCATATCCTCTGGGCCTGGATTCTTTACTATTAGAGCCATCTTCCTGCTGATATGGATTTTGGTTCTATGGATAGGTATTATTGTCCATGCAGACAGAGCAGAGAGCAAGCTTTACATAGACATAACCTCTCCTTCAATGAGAAGGATATCCATTGCCATGCCCGATTTTAAATACTTGGGTAAGAAAAATGAACATCCAGACTTAAGTAGCAAACTTGCTGGAATTATATCTAACGATTTTGATCTGAGTGGTTATTTTAAGCCACTGGATAAAGATTCCTTTATTGAAGGGCCGGAGTCTGGGGTTACACGTGATAGCATCCATTTTAAGGATTGGTCTGTAATCGGGGCCGAAATCCTCTTAAAAGGTGGTTATGAATGTATTGGCCAACGGCTTAAGGTTGAGGTAAGAGTATTTGATGTCTATTCCGGAAGCCAGCTTTATGGGAAAAGGGCATTAGGGTCAGTTGAGGAGTCAAGATATCTGATGCATCGTCTTGGGAATGATATCATCTTTTCACTGACCGGGCATCCCGGGCCATTTTTAACCAGGCTGGCTTTTGTTGGGACTTCCACCGGTCGTAAAGAAATTTACATATCTGACTATGATGGGCATAATCTGAAGCAAACGACCTCTTACAACACAATAACCCTTTCGCCAAGATGGTCTCCCTTAGGGGACAGGATGATCTATACCTCTTTCCGAAATTCCAGGACGGTACTTTTCATGCATGATGTGATCAAGGGATCGGTTGCAAAGATCTCAGATAGAAAAGGATTAAATATTGCTGCCGCCTGGACACCAAATGGAAAAGAGCTTGCCCTGACACTTACCATTAGTGGAAACCCAGACATCTATTTAATTGACATAACAGGCAAAATATTGAAGAAGCTGACCAGGAATTGGGGGATCGATGTCTCCCCAGCCTTTTCCCCTGACGGTAAAAAGATGGCATTTGTTTCCAATAGATCCGGGTCTCCACAGATATATGTACTTAATCTAATTAATAATCAGGTAGAGAGATTAACCTTTGAAGGAAACTATAATACTTCACCCGCCTGGTCGAAACTTGACCGGATAGCTTTTGCTGGTTCTTCAGATGGTCACTTCGATATATATACTATTTCACCAGATGGAAAGGACCTGCATAGAGTTACTCAAGATCAAGGTGATAATGAGGATCCGTGTTGGTCTCCAGATGGGCGGTATATTGCTTTTAGTTCACACAGAACAGGCAGCAAACATATTTTTATTGCCAATGCAAACGGGGAAAACCAAAGACAGGTAACTTTTTTTGAAGGAGATCAACTCTCTCCTTCATGGGCTCAACATTTTAGATGACTACTTGTATCTTTTTTAAAAAAATATTTGAAATCGGAATTGAGAAGTGATAAAGATACCATCTTATGGATAATGAGAGAGAATTTAAATATATAAACTAAAAAAGGGAGGTAAAGGGTTATGAAGAGAAATCTAATAATTGTAACGCTGGCGGTCTTTGTATGTTCAACCATTTTTTTGCTGTCCTCATGCGCGAAAAAGCAGGTGGTAACAGAAGAAAAAGAAATCAAGGCAGCCCCTAAGGAAGTAGCAAAGGTTGAGAAAGAAAGGCTGGCAGCCAAGGAAGAGGAAATTGAGAGGGCAGAAAGGGTAAAGATTGAGAGACTTGAGGAATTAGAATCTGCTAAGAAGAGGGAGGCAGACGCAAAGAAGGCCTGGCAGGAAAGAAGATCCGCAAAATTTGAGGCAGAGTCGGTCTATTTTGATTTTGATAAGTCTTTCATCAGAACGGAATATAGGCCTGGCCTTAAGAAAAAGGCAGAATTCCTAAAGGATAATCTAAATATCCATATAAGGATTGAGGGTAACTGTGATGAAAGGGGTACCAACGAGTACAACCTTGCTTTGGGGGAAAGAAGGGCTGATAGCGCAAAGAAATTTTTGGTCTCTCTCGGAAGCTCCCCTGACAGGATAGAGGCCATAAGCTATGGCGAGGAGAGACCCCTTGCCTTAGGTCATAATGAAGGGTCATGGGGCCAGAACAGACGTGATGATTTCGTAATTATAAAGAAATAGTTTTTCTAAAACTTACATATCCTAAAGTCAGTAGTTAGTTGTTCCATTGATTTATCTATTCCTTTTAATCCGCCTGTGATTATGTCATATGGCATAAAAAAATGCCATATGCCACAATCACATTTGTGTCAAATGTCATGAACTACTATTAGTTTGTGTGTCATTTGGCACAAATAAAGGCGGAACAATTTTTAATAGGCACGACCGGGTATCAAACGTAAGAAGCTTTAGGAGGCTATCCGAGAACGCAGAAAAGTCGTCATTTCGAGCGTAGCGAGAAATCTTATTGTATTGAAAATGCTTAAGTTGTAGATTTCTCCCGGAGCCTGCCCTGAGCGTAAAGACTTAGATTCCTCGCTTCGCTTGGAATGACAGAAGCGAAGGGATCGAAATGACATAAAGACATATTCTCGGACAGCCTCCTATATATAATTTTAGATCTTAATACTCCCTCCCGTCACGCCTATGCACTTAATATTTGAATAGGGTAAGAAATAAAATGATTGCTCACATACTTATAAAATTTCTCATTTTTTTCCCGCTCCTTATTTTTCTTGTAACCTCCTGTGCCTCTCAGAAGGATATTATTTATCTTAATAGGCAGGTTAATGCCATTTCTCGACAAACAAAGAAGGATATGAAAAGATTTGAGAAATCAATAAAGAAACTGGAAGAAGAAATTCAGGCAAACAATGCTAACCAGAAGGAAATAGAAAAGATTTTTAAAAAGGACAGGGAGTCTCTACGCTTAAATCTTGCCCAGCTTGAAGCGGACCTTGTGGAAATAAAAGAGAATATCCAAAGATTGACTGGCAGGGCAGAAGAGAACAGTCATTTGTTGAAAAGGACCATAGAAGAAGATATTGCTAAAGAGGATTCTATAGTATCTCAGGCGAAAGAACTTTCTTTTATGATTGAGGACCTAAAACAAAGGATAGATAAGATTGAGGATTATTTTGGTCTTGAGTCCTCAGCTCCTAAGAAAGAGGCTGGTTTAGAAAAGACCCCCCCTACTCAGGATATTAGAGAAAAGGATATTTCTTTTTCTCAGGAAAAAAAGCTAACGGAGTCAGAAATCTATGATAGGACATTAGGATACTATAGGGATGGTCGGTATGAAGAAGCTATAGCAGGTTTTAAAAATTTTCTTAAATTACACCCAAAATCTGATCTTGCAGATAATGCCCAGTTCTGGATTGGTGAGTGTTACAGGAGCCAACAAAAATACGAGGAGGCAATTTTGGCCTACCAAGGGGTAATCAATGGCTATCCAAAGGGGAATAAGGTTACTTCAGCTATGCTACATCAGGCATTAACCTTTGAGAAAATAAATGATAAGACCACTGCAAATCTCGTATTTAAGAAATTGGTTAAGAATTTTCCAAAAAGTAAAGAGGCGGAGATCGCCAGAAAAAGGCTTAAACAATAGAAGTAAGTTAAAAGTGAGCTAAAATGAGCTAAATCAGCCTTAGGCTGATAAAGTGCCTGAAATTGATGTGTCCCTTCGCTCTAACTAAAGTTGAGGAGGAACACTATTATTTTAGGCATTTTAGGCACTTGTAACCCTGGCCCAGACCTGGCTTTGATAGCTTGTGACACTTGCCGATCAAATATAGCAGCTTTGTTACGTTACTATATATGCTTGACAATTCGCGCCAGGGCGGGCTTTAGGCATTATAAATCAGGTATGGCTTTCTTGATTCAAGGAAACCTTCCAGATCTTCAGAGCAACCCTCCAAGACCTCCTTAATATCTTTTCCCTCTTCTAATGCTGCCCTTATTGAAGAATCTCCAAAAATAAGGTCTATGGGGAGCCTTTTAAAATCATATTCATAAGGTGGTTTCTGCCATGCGAAATCATCTCTATAAGTTTCTATAATTATTTTGAGCAAGGCAAGTGATGTACGATAAGGCCTATAGATATTAGGATTTAATACATGAATCATAAATCCATGGCAAAGCTTCCCATTCCATTTATTGAATGTAGGCCTAAAGCAATATTCCTGCAGACAACACCCTTCAATTTCTTTAGATGATAGCCCTTTTTTGATTAAAAAAGGGTTGATAAAAGGTGCCCCAAATATCTCAAATGGGCGGCATGTTCCTCTTCCTTCTGAGATGTTTGTGCCTTCCCAGATAACCTGCCCTGGATAAACTAAAGCAGTTTCTAAAAGGGGCATATTTGGGGAAGGCATAATCCATCTTAATCCTGTATCCTTCCATAACATATGCCGTCGCCAACCCTTGAGAGGAAGGACAGTAATATCACAGTCAATCTTAAAGGCATCCTTAAAAAGGTATGCGAGTTCTCCCATAGTCATTCCGTGGCGCATGGGAAGAGTTAAAGGTCCCACAAGGGAGTAAAATTCAGGGCGTAAAAGGTTTCCTTCCACTATTATTCCACCTAATGGGTTGGGCCTGTCTAAGATGAGAACCCTTTTCCCTGCCTTGGCCGCTTCTTTAAGGCAGTAAAGCATGGTGGTGATAAAGGTATATACCCTTGTTCCTACATCTTGCAGATCTATGATAAGAAGATCAATGGTGTCAAGGATATCAGACAGTCTATCTATCTTGTTTCCATAGAGGCTGAATACGGGGATATTTAGCTCTGGATCAAGATAGTCATCTGTCTCAACCATATTATCCTGATCTTCGCCCCTGAATCCATGTTGGGGTCCGAAAAGGATTTTGAGCTGTCCAGGAAGGAGGGTAGAGATTGCATCTTTTGCGTTTTGCAGATTATGATCTACCGATGCATGATTAGCTAATAGCCCTAAGGATTGGCCCTTTAATCTTTTCCAGAATTTTTGCTCAAATATATCCAAGCCTGTTGCAATCTTAGCCATCATTCCCCCCTTGACTAATCGTAACCGTTCAGTTAGCCACCAAGGCACAAAGAATAGACATGCCCGCCACCTGCCCGCCATCGGCTTCGCCTTCAGGCGACCCGCCCGGCATCGCGAGGCCTCAGCCGAGGCGGACGGGGAAGAACGTATTGCAAGAAAGATAGTAGATGCGGTCCCGAATGTTTTCGAGATACATAAAACATAGGGTACTAAAAGAATAATTCTGTAATCTTAGTGCCTTAGTTGCTGAATAGTTGTGACTAATCATTTATAGAAATATAGATTGTGCCAGAATTTAAATTTTAGTATCATTCCAACTTCAAATTTTAATTATATAGCAAAATAAGCTGAACTTTTTGGAAAAAGGAAAAGCATGGCCTATTTTAGGAGAAGAAGGTGGTAAGTCAAGCGAAAGACATAGAAAGGGAGAATTTTTTCTATAAAGAATCGGTTTCATGGTTATATAGCCTCCAGAAATTTGGTATTAAATTTGGCCTATCAAAAACATCCAATCTTTTAAAGGCCTTTGGGAATCCTCACCTTGCTCAGAGATACATCCATATTGCTGGCACTAATGGTAAGGGATCTGTAGGAGCTATGCTGGAATCTGTATTAATAAAATCAGGCCTGAAAGTCGGCTTATACTCCTCACCACATTTGGTCAGCTTTTCCGAGAGGTTTCGCATTAACAGGGAGTTTATCAAAAAGGACCAGGCAGCCTCTATTATAATGGAATTAAAGGAGGTCATAAGCAAGAAGGAGCCGCCAACCTTTTTTGAGCTGACCACTGCTATGGCACTTATCTATTTTTTCCGTGAAGATGTTGATGTCGGCATTATTGAGGTGGGAATGGGCGGACGTTTAGATGCCACAAATGTAATCTATTCAATGGTCTCCATTATTACAAATATCGCCTTAGAGCATCAGGAATTCTTGGGCAACAATATCATTGATATTGCAAAAGAGAAGGGCGGCATAATAAAGGAAGGGGTTGACTTGGCAACAGGTGTGACTCAACCCTCTGTAGTTAGCCTCCTTGAGTCTCTGTGCAAAAAAAAAGATGCCCCTTTCTGGAGGGTAGGCCGGAGCGTCCAATATCGTAGATTACCATCAGGTCTTTTAGGGTATTATGGTCTAAGAGATAGATATACGGATATCGAGCTTGGTCTTCAGGGGAGATTCCAGTATAGAAATGCCGCCTTAGCCTTATTGACTTTGGAGATATTAAAAAGAAAGGGGCTTTTTATTTCAGATGAGGCTGTGAGGGCTGGGCTTGAAGATCTTATCTGGCCTGGCAGGTTAGAGGAGGTTTCTTCCAATCCAACAATTATCCTTGATGGTGCACATAATCCATCAGCTATGAGATCACTTGCAGACTCAATCGGGCGAGATTTCGATTTCAAAAAACTGATTTTGATTTTAGGCATTATGGAAGATAAGGATATAAAAAATATCCTTAAAGAGATTTTGCCTCTGGCCAATAGAGTAATCTATACCAGACCGACATATTACAGGGCAGCCGACCCTCAATATTTAATGGATTTAGCCAGGGAATTTGGAAAGGCCGGGGAAGTCCATTTACCTATAAAGGCAGCTATTGATAGGGCTGTAAATCTGGCTGATAAAAGGGATCTGATCCTTGTTACTGGTTCTCTCTTTACAGTTGGTGAGGCAAAATCATGCCTTGATCCTGTAAGGTACCCAAGTGAAGATATTTGATGCAGTTGATTCTTGACAGAGAAGCATAAAAACTTGATTGCTTAGGAAATTCCTTTTGTTAAACGTAGCGCAGGGCTCCCGCCCGCCTCGCCTTGCGTCTCGCATGGCGGGCAGGTCAGCCCTGCATCTCAATGGCAGAGCCCTGCCTGCCGGCAGGCAGGTAAAGCTCTGCACTACAAGTCCGCACCGAAGGTGCGTTATGTTCAGAGCTATGTTCAGGTGATTGAACTAAAAATGACAAATAACAAAGCTCAAATACCAAATAAAGCCCAAAATCCAAAATCCCAAATCCAAAATCGCACATCATTCTTAAAAGCTGTTTTTTTGAATCAGCGCAGGAGAGGTTTATCCGGCATATTATTTTGGATTTTTTTTTGTGTCACAATGACCATTATTGGTCTTCCCATATCAGAATGTCATTCTAATGCGGGAGGAGAATTAATATCTTGGCATATTACAGCCAACAGGATAATAAGTCTGGCAGAGGAAGATCTTTATCTGGCAGAAGGAGAGGTAGTTATTTCTAAGGAAGATCAAACTCTTAGTGCAGACAGGGTAACATATAATAGGAAATCTGGAGTGATTAAGGCTGAGGGAAATGTAAAACTATCAACAGCAGGCGATATTTTAAGGTGCGATAAAGGGTTATTTAACCTAAATGACAAGACAGGACATATATTAAATGGCACCCTTTTCCTTGAAACCAATCACTATTACCTTAGCGGTCAAGAGATAAAGAAAACAGGCCCTGCAACATATATTATTAAAGGCTGCAGGATTACAACATGCGATGGGGGAACCCCTGATTGGTCTATTACCGGATCAGAAGTAAAGGTGACTATAGAGGGATACGGTACTGTCAAGCATGCAGCCTTTTTTGTGAGGCATATCCCCCTTTTGTATTTCCCATACATTATCTTTCCAGCTAAGACGAAAAGGCAGACCGGGTTTCTTCCACCAAGCATAGGCTATTCTGAGAGGAATGGCATGGATTTCGAACTCCCATTCTTTTGGGCCATATCTGATCAGATCGATACCACTTTTTATGAGCGCTATATGGGGAAAAGAGGCCTAAAGCAAGGCCTTGAGTTTCGTTATATAACTGACCCTGATTCAAAGGGGGCATTTTTGTTTGATATCCTTTCTGACAGAAAAGAAGAAAAGGATATGTACAGTGAGGATGAACTTAAGATTAGTCCATATCCGAGGACTAATAAGACAAGGTACTGGTTTAGAGGGCACTCTGACCAACAACTCCCATTTAAAATAGTTACTAAGTTTGATGTTGATTTTGTGAGTGATTATGATTACTTGAGAGAATTTAAGGATCCTTCTTTAGGGATTGAATACAGGGCAAGGCTGGATGAGGAATCTGGGAGACCCTTAGAAGAAATCCATTCACCCACAAGGCGGTCGGCCTTGCTGATTAGCAGGCAATTTCAGGATTACTCCATTCAGGCTGGAAGTAGTTTTTACCAGAGGCCGGAGGATTTAGAAGAAGATACAACTGCCCAACCTCTGGTGGGTTTGGATTTAACAATGCTTCCAAAAAGGATTTTTAATCTCCCCTTTTTCTTCTCCCTTGATTCTGACTACGATTATATTTACAGGGATGCAGGTCAGAAGGGGCAAAGATTGGCCCTTTCACCCTCTATCAGCTATCCCATATGGCCTACTGCCCACTTAGAGATCGAACCATCAGTCAAGTATCTTGTCACCTACCAATGGCTTGAGGAATACCAGGGACACAAAGGTAAACAGACCAAGGATACCTATGAGCTGGGATTAAAGCTATCCACAATATTAGAAAGAATATTTAATATAAAGGAAGGGAACATAAAGAGGATAAAACACAAATTTCAGCCATCTCTTTCATACACATTCAGACCCTACCAGGACGAAGAAGAATATAAACCGTGGTTTGAACCGGTAGATGCACTGAGCAGGCTCAATGAGATCTCCCTATCCCTTGTAAATTACCTTGATGCACGCAGGGAAGATGAAAAAGGCAGACCAACCTATTCGCAGAGTGCAAATTTCAGCCTTACCCAGGGCTATGACATTGATGAGGCCAGAAAGGATAAGACACCTGGTGAGAAAAGGGAACCTTTTGGCCCTCTAAAAGGTACACTTAGCCTAACCCCCTATCCGAGCCTTGACCTTAGAGCTAACGCTAATTGGGATCACCATGAACATTATATCTCATCCTGGGGTCTTGACATGGATCTAACAGTCGAAAGGAGTGGCAGCAGACAGGATAGTTACAAAATAGATTTTGTGCATGTCAGGGATTCCACTAAAAATTTGAATTATGAATTTAACATAAATCTACTATATGGATTCTCCATTGGAGCAAATGGAAAAAGGGATCTCATGATTGATCACGATATTGAGAGTAGCTATTGGATAGATTACCAATCTCAGTGCTGGGGATTAAGACTCATGTATGAGGATCTGGATGAAGACAAAAGAACAATGCTTGCCTTTAGGCTTTTAGGGATAGGGGAGGTAGGGGAATTTTAATCTGAACCTTTAATGTATATGCTCAATATCCTATGGAGGAGCATGGATGTCTTTTATTTGCGAACGAACCAGGCAAACGCTTGGAGCTGGCTCTTTCCCGACCCGCCCGCCTCGCCTGAGCGAGAGCGATGGCGGGCAGGTGATCCAGGCGGGCGGCCATTTCAGGGAGAGATTGCCAGATCCAGTGAATAGGGCATTTCCTCTAAGGTAGATCGCCCGCCTTTATCTGCACCTTTAACCTGCATAACAGCATAAGCCCTTTCGTCGCCAAAAAAAAGACATACATGCTCCAAAGAAACAGCAATTTGAAATCCACAATATTTTGAGCAATCACCCTTTAATGCTCACAAAATAAAACAAAACCAGACCCCCGATTCCCATCAGGACAGAAAGAATTTGGCCCATGCTCAAAAAGGAAAAGATAAGACCAAGCTGTGGGTCTGGTTCTCGGAAAAACTCAACAAAAAATCGGAAGATGCTATAAAGAAAAAGAAATAAACAGAAAAGTGTTCCTTTTTTAAAAGGGCGATCCTTTATTAACCACAATATTAAAAAAAGCAGAACCCCTTCAAGAAAAAATTCGTAAAGTTGAGAGGGATGCCTTGGAAGATCTCCACCCGATGGAAAGATCATGCCCCAGGGCATAGTGGTTACCCTACCATAGAGCTCGGCATTAATGAAGTTGCCAAGCCTTCCAAGGCCTAAGCCAACAGGAGCAGTTACGATAAAGAGGTCAGCAATCGCCCAGAAATTGACTCTATGTCTTTTTATGTATATAAGCCCAAAGCAAATAATACCTATCAGGCCACCATGAAAGGACATGCCTCCTTCCCATATGGCAAATAGTTTAAATGGATTGCTAATATAAAAGGGAAGGTTGTAAAAGATAATGTAACCGAGGCGGGCTCCAATGATAAGGCCAATTATAAGAAAGAAAAAAAGATTATCTAAATTTATATTAATATCGAGTTGTTTTTTCCGTATTTGATATTTTACCAGAAAATAAGAGGCAAGAAAGGCAAGGATATACATGACCCCATACCAACGTATCTGAAGGGGACCGAGTGTTATTATTGTTGGATCTATGGATGGGTAGTTTAGCATTAAAGTTAAAAGTGTCTAAAGTGAGCTAAAGTGCCTAAAGTTAAGGAAGTAAATAATTTTAACTTTAGCTCACTTTTAATTTTAGGCATTTATAACTTAATTATCTAACATAATAGGAAGCAGAAAAAAATCTAAAACTTTGGTAAGGAACTGTTGCGATTGCATCTTCTTAATATTAAGGGTAATACTTGGTAGCAAAATAGGCCTTTCTAAATTATGCATATTGTAGGGGTTCGATTTATCGAACCCTTACGTATCGGGCTTGATAAATCAAGCCCCTACAAAATCCCGAAATATTGAGAAGATACTCACGATTTTAATAATAAAGCAGAAGAATTGAATAACTGCTGATTTTGGATTTATCAATTTTTAACTTTAGATCACTTTAGGCACTTATAAGGAAGATGGATATAAAAAAGGGAGATACAATCGAGCTGACCATAGAAAAGGTAGTTTACGGTGGCAGGGGACTTGCCCATCTAAATAATATGGCCATTTTTGTGGCCAACACTGCCCCGGGTGATAGGGTTACTGCAAAAGTAGCCAAGGTTAAAAAGAACTTTGCCGAGGCAAGGGTTTTAGAAGTTTTAGAGACCTCTCCCAATAGAATCATTTCTCCCTGTCCTTACAGCGATTATTGTGGTGGCTGTACATGGCAATTTATTGAGTATGAGAAACAGTTGGAATACAAGTATGCCTTTGTTGAGGATTTACTTAACCATATCGGCAAGGCCACTAATTTTCAAATAAATCATACTTTACCCTCTGCCCAGATATTTGGGTATAGAAATAAAATGGAATTCTCCTTTTCAGACAAAAGGTGGTTGTTGCCTGAAGAGAAAGATAAGAAAATGGACGATAAAAATTTTGCCCTCGGTCTTCATGTACCAGGTACCTTTGATAAGATCATAGACATTGATGGGTGCCTTCTTCAGAAAGAAGAGGGCAATGAAATCTTAAGGGAGGTAAAAAGATTTGTGAAGGATAGTGGAATACCTGCCTATGGGCTTAAAACACATCAGGGGTTTTGGCGTTACCTGATGTTACGCCATTCCCATGCCTTTAATGAATGGATGGTGAATATAGTAACCAGTCAGGAGAGAGATGCCCCTGTTCAGGCCTTAGCTTCAGTTCTCAGGGATGGATTAAAGGGAATCGTCTCAATAGTGAATAATATCAATACAAGAAAAGGTGGGACAGCCATTGGCGAGCGGGAAAGGATTCTCGCAGGTGAGAGGAATATCAGGGATAAAATAGGGGCGTTTATTTTTGAGATATCTGCAAATTCCTTTTTCCAGACCAATACCCCTCTTTCCCAGAGATTATATCAGACGGTAAAGGATTTTGCCTCTCTGACAGGGAAGGAGACTGTTCTCGATCTTTATTGTGGGATAGGCACAGTTTCTATCTTTTTGGCTCCCGTGGCTTCAAGGATAATTGGCATGGATATATCAAATAATGCAATAGCAGATGCCAGGAGGAATTGTCAGTTGAACAGCATAGATAACTGTGAATTTCTATGTGGGGATGTGAGGATGTTGTTGTCTCAATATAGTGTTAAACTAGATTTATTGGTCACTGATCCACCTCGAGTCGGGATGCAAAGACAAGTGATAGATCAGGTCCTTCGATTATTACCTGATAGAATTATTTACATTTCCTGTAACCCTGCCACATTGGCCAGGGATATCGCTTTGTTAAAAGAGAGGTATAAGTTAGAAGAGGTTCAGCCAATTGATCTATTTCCCCATACCTACCATATAGAATCAGTTGCGAGACTGGAGAGGGTTTAACAGAAAAATAAGTAACTACCCAGGTTGTCAGGTTCACAGTTCAAGCCCGCCCTCCCCGTCCCGAGACCAGGACGGGATCGGGAGGCGCGATGGCCGTTATCAAGGAAATCAACTCCTGGCTGTTTAAAAGTATCTCTCTTAAATCCAACTTCTTGAAATCAGCCCGCCCTGGTGCGACGTGCTTGAATGAGCCTTTTAAGTCTATAAAGGGTTACATGCTCTGATCAGTCTATTAGGTCTATAAGCCAAGTCTGGGCCAGGGGTTCAGGGTTAGCTACTTTGCGCACTTGATACCCGCCTGCCGGATGGCGGGCAGGCGTGAACCTTAGAACTTTGAACCTGAGTAGTTACAAAAAATAAAAACATTGACAATTACTTAGCCACATATATAATTCACATCGTGGTCATTGATCAGAATAACGAGAAAAGGCTAATATAATTTGTGACTACACAGGTTCAAAGTTCCGGGTTCACGGTTCAATGGTTATTTGCTGAACCATTAACCGTTAAACGCGGATTTTTCATGAGCCGGTTGAGGAGTCTTGGCATTGACAATGGTTCATGGCTCCAAGTTGAACCCCTGAACTGTGAACCTTGAACCTGACAACCTGGGTAGTTACTATAATTTAAAAGAAGGAGGTGAACCTCAGCTACATTAAATTAATTTTATGAAAGTAATCGTATATAATAATCAAATAGAAAAGGCCATAAGAGATCTAAAGAGAAAGCTTTCAAAGGAGGGTTTCTATTCGGAGATAAAGGAAAGAAGGTTTTATGATAAGCCGAGTGTCCAGAAGAAAAAGAAACAGGCAAAGGCTGCCAAAAGACTAAGAAAAAAGATGAGGAAATTTTAGCCTCTTTCCTTTGAAATTAGGGCCAATATTTTTAATCTTTGATCTACCATTAGTGGTGCCGAGATGGTTTAAAAGGGAATCCCGTTAAAAGCGGGAACGGTCCCGCCGCTGTAACCCCGCCCTTTTCTTCTTAATAGGAAAAGGGAACCCTTTAGCATTTATATACCACTGTTCCGATAAGCCGGGATGGGAAGGTCGCTAAAAGGGCGGGGGAGTCAGAAGACCTGCCACTTTGGTAATATTTTGCCGGTACGAGCCGATTATTTAAGGATCAAGGAAACAGGGTGCAGTCCTTAAATCCACCTGGATTTAAGGATTTTTTTTGATATTATGCTCCTTAAAAGATCATTTAATTAAGTGATTACAGGGCCTTTCATCCATCCGGTCATTTGAGAAGCCCTCATAACCCGATTACTCAGTGACCACTTACAAGATAGTTATGCCATGAATAAAAAATTTTATTTAAAAATATTTTTAATTATTCTCCTCTTTTCTTCGCCTATATCCTCACAAGCAACTGTCTTTCATGATTCCATGGGCAGGAATGTGATTTTAAGCTCTGTCCCCATGAGGATCATTTCTTTGGCCCCCAGCATTACAGAGATGATCTATTTCCTTGGATTGGGGGAAAGGCTTGTGGGTGTTACCCAATTTAGCTATTTCCCCAAGGAGGCCCGGAAGAAGCCAAAGGTGGGTACCTATACTGATATTAATGTTGAAAAGGTAATAACACTAAATCCTGATCTGGTTATTGCTACGGCTGATGGAAACAAGAGAGGGGATGTTGAAATGCTGGAAGAAGCCGGTATCCCGGTTTATGTTGTCAATCCTCGAAAGGTAAATCAAGTCTTAGATACAATAGAGAGATTAGGGGAGATATGTGGCGTAGCTGATAGGGCAAAAAGGCTGGTTAGTTGTCTCAGAAAAAGGGTCACCAGTGTTATCAAGGCAGTAAGAAGCAAAGGAAAACCACTCGTCCTTTTGGTTATAAATGTGAAGCCCCTTATGAGCGTAAACCAAAGCACAATACACCATGATATAATCCAGTTGGCTGGTGGGATGAATATGACCGGAGATCAGCCTATTACCTATCCAAAATTAAGTATAGAGGAGGTAATAAAGAAAGGGCCGGATGTGATAATAATCTCATCTATGGAAAGAGGAGGGGAGTTTGAGAAGGCCAGAAAGGAATGGTTTGAATGGCATACCTTACCAGCGGTCAGAAATGGGAGTATCTATCTTATAGATTCTGACCTGATAGACAGGGCTGCCCCAAGAATAGTGAGCGGCTTAGAAGAGATGGCAAGATTAATACACCCAGAGATTGAATGGAGGAGTGTCCATGGGCCACTGAAAACGGACCACTGACATTACATAGCGAAGCTCTACCTTAAACCGACGAGGTACAATGTCATAAAGAAAATCCGAAATTCGAATATCGAAATCCGAAATAATATAGAAATTCAAACCCGCCCGCCTCGCCTGAGCGAGAGCGATGGCGGGCAGGTGTTCAAATTTCGAAACATACTAAATTGTTACTTGCTCAAAGGAAAGGACTCTTGGTTTAGAAAATTGGAATTTTGGTCATTCGGATTTAGTCCGAAAATAGAATTAACTGTAATAGTTCATGGTGTTCAGTTCACAGGGACCATTAAATAGATTGAATTCATTAAGGTATTTGCATTTAAAGCCAAAAGCATGTAGAGGAAGGCTTTAGCCTTCCATTTCTGGAAACCTGAAGGTTTCCTCTACTGCTTGATCCCTGGCCCCTTTGATCTGTTACAATTAATTTTCATCCTTCGTGGCGCCCAGAATGGGCATGAGTGTTTGTTTCGTATTTCGACCTGTCCGCCATCCGGCAGGCGGGTATTCGTATTTCGGATTTTATTCCGGCTTATCCTGGTTAGGCAGGAAAACCAAATGTGGCCACCTCCCCTAATTCCTCTTCGATTCTCAAGAGCCTGTTATACTTACATATCCTCTCGGAGCGGCTGAGGGACCCTGTCTTTATCTGTCCAGTATTAGCAGCCACGCTAAGATCGGCTATAAAACTGTCTTCCGTCTCCCCGGAGCGATGGGAGACAATTGTTCTCCAGCCGGCCCTGTGGGCCATCTCGATCGCCTGTAGGGTCTCTGTGAGGGTCCCTATCTGGTTAAGTTTTATCAAAACAGCATTGGCAGACCCCTCTTTTATACCCCTGGTGATTCTATCAGGATTGGTAACAAAGAGATCATCACCCACAATCTGAATCCGGTCTCCTAATCGTTGAGTCAAGATCTTCCAGCCATCCCAGTCATTCTCATCGAGGCCATCTTCAATGGAGAAGATAGGATAGCGATTAGCCCAGTCAGCGTAAAAATCTATCATCATCCCGGAGTCCCTTTTCGATTGGTCAGACACAAATTTATACATACCCTCTTCATAAAAAGAGCAGGCTGCTGCATCGATAGCCAGGACTACATCTTCACCAGGCCTATAACCGGCCTTTTCTATCCCATACACTACCATTTCTATTCCTTGATCGTTTGACTTGAGATCTGGGGCAAAGCCACCCTCATCACCAACGCCTGTTGATAACCCCTTGTCTGAGAGAACCTTTGCAAGGGAGTGAAAGATCTCTGAGCCTATTCTTAGTGCCTCC